>JAFGPV010000160.1 GCA_016936015.1 Pirellulales bacterium
ATATAGGTTTTCGGCCGCGTCGCGCTGACGACGAATTCCTTGGAAGGATCAGTGGTCGTGAACGTGCCCGCGGTGACGTTCAGGTCGCCGGCGCCCGCCGAACCGCCCAAGGTGTCGCTTGAACTGTGATAGAGTTGCGAGACGTATCCGAGATAGACATTGCCGGCGGTGGTGAAGCTGCCGCCCGACTGGTCGATCACGCCCGTGCCGCCGTCGCCGACGTAGAGGTCGTCGGCGTGTAAATCGACCGAGCCGGTCCCGGAAAGGGCGTAGTATCCGTACACGCCGGAGCCTTGCCGCGCGACGTCGCTGGTGTCGGTGTAGGTGTCATCGCCGCCGAGCCGCCACGCGCCGGGGCTGCCGACGTCGTTCTGGGAGACGGCCACGCCGGCCGTCTGGTAGATGGCGCCTTGGCCGTTCATGCCTCCCGATCGTAGCCGTCCGAGAGAGAGTCCGCCCGCCTGGAGGGAGCCGCCGTTCATGTAGATCCGGCCGCGGCCGCCTTCGGTGTAGCCCACGTAAATCATTTGGCCGGCCTGAGATCGGATCGTGGCCGATTCTGCAAGGGTCGCCTTAAACTGACCCATCTGGCCTAGGACCAGGATACTGTTGGAATCCCATTTTAACGATTCCACTAGGGCGTTGCCCGAGAGATCGAGGGTCACGTTCGAGGAGGTTCCCGATGCGAAGTACGTCGTCCTTTTTCCAATAAAGGTCGTGTCGCCGTCCATGGTCAGGTTGACGTCGCCGCTGCCGCCGACATAGAAACCGCCTTGCTGGTAGAGGTAGGCGCTGTCATGCATGGTTATATCGAGGCTGCTGCCGGCCGCGCTCGAGAAGGTACTGACGGCCTGGTTCGACGTGCTGGAGTAGGAGGACACAAAATTGGCTGTGCCGGACATCTGGATCACCGCGCTGACGTCGGTGGCGGCGCCGGTGTACGTCCTCCGGACTTCCAGGGTCCCGCCGGTCATAAACAACCGCGCTTCGATGCCGCTCGCTCCTTCACCGGCGCCAAGGTAGAACTCGGCATTGGAATTCGTGGTGATGTATCCGGAATCGACTTGCAGGGTCGTCGATTCCAGGCTGGTGCTGTCGCCGACGTTGATCCGGCCTTTCACGCCCGCCAACGTGGCGTCCGCAATCACGTACTTCGAGGTCGCGCCGCCGTTGAAGACGACGGTGCCCTGCTTCAGGTTGAACACCCCTCGGCAGATCGAGTTGTAGTCTTCCGGCGAGGCGAAGGTGAGCGTGCCGTCGCCGATCTTGTCGAGACCGCCGCCCTCGTTGCCCGAGTTGACGGCAATAGTTCCTACGGTTGCGGGCGTCGTGGCACTGCCGGCGATCGCGATCGTGGGCGAGGAATTGTAGTTAATGCCCGGGTTCGTGATGACGATGTGGTCGATCTTCAGACCTCCCGTGCCCGTGCCGTCGTCCACCATGACGGGATAACCGGTGGCACCGTAGCCGCCGTAGAACACGAGGAAGGGCGCGCCGACGTAGCCGGCCCCGCCGTCGAGGATTTCAACGGATTCGATGCCGTTCCCCGCGGGGACGGCAATGCCGTTGCTCATGGTCACGTCATGGCCGTTGGTGTCGATCGTGGCGCCATCGCTCCAGATCCGGGTGCCGGCATGGACGAAATCCGTGTTATCGGCGGTGGCGACCAGCGTGCCGCCGTGGAAATTGAGCGTTCCATTGCCGCCGGCGTAGTTCACTTGGATGCCGGGGGTGTTGAGGGTTCCGCCGGGATTGCCGGCGATGCCGAGGTTGATGATCGCCCTGTAATCGGCCACGTCCGGAGCTCCGCCCTCCGCGTCTTTAGCGACGGTGATCGGGGCGGCCGTCGTGACCACGCCGGTTCCTCCAACATTCAGGACGCCCCGGCCTTGGTAGTAAGTAGTGATGGGACTGCCGCCGGACAGGTAGGTCTTCGGCCGAATAACGCTGACGACGAACTCCTTCGCAGGATCGGTAAAGTCGAACGTGCCGCCGACGACATTCAGTTCGCCGTAGCCCGCCGAAGCGCCCAGGGTGTCGGTCGTGGTATGGTAAAGTTGCGAGATTTCGGCGAGATAGACGTTGCCGGCGGTCGTAAAGGCGCCGCCCGATTGATCGACCACGCCGGTGCAGCCGTCGCCGACGATGAGATCGTCGGCGTGCAGATCGACCGATCCGGTGCCGGAGAGGCCGTAGTAGCCGTAAACGGAGTTGTTTTGTCGGGCGACGTCACTGGTGCTGGTAATGGTTTTGTCTCCCCCGATGCGCCAAATTTTTGGACTTCCGACGGCGTTTTGGGAGACGACCGTACCGGCCGTCTGATAGATGGCGCCCCGGGCTTCCATAATGCCGCTGCCCGAACGCATTCTCCCCACCGACAGGCCGCCCACCAACATGGTCCCGCCGTTCACATAGATCTGGGACATGCAACCATTGGTTGCGCCCACGACCATCAATTGGCCGGCCTGCGATTTGAGGGTGGCCGACTCGCTGAGGGTCACTTTGCAGGTGCCGCCTGTATCGCCGAAAACGATGGCGTTAGTGGAATCAGCGTTTAACGATTCCACCAGGGCATTGCCCGAAAGATTGAGTATCGCCGAGGAAGTGGGCGCCGAGGCGAAGATCATGCTTCTCCTCCCCCGGAAGACGGTGTCGCCATCCATGGTGAGGTTGACGGCGCCGCTGCCGCCGATGTAGAAACCGCCTTGCTGATAGAGCGTGGCGCTGTTGTGCATGGTCATGTCTGTGACGCTGCCGGCGGCGCTCGAGAAGCTCGAGATGGCGGCGCCCGCCGTGCTGCCATAGGAAGAGACCCAGTAGGCATCACCGGACATTTCGATGACCGCCTTGGCGCCGGCGGCTCCCCCCGTCCCTGTAGCCCGTCCCGACCCTAGGCTCAGGGTGCCGCCGGTCATGATGAGCTTCCCATCGACGTCGGCCGGTCCGTCGGCGCCCGCGATCGACAGGTAGCTAAGGGCATCGACCGTGCCGGAATCGATTTTGAGGACGGCCGTGTCGGTGCTGTAGGCCGTGCCGATCTGGAGCGAACCGAACGTGGAAGAATCTTTCTTTTGGAGGGTGTGCTTCGAGCCGGTGCCGCCGTTGAAATCGACGGTTCCCTCCCGGATGATGAAATCTCCCTTGCTGAGAACGTTGGTGTTGCCGATGTTGCTGAAGACGACCGAGCCGAGGCCCTGCTTTTCAAAATCGGTATAGTCGTAGGACGCGTCGAGTACTCCTGAACTGGTCACGGTGCGGCCGGCGGCGACGTTCCAATAGTTGGAATAGAGCAACGTGAGATCCGAATTTACAGTCAGATCGTGCGTGGCGTTGGAGAGATCGATCCCATACGACAGACCAAGCGGATTTCCGCTGATCGAGACGTCGCCGGCGGGATCATTCAAGTAAATCGCCGAAGGCATCAACGAACTCAAGTCGTTGTAGGTATTCAGGTTGGTCGTACTGTTGGAATCGAAATAGATGATGCTGTAATCCGTCGGAATCCCGCCAATCCAATTCAGGGAGTCGTTCCAGAGGGACGAATTCGTGCCGGTCCATGTAGATTGCGCCATCGCGGCGTGTGCAGTAAGGAGAGTTAATAACAAACCCGTCCAGAATAGATGTTTTTTCATGAGAAAATCCTTGCAACATGAGGTGAACGATGGGAGTAAAAAGAACCGGGACACTTTTTAGGAGTCGCTCGAAAAAATCGCCTGAGCAGAGAACCGATCAGCCCCGGGGCTTCCTTTGCCTATGGGTATCATGGGAAATCCTCCATGTGATCTCGGCATGATTGAAAGCCCGGGCTGCTGTCAGGAACGATTTTTCGAGCGACTCCTAAGAAATTAAAAAGCCTCTGCTCTGTTCCCGCATGACCGTTGAGATCTTCCGCTTGGGAAAATCGTACTGGGAATAAATCCCACCCGACGATGGCGCTGACGTGCGGCCTGCTAAATCGCGTGAAAATTGAATTGGGCGCCCGAAGCCCTCCACGACGTTGCCGGCTGCACAACCGAGGAAGTCCCGCCTTCCAACCCAACGCACAGTCGAGCATTCCTCCAAGCATGAGCAGAACCTCCACGGAGAAACCTCTCTTTCTTTCACTTATAATATATGTTGATCCCAAGATTAACATTTACATTTTGTCCAAATATATTGGCATTTTGACTACTTATTTTCTGGAAAGGAATTGATTTTTTCCTCTCCGGTATAGATGATGGAATCAGGGGAAACAGAGGGACCACTGGGCATGTCGAACCAGTCATCGCGAATCCAGATCAGACGACCGTCCGCGCCCGAAAACGGGGAGCGGAGTATTTTATTGGCCTTGGGATGGTATTATCCCGAGATGCACCGGGGCGTGGTCCGCTTCGCGCGATCGCACAACTGGCACCTGTTCGTGGACCTGGAAGAGATGGTGCCCAAGCATTGGCAGGGCCACGGCGTGATAACCCTGTTGGCTGCCAGGCAGAATACGTGGAAGAAGTTGCGCCATCTGAAGGTTCCCATCGTCGATCTGGCCGAAAGCCAGCCGGAGATTCCCCTGCCGCGCGTGACCATGGATAACGCAGCCATCGGGCAGATGGCCGCTGAGTATTTTTTGAATCATGGGTACCGACATTTTGTTTTCATGGATCGTTGGGGAATGGGCGTCAGCCAGCGCCGGGGCCAATATTTCCAGGAGACCTTGCAGGAGGTGGGCCGTTCGTGCCGGATGTTTTCCTGGCAGGAAGATCGCGGCAAACGGAACGACACCCGAGAAAATCGCCACCGCTGGATTATCCACCGGCTGCGCGAGATGCCGAAGCCGCTGGCGGTCCTGGCCTCGCGCGACGTGGAAGCCATCGAAATCCTCGAGGCTTGTTTCTCCGCCAATCTCCTCGTGCCCGAGCAAGTGGCCGTCCTGGGTGTGGACAATTCGGAAAATTTTTGCGACTGCCTCCGCGTCCCTTTGTCCAGCATCGACGATCGTCTGGAAAAGATCGGCTACGAAGGCGCGGCGCTGCTCGAACGCATTTTGCAGGGCGAGAAGCCGCCGACGGAACCGATCTACATCCCCCCGGCGGGCATCGTCGAACGCCGCAGCACCGACTGCCTGGCCGTCGATCATCCCGAGGTCGCCAAGGCCCTGCATTTCATATACAAACATGCGCATCTGCCCATCACGCTCCGCGACGTGCTCCAGCATTTGACCATGTCCCGCAGCGGACTGGAAAAGGCCTTCCGCGAACACTACGTCCGCGCTCCCATGGAAGAACTCCGCCGGATCCGACTGGAACGCGCCCAAAAAATGCTCCTGGAGACCGACGAGAAAATCCTGACCATCGCCCGGTTGACCGGTTTCCAAACGCCCCAAAATCTTTGCCGTTTTTTTACGGAACAACTTGGCATAACCCCCAAGCGATTCCGGCTCGCTCACCGCAAGATGTAATCACCCCACGAACATGTTTTCTGTTTTCGTCATGCGATTGACGATTCTCACAGCAGTTGCAGGGCTGGCGTCAAGCCTGGCGGAAATCGGCTTCACCACCGAACCGGCGGAGGGGGAGGCCCCAAGCGTTTCGGCGTTTCCCAAGGTTCCGGGCAGGCTCGTCCGGTTGAAATACCGTCATCCCGGCCTGGTCGTCGATCTGGGCGTTGGACTATGGGCGACACCGATCCCCGTCGATTTCGACGGCGACGGCGATTACGATCTGGCCGTCTCCTGCCCCGACGTCCCTTCGAACGGCGTTTGCTTTTTCGAAAACATCGACGGCAACCGGCCCCTGCCCCGGTTCAAGCCGGGCAAGCGGATCAGCCGGGGGCTGAGAAACGTCGGCTCCTCGTACTTCGCCGGCGCGTGCCGCGTGCTCACGCCCGGCGTCGAGTATCCCGACTTCCTCGCCTCGGGTCTGGACCGGGGCGTTCCTTTGCCGGTCGGTCCGAACGTTCACGACCGGCCCGTCCGATCCAATCAGTGGAAATACGTCGATTACGACGGCGACGGACACCGCGACCTGATCGTCGGCGTCGGCGACTGGACCGATTACGGCTGGGACAACGCCTACGACGCCCGGGGCCGATGGACGCGGGGACCGTTGCACGGCTACGTGTACCTGCTCCACAACGGCGGCACGGACGAGAAGCCCGTTTATGATCCCCCGCGGAAAATCGAGGCCGACGGCCGGCCGATCGACACCTACGGCATGCCTTGCCCCTGCCTGGCCGATTTCGACGCGGACGGCGACTTGGACCTGATTTGCGGCGAGTTCCTCGACGGATTCACGTATTTCGAAAACATCGGCACGCGGCGCCGACCCCGATTTGCGGCGCCGCGGCCGTTAACCGCCGACGGCCGGCCGCTCCGCATGGATCTGTGCATGATTACGCCCGCGGCCGTGGACTGGGACCGCAACGGGACCGTCGATCTGATCGTCGGGCAGGAGGACGGCCGGGTTGCCTTGCTCGAAAACACGGGCAAGCTCGACGGGCGACTCCCCGTCTTCAAGCCGCCGCGGTTTTTCCAACAGATCGCCGACGACGTGAAGTTCGGCGTCCTGGCCACGCCCGTCAGCTTCGACTGGGACGGCGACGGCGACGAGGATCTGCTCTGCGGCAATTCCGCCGGCTACATCGGCTGGATCGAAAACCTCGACGGCGGCAATCCACCGCAGTGGGCCGCTTCAAAATATCTCGCGGCCGACGGCAAGACGATCCGGATCCAGGCCGGTCCGAACGGTTCGATCCAAGGCCCCGCCGAGGCCCGTTGGGGTTACACGACTCTCAGCGCGGCCGACTGGGACCAGGACGGCCTGCCCGACCTGATCGTCAATTCCATCCGGGGGAGCGTCCTCTGGTATCGGAACACGGGCACGCGCACGGCCCCCAAACTATCCGCCGCGCAGCCGATCGAGGTCCAATGGCCCGGCAAGCCCCCCAAGCCGGCCTGGAACTGGTGGGAATCGGAAGGAAAACAACTGGTCACGCAATGGCGCACCACGCCGGCCGCCCTCGACTGGAACGGCGACGGATTGTGCGACCTGATCATGCTGGATCACGAAGGGTATTTAGCCTTCTTTAAACGGGCCCGCGTCGACGGTCGGCTCGTTCTGCTGCCGCCGCGGCGCGTGTTCTACGGCGATGCGCCTCGCGGCAACGGTATCTTTTCGGGCCGCAATTCCCGCGAGGAGCCGCTGCGGCTGAATCCCCGCTCGGCGGGCGGTTCCGGCCGGCGGAAATTTTGCTTTGCCGACTGGGACGGCGACGGCCGATTGGATCTTCTGATCGACGGTAAAAATGTCGATTGGATGCGCAACGTTTCGTCAAATACGGAGAAGACGATTTTCAAATACCGTGGTCCTCTCGGTCAGCGGATCCTGGCCGGGCACGACACCAGCCCGACCCCGGTCGGCTGGGCGAAAGACGGCGTCCCCGATCTGTTGATCGGGGCGGAAGACGGCTATTTTTACCTCCTCCGTAATCCCCGACATGCGAATCCTTGACCTCCTCATCCTGATCGTCTACTTCCTCGGCACGACGGCGCTGGGCTGTTGGTTCGTACGGAAGAGCCGGAGCACGGAAGGATTCATGGCCGCGCGACGCGCTCTGCCGGGTTGGGCGGTCGGCCTGTCGATCTTCGGCACCTTTCTCAGCAGCATCAGTTTCCTGGCCCTGCCGGGCAAGGCTTTCGCCGATAATTGGAGCCCCTTCGTCTTCAGTCTTTCGCTTCCCCTGGCGGCCTGGGTGGCCGTCCGCTATTTCGTCCCCTTCTATCGCGCCGCCGGCGAGATCTCGGCCTATACCCATTTGGAACGCCGTTTCGGCGCCTGGGCCAGGACCTACGCCGTCCTCTGTTACGTGCTTACGCAAGTCGCCCGGATGGGCGCCATCATGTATCTGGTGGCCTTGGCCGTGGCGCCCCTGATCGGCTGGAGCGTCCCCGCCGTCATCCTTCTGACGGGCGCGTTGGTCACCGTCTACACGATGTTGGGCGGCATCGAGGCCGTCGTCTGGACCGACGTGATCCAGAGCATCGTTCTCATCGGGGGCGCGATCGTTTGTGCGGCATTCGTTTTACTCGCCATGCCCGGCGGCCCCGGTCAACTCTTCCGGATCGCCGCCGCCGATCATAAGTTCAGCCTCGGCGGCTTCGGACCCAGCCTCGCCCAGGGGACCTTTTGGGTCGTACTGCTTTACGGATTGACGATCAACCTGCAAAACTTCGGCATCGATCAGAACTACGTGCAACGCTATCTCGTCGCCAAGTCGGATCGGGCGGCCGCCCGCAGCGTTTGGCTGGGCGCGTTGCTCTATCTGCCGGTTTCCGCCGTCTTTTTCTTCATCGGAACGGGACTCTTTGCTTTCTACCAGGCCCGTCCCGAGTTGTTGCCCGCCACAGTCGATCCGCTGAAGCAACCCGATCGCGTCTTTCCGTATTTCATCGTCAGCCAACTGCCCGTCGGGTTGACGGGCCTGTTGATCGCGGCCCTCTTCGCCGCCGCGCAATCGACCCTCTCCAGCAGTTTAAACGGCACTGCCACCCTGGTCTTGTGCGACGTCTACCGGCGATACGTCAATCCCCGGGCCGGCGAACGCGAGTCGCTCCGGATTCTCTACCTCGCTTCACTCCTGTTCGGGATACTGGGAACGGGGATAGCCCTGGCGATGATGCGCGCCGCCTCGGCCTTGGACGCCTGGTGGAATCTGGCTGGCATTTTCAGCGGGGGGATGCTGGGCTTGTTCCTGTTGGGGCTGATTTCGCGGCGCGCCGGAAATCCCGCCGCCCTGACCGGCGTGATCCTCGGAATACTCGTCATTGCATGGATGAGCCTTTCGCCCCAATGGACTGGGCCGTGGGCGGGGCTGCGCAGTCCTTTTCACCATCTGATGGTGGCCGTCGTCGGCACGCTGACGATTCTGCTGGCGGGTCTGTTGATCGGCCGTTGTTCCACCGCCTGGCGCGATTCCCTGACGGCAGGCCGTGTTCCACAACCCCGTGGAAGGCGGGGGAACGTCCCGGATAAACCTCCTTTTACGGAACAGACTTCATGAAAAAGTTTTCCCATTCCCTGCCTCTCCGCGGCATTATTCCTCCTCTGGTCACGCCCCTGACCTCTTCGGGCGACCTGGACGCGGCCGGTCTCGAACGGCTCCTCGCGCACCTCATCGACGGCGGCGTGGTCGGCCTTTTCATTCTCGGCAGTACCGGCGAGGGAATGAGCTTAAGCGACGAAATAAAAAAAGAGATGATCCAGCGCACCGCCGCCCTCGTCCGCGGTCGGATTCCCCTGCTGGTGGGCGTCTCTCACAGCGCCCTGGCCGAATCCGTAAAGCTGACCTGGGTGGCTTCGGAGGCGGGCGCCGACGCCGTGGTGACGACGCCTCCGCATTTCATGATTCCCACGCAATCCGAACTCTGCGACTATCTGGATCGTTTGACGGCGGGGCTCCCCTTGCCGCTGTTTCTTTACAACATTCCCGCCCTCACCACAGTAACTTGGGAATTGGCAACCGT
Organism: Pirellulales bacterium; assembly: GCA_016936015.1. Classification (GTDB taxonomy): domain Bacteria; phylum Planctomycetota; class Planctomycetia; order Pirellulales; family Thermoguttaceae; genus JAFGPV01. The sequence goes on from JAFGPV010000160.1 coordinate 9,494, forward strand.
CCGCTCCGCCATGAAGAATCCTGGGATCATCGGCATCAAAGACAGTTCGGCCGACATGGACTATTTCCGGCAACTGTGCGTCATGGGAGCCGAACGCCCCGATTGGTCCGTGCTGATCGGTTCGGAAGCGCTGTTGGTCTCTGGCATCCAAGCCGGCGGACACGGATGCGTCTGTGGCGGGGCAAACATCTTTCCCCGGTTGTTCGTGACTTTGGCCGCCTCGGCCCTGAACGGCAATCTCCATCTGATCTCCGCGCTGAACGCCGTCGCCTTGCGGATTTCCGACGCCATTGCGATGCGCGACCGGGGCATGGGCGACATCATCCGCGGAATCAAGGGCGCCTTGGCCCATCTTAAACTCTGCCAGGAACATCCCGCCCCGCCGTTGCGCGGACTGACCGACTTCGAACGCCAGGAACTCCGTCGGCAATTCCTGGAAATCTCGAAAGACGTCGCTTCCGTCCTGCAAGGGCATTTCCCGGCGACGGCCTCCTTGAAAAGTCACTCCCACGCATCCGTCGCCGACAGGAAATTCTCCCGCTCGTAACGGCGTCCCGCGGCGGAGCGCTCCTTCATTCCGCATCGAGCGGATACCCTAATCCCGCCCCCGTCAGGGCGCCCGTGCCCACGGTCCCGTCGGTGATCCGGAACAGGGAGGGGAATTTTTCTTCCCAACCCCGGTTGCCGGCCGGGCAGTATTGCCGGCCGTTGCCCTCGATCGCGGCCACCGTCGAAATCCGCGCCGCCAGGCTCGCCGAGTGCAGAAACGACGCGCCCGGACAGGTCAAGTCCTGGACGCAGAGAAACATCCCGAACTTCTGCGCCGCCGCTCCCATCAGCAGCGCCTTGCCGTGCCCCTTGCAGGCCTTCAGCGCCACGCCCGAGTAGCCCAATTCCCGGCTCAGAAGCAGGCTCTCGTAATCGACCAACGATTCGTCGATCACCACGGGCTTGAGCCGCGCCGCCGCGTGCATCTTTTTTTCCCGGTTTGCCTGCAGGTCGCGGTGGGTGGGCTGCTCGAGGTATTGAAGTCGCCGGATCGCCGAGGGCGAGCGTTCCCCGACCTGGCGGAGAAAGTCGAGCACGTAATCGACGTTCGCGCATTTTTCGTTGAAATCGGCCGAGTAGAACCATTCCCGGCAACCCCGGCGGGACTGGGCCTCGGCGGCGACCCGTTCGATCGAGACCACGCGTTCCACGTCCCACGGCAGGTCGTCGCCGGCAAGCTTGATCTTCAAATGCGTCAGGCCGTTGAAGGCGATCCATTCCGGCAGCGTCTCGGGCAGGCCGTCGTCGATCCGGCGGGAAACGTCGTCCTCGGTGAGCGGATCCAACGCGCCGATCAGGTGATATAAAGGCATCCGCTCCTTGGGCGTCCGAAGCGTGTAACGGTCGAGGTATTCGCCGGCGAATTCTGGGCCCAGATCGGCCGACAAATCGGCTCCCACGTATGCTTCGCCCAGGAGGTTATAGCTGTTCGCCCCCAGGGCCTTGCCATAGGCGTCGTGGAGCGCCGCCTCCACAGGACTGCACGCCACGTGTTGCGCCAAGCGGGGCATCGGCTCGGTCAGCCCCCCCGATTGAACGGCTGCGGCGGCGGCGGGCGCGTACAACGTTTCCAAATCGCGGATCATGTCCAGCGGATGGCCCGCGGCGCGGTACTCGCCCGCCGCCCGGACCAGGCGTCGGCCCAAGTCGGTCATGGCTTCGAGCGCGTTTTCCGCGGAAGTTTGCGCGCTGGGCCACGCCCAAACGTGTCCCATCGGCATCGAACCGAATCCCCGGCCCCGCCGGCCGTCGCGGGTCTCGACGTCCATCCATACGTTCAACAATCGAACGTCCGTCACGACGCGCCCGCCGAATTTCATCGGCGCGCGGTAGGGGATGTATTCCGTCTCGGCGGCCGTGGAAAGAATGCGAATATCCGTCAATTTGCTCATGGATCAACTCGATGTTTGGCGGCCGGCGACCCGCCCGTTTCTATTCCGGCAAAGGCTTGCCCTTGGTTTCGGGGGCAAACCAGATCGCAATCATTCCTAGAATGTAAACGAGAGTGATGGTGGCACAAGCCGGGGCATAACGATTGTTAAACAGGGCCAGTAATCCGCCGGTCGTCAAGGAGCCGCAGGCGGCGAAGATGCGTCCGGAATTGTAGCAGATGCCTTGCCCCGTCGCGCGAACCCGCGTGGGAAAAAGCTCCGGCAGATACAACGGCAGCCAACCGTAAAAGGACGCCGTTGCACAGCCCGCCAGGCCCGCCATGACGAGATAAATCAAATTATACTCCGTCAGCACGCGGAACAGGATTCCCGTAATCAGCAGCGAGAAGAAACACAATCCGAAATAGGCCGAGCGGCGGCCGATTCTCGCGCCCATTAACGGTCCTAGAAAGCAGCCCACGATGGCGCCGATCGAGACGACGAATTGCACCGTCCCTTTGGCGTAGGGATTGCTTGAACCGACCAATTGATCGACGCAGGTGGGCAGAAAGCCGGTCACCGCCCCCCAGGTTCCGATCAGCGGAACGGACGAGAGGACGATCCCCAGCAACGTCGGTCGAATCAGTCGGGTGGAGAAGAGTTCTCGCAGCGGCCGAGCCGTTTCGTTCTTGATCGATTCCTTCCATCGCGACGATTCGGGCAAAAACATTATCACGAATAAGGCCAAGACCGCCGGCGACGTGCAGGCCAGCATCGTCCAACGCCAGGAATCGGGGGATACCCGGAAATTCATCGCCAGAACGGCGATTAACAAATAACCGACGTTTCCCGCCGCTCCGATGACGCCGGCCAGCAAGGGACGAAGTTTATCCGGCCAGCATTCGACGACCAGTGCCACGCCCAACGACCATTCGCCCCCCATCCCCAGCGCCGCGAGAAAACGCAACACCCCCAACTGCCACGGCTCCTGGGCGAAATAACAGCTTCCCGTGAAGATCGAATAGGCGAAAATGCTGATCGACATGCTCGAGACCCGGCCGAGCCGGTCGCCCAGCCAGCCGAACAACAATCCTCCGGCCGCCGCTCCCAGTAAAAACAACGCCGTCAGGCCGGCGATCCACGGCCCGACCTGTTCGTCGCCGGTGACGTGCAACAGGTCTTGCAGGGCGGGCCGGGCGACGATCGGGAACAATCCCATCTCCACCCCGTCGAACATCCAACCCAGCATCGCCGCAATCAATACCGTCCACTGCTTGCCGCCCAGCCGATTTCCCCCTGCAATGGACGCGGGAGAAAGCAAATCCTGGGCATCTTTTTTTCGCGTGTGATCCGACATGCGATGGGAAAGTGAAGTAAAAAAAGAACCGCGTTTCGTTTAGGCAACGCACTCGCGCCGCCGGGCGACGTTTTTCACAGGAGCAAGTTTCATGATTTTACTCTTTTTTCGGAAGGACGGGAACGTGAACGTATCCGACGGCGGGCCAACCCCGTCGGTTTTTCCGCTCGACGCGGACGAGATAGTCGCCGGGACGCTCATAACGATGCTTGATCACCGCATAGCCGTCTTGGGCGTGTTGGTCGGCATCGCGGTTCGAGGCCGTCGTGGCCCGGGAACTGCCGTCGCCGAAATCCCAGGTTTCCTCTCCTTGGGTGTCGCCGAAGGTCCGGGCCTTGAACGTCACCTCGTCGCCGACGCGCACGTCCAGCGTCGGATCATAAGCGACGTGGATCGCCGGAGGAATTCGCTCGGGATGCCCGCGCTCGGCTACGACGACGACGGCGAAATCATAGTCGCTCCGGCCGGCCGCGTCGGTCACCTGAAGGACCTCGCTGTAATAGCCCGGCCGATCGTACTGCCGTTCGATCCGCGCCCCTTCGGCATGACCGCCGTCGGTGAAGGTCCAGCGGTATCGCTCGATCGGAGAATCGGCCGACCAGGAGCCGCTGCCGTTGAGGGCGGCCTTTTCGCCCGTGACGACCAGATGATGGGGCCGGGCGTGGGCGGCGATTTGAGGATGATACCGGTTCCGATAGGCCTCCCAAACGAAAGCGTAGGACTCCTGGCAGCCCCATCGGCCCGAGGGCTGGCGGCAGAAAATATCGAAGTGCAGGTGGCTCCACCCGCCGCTGGAGCCTTCCTTGCCGACGAGGCCCACCCGTTGCCCCGCCGTGACCTTGGCCCCCGGCTGAATCTCCTTGTCGATCGTTTGCAGGTGGCTGTAGCGGTAGTACCAGCCTTGGTCGTCGCGCGTATAAACCACGTCGCCCCGGGGTGCAACGGGGGTGTGTTTATAGCCCGGCAAAACCGATTTGCCCGAGGAAATCACAATGCCGTCGGTCGCGGCAACGATCTCGGTTAAGCCTTCCGCTGCCCCGAAATCCAGCCCGTAATGATAGTAAATATTGCGCTCCCGAAGGTCGTCGCAGCCGTTGACGTAAGCAGGCTCATTCGCCATCTGCGTGGCGCTGGCGAACCACCGCTGTTTGATCGGATAGACGAACTTCCCCGGTCCGAAAAGCGGCGAAGCAGCGGGCCAGATCCGCAGCCGGGCGTCCTTCGTCAATCCCCAGGCGTCGCGGCGGCTTTGCGAGACGAGTCCCTTCGTAACGGGGCAGTCGATCTGCACCTTGCCGACCGTGACCGGTAAATGATAATTGGCCGAGTCGAGCCAAATTTTCTCTCCGTCCACGGCGACCTGCACCCGGGCCTTGCGGACCGCGCCACGGAGGGAATCCCGCGTCTCCTGAATCTCGAACAATCGAAGCTGCACTTTCGTCCCGTCGCACAGCTCCACCTCGGCGGTTTCGCCCCGGTTCACGTCCACCATCCGCACCCGGGGCGTCGCGGTCGGCGCCGGCGGACCGGCCTGCAAAAAACGGCGGCCCGTCTTCTCCTTCTCTATCTCTTTCACCCGGAGGTTGCGGAATTCGACGGGGCTTCGGTGGCCCAAGAGGCTGAGATGCCCCTTGGAATTGTGGAGCCCGGGGTGCTTCTGCCGGTCGGGGGTTTCCTCGGGGAGAGAGCGAAGATCGACGTCGAGCACGACGGTGCCGTTGACGGTCACGCGGATTCTGCCGCCGTCGGCGATGATTTCCTCCTCGTTCCATTGTCCGACGAGCTGCAGCGCGTAGCGTTTCGGAGGCGCGACGCCGTAGATCGAACCGTGGAGTTGATAAGGTTGCAGGCCCTGATGGTTCGGATGGGGATCGTCGAGGATTTGAATTTCCATGCCGTCGTAGGCGGGATTGCCTCGGTCGGGCGTCCGGATCCCGATGCCGTTGTTGCCCGCCGGAGGCAATCTGAAATCGAAACGGAGGACGAAATCGTCGTATTCCTTGTCGGTGAAGATTTTCTTTCCCTCGCAAATGAGGACGCCGTCCTTGACGCGATAGTGTTTCACGTCGCCGTGCCAACCGTCCAGGTTTTTTCCGTTAAACAGGAGCGAAAAGCCTTCTTGCCGCTCTGCGGACGTGAGGGCGTTGAGCCGGGCGTCTTGTTTGGCGCGTTTTGGCCGGGGGGGGGCGCTCAACGGCGGTTCCGCGGAACAAACCCCTGCAACGTGCGCAAAAAGGACCGCGGCGACGAAATATCTTCGCATGGTTGGTCTCCGATATGAGTTTTGGAAGGCGAGCTATTCGGACTATCCTGAGCCATCGTACAAGCAAGGACGCGTCCTTGATTTGTCGCTCGGCGGCGGTCGGGATCAGAAGGATAGCAACACCTGCCAGAGGTACATATTGGCCAGGCCGTCGACGTGTTCGAAAACTTGCCGCACCACGTTTTCGTCGCCGAGGAGGGGGGGCAACCGTTGATGCTCTTCTTTCCAGGGGACGCAGACGCCGTAGGATTTTCGGCCGTCGCGCGGGGCGAAGGCCGGGCGGGCGGCGTCCGGCGGCGACGGGATGGCGGCGCTCGGCAAGGGCGGGGAGGAACCGCCGGACGAATAGACGCCGTAGTCGAGGGTGATGTCGGTCATCGCCCGGATGTTTTCGACCCGGGCGTCGTTCTGGATGATCGCGCCGGCGTCCATGATGTAGCCGCCGTCCCGGGCAACCCCGTCGATGACCTTTTTGCATACGCGGCGGACGTCCTCGGGCGAGCCGTGGCCCAGCAGGGCGTTGGGGATGCCGCCGCTTAAGCAGAACTTCTCGCCCAGCACGCGGCGGGCCAGGAAGATGTCCCCCTGATCGACGTGATAGACGATGCTGCCGGCGGGCAGTTCTGCAAACGACTCGAGGTGGTAATCCCATTTCCCTTCGGCGTAAAACAGCGTCTGATGCCCGTCGCGCCACAGTTCTTCGATGATCGGCTTGACGGTCGCCCAATAGATGTTCTTGAAAACCTCGGGCGAGACGAAGGGGACGCCGCCGCGGTGCATCCAGTATCCGATGGGGACGAGCCGCTGGGGATCGGCCGTGGACCGGGCCACGTGGTAGAGATGCGGCATCAGGGCTTCGCAGGCGGCGTCCACCTTGTCGCGCCGTTCGAAAAGGTCTTCGACCAGGCCCAGGTATCCGCGGAGCTTGTCGGCGAGGATGTCCAACGGCGCCTTGAAGATCCCGGCGATGGCCGAGACGGTCCCCGACTCGGCCCGCAGCCGGGCGTTCTGCTGGCCGAAGGCGTTGAAGTATTCCATCATGGCCATGCCCCCCTCGAGCAGCGAGAGATTGTGCTCCCGGGTGACCGGTTCGCCCGGCTTGCGGATCGTCGCCGACGCCCGGGGCAGCCAGACGTTCAGCAGGAAGCCGGTCGGGTCCTCGATCAGTTGGTCGTATTCGTCGGCCTTCATGAAGGCGTCCTGCGGGGCCGGCTCGCGGTACTGGAATCCGACGTTCGGCGGGACGTGGATGCCGGGCACGCCGTAGTACTTCAAACCGATCGCCTGCGTCAACCCCGTCCAGACGTAGACCATGCTCGAGACGACGGCGTCCCAGTCGAAATCGGCCGCGCACTTCCGGGCGGCGGCGAACGCCTTGTGATAATCGTGAGCCAGTTCCTGGCAGGTGTAGCCCGCGTAAACGCCGGTGAACTCGGCCACGAAGGGCCGGAGGGGGATCCGATCGGGCCGGCCGTTGCGCAGGGCCGTCACGTAGCGGTTCAGGCGATTTTGATACCGGGCCTCCATGGCCGAAACCTGCGGCGAAGAGAATGCAATCGTCGTGCTCATGAGATGGTCGTCCTGCGATTCTTGATCCATGAATCGACGTGGGCGAAGGTCCACGGCCGGCGCTGCGGGCGGCTGAGCATGGCGTCGGCCTGGGGATCGTCGACGAACCGTTCGGCCTCGGGATTCCAGCGGAGCTTCCGCCCGAGCAGCATGGCGATGTTTCCGATGTGGGGAATGGTGATCGTGCGGTGGCCCGTCTCGGCGGGCGCATAACAGGGTTTCCGCGATTTGACGCAGTCGAGAAAATTGCGATGCTCGCCGCCGCGGCCGATTTCTTTGCGAGGAACGATTTCGCCGGGCCGATAGATTTTAACTTGTTCCGGATCGATCGGCAAATCGAGCCATGGGCGATTGCTCGCCCGCAGCGCGCCCCGCCAACCGTGCGATTCGATCCAGCCGTCGGTCCCCTCAAACCGGATGCCGGGCCAAGCGGTCCGGCCGACGACGGGCCCGTCGTGCCGCCGGTTCGGATCCAGATCGCCCCCGCCGGCCGAAACGGTCATCGTCACGCCGTCGGCGTACTCGTAGCGGACGTTGAACGTGGGGGCCGTGTTGTGGACCGCCTCGCGGGGCGGGAAATCGCCCTTCCCCTCGACCGTCACCGGACCGGTCCGCTCGCTGTCGTGCCCCCACTGGGCCAGATCGATCAGGTGGGCGCCCCAGTCGCAGATCACGCCGTCGGAAAAGATCAAGCTCCAGCGGAAGTTGCCGTGCAGCCGGGCCGGAATGTACGGCACCTCCGGGGCCTGACCCAGCCACATCTCGTAGTCCAACGACTTCGGCGGATCCGCAGGCTCGACCTGGTTGTACATTTTCTGCGCTTCGCCACTGACGCGCGAGCGGGTGTTTCCCTCCAACAGCCGGACCTCGATGTGCCGGAGCTTGCCGAGAACGCCACTGCGAACCAGCTCGATCAGCCGCAGATAAACGTCGATCGAGCGGTTCTCCGAGGCCGTTTGAAAGATCCGGCCCGTCTGCCGCATCACGTCGCTGACGATCCGGCCCTCGGCCACGGTCCAGGAGAGCGGCTTCTCGCAAATGACGTCCTTGCCGACCTTCGCCGCCATGACGGCGGGAATGGCGTGCCCGTGGTCGGGCGTGGCAATGCCCACCACGTCGACGTCCGGGCGGTTGATCAGGTCGCGGAAATCGCCGTGGACCGCGCAGCCCTTGCCCGGACTTTTCTTGCCGCGGCCGTAATGGGCGTCAACCTTCTGTCGGGCCGCCCGAAGATGATTCGAGTCGACGTCGCAGACGGCGATGATTTGCGCATCGGGATAGCGGAAGACCTGGTCGAAGTTCCAGCCCGATCCGTGCTTGCCGCATCCCACGTACCCGTAGCAAATGCGATTGCTCGGCGCCGTCGCGCCGTCGCGCCCCAGCGCGGAGGAAGGAATGCACAGCGGTGCCGAAAGGACGCCGGCCGCGGCCGTTGCTCCTTTCAGAAACGTACGTCGCGAGATCCGTTTTATCGACATAACCCATTAATCTCCCGAAAATGTCGGAAGTGCATGGCAAACCATCGGGGAATCATCAAAGGCGGAGGGTCAGCTTCAGCATAAAACGTCCTGGGTTCCGGTTCTTGTAATCCGTCCGCATTATATGGTATTATATGCGCATGATCAAGGATCACGCCGATTCGTTCCGACGCCGGTTTTTCGAGCGACTTGCCAATCCTTGGGACTTGGGACTGCTGTTCGACTATCTGCCCGACACGTATTTTTACGCCAAGAATGCGCAGGGGCGGTTCGTCATGGCAAATCGGGCATTGGCCCGGTTGTTGGCCGCCTCGAATCCGGAAGCCATGATCGGCAAGACCGATTACGACTTCAGCCCCCGCGACCTGGCCGATCAATACGTGGCCGAGGACCGCCGGGTCATGGAGACCCTCAAGCCGGTGACGTTCCAGGCGTGGCTGATCCCCAACCACCGGGGCACCTTGAAGTGGTTTCTCTCCAGCAAGATTCCGCTGTTCGGCAGAAACGGCAAGGTGATCGGGATCGCCGGGGCCATGCGGGACGTGGAAAAAGCCGGCGACGTGCTGGCGTCCTACCGCCGGCTGGAACCGGTTCTGACGCACTTGTTCACGCGCTACGAAGCGAAGATCGACTTCCACCGCCTCGCCCGGCTGGTGCCCCTTTCCCTCAGCCAACTCGACCGCCGTTTCAAACGCCTGTTCCAATTGTCCCCGCAGCAATTCCTGCAGCGCGTGCGGGTTCACGCCGCCTGCCGGATGCTGAGTTCCACGGATCAGCGCATCTCGCAAATCGCCCTGCAGATCGGCTACTATGATCAGAGTTATTTTACGAAGCAGTTTCAACGGCGGACGGGCATGACCCCCCTGGCCTATCGCCGGAAGTATCGAAAAAAAGAGGACATTCCACTTCTCCAAGGAGAGTAGAATGTCCTCTTGACGAACAACTTCCGGTTTATCGTCGGCGCCGTGCGTACGCCGCGACGCCGAGCAGTCCGAGCGCCAGGAGGACGAAACCTGAAGGTTCGGGAACGTAAATCAGGTACACGTCGCCCGCGTCTCCCGGGCCGGTCCCCACGGACGTTGTGAATTGGCCCTCTGCCCCGGCAAGGACCGTGAAATTGGTCTGACCCGGATTGGTCCCCGCGTCGATGATCTTCCAACTGTGCGAAATTTGCCAGAAGCTATTCAGCGTGGGGGCGTCCGGCCGGTCGCTCGTGGGCAGCAGACTGAAATCCAACGTGAGCTGCGAAGCTCCGCCGAGGGTCAGTTCGCCGAGGACCAGCAGTTGATCGAAATCGGCGCCCGGAGCGCCGTCCACGTCATCCTTCAGGGCGGCCAGCTCCCAAGTCATGTTGGCGCCGTCGCCTGCGGTGTCTGCCGACATATCCAGGTCGCCGTCGATGGTCAGAACGCCCGGGCTTTCGCCGGGCTCGATGCTGCCGCCGGCGGCCGCCACGACGTCGCCGACGACGACGCCTTGACCCTTGAGGGTTTGAGCGACGGTGGCGCCCAGGGAGAGGCAACTCTGCCCAGAAACGTCGAGGAACGCCCCCTGAAGCACGTCAATGACCGGCGAATCGCTGATCATCGTCTCGGCAATCAGCTTCAGAGTTCCTTCTGAAATCGTGGTGTTGCCGGTGTAGTTCAGGTTCTCGCCGGCGGCCAACGTCAAGGTTCCCGGGCCAAGTTTCTCGAAGGGACCGGAAGCGTTGTGAACGTTGAGAGCGACAGCACCGATCTGGGCGGACGTCGCCGAGCCTTCGCCGAGCAGCGAGACCGTGGGGGCGGAGCTGTAGCCAACGCCCGGATTCGTCACCACGATGTGATCGACCATGAGGCCGCCCGCGCCGTCGTCCTCCATCACGGCATACCCGGTCGCGCCGGAACCTCCGCCGCCGGAGAACGACACCACGGGCGTGCCGATGTAGCCGGCTCCCCCGTCGGTCACTGCGATGCTCTCCACGCCGACTCCCCACGGGGCCTTCACGGCCCGGTCCATGGTCACGTCATGGCCGTTGGTGTCGATCTTCGCCCCCTCCGGCCAGACCCGGCTGAGGACATGAACGAAATCGGGATTGTCGCTCGATGCGACCAGCGTTCCGCCGTGGAAGTTCACCATCCCGTCGTTCGATCCGACGGAGCCTAACTGGATGCCCGGCACCGTCAGGGTGCCGCCCGGATTTCCGGCGATGCCGACATTCACAATACCGGCATAATCATAGCCCACGGCCTGGGCAACGCCGTCGACGTCCTTCGTCAGGGTGATCGGGGAGGCGATCGTCACCTGACCCGTTCCGCCGACGCTCAACACGCCCTTGCCCGTATAGTTGACCGTAATCGGGTTTCCTTCGGATATATAGGTTTTCGGCCGCGTCGCGCTGACGACGAATTCCTTGGAAGGATCAGTGGTCGTGAACGTGCCCGCGGTGACGTTCAGGTCG
>JAFGPV010000161.1 GCA_016936015.1 Pirellulales bacterium
CCTGCCGACGCGCAACAATTCCATCCCTCCCCAAATCCCACCGGCAAAAATTCCACCCCAAAAAACCTTATTGAGCCCTGCATTGCCAATGAACCGTTCCGCGGCCAAAAGACCGGCAAACTCGGCGGGAACCGCCGTGTTTGCGGTGGAACTACGATCATGGGCTGCATCGGCATCAATAAATGCGAAAACACGCAACAATAAAAACAAGAAATCGCAAGATGCCCCTTCATTCCCGGAGAATATTATCGCACACTGAATAATCGTGGTTGTCCATTTTCAGATTCCGCTTTCCACTCCCGCCATCGTTTTATGTTTCCAACAATTACCGTCATTTTGCTGTTGGCCGTTGCCGCCGGATCGTCCGAGCAGGCGGTGATCCCCGAACGGTGGACGCCGCCCAAAGATCGGCAAGAGCCTATCGACTTCGCCCTTTCCGCCCAGGCCGACGCCTGGCTGCGGCACGGGGCCTTGGGAGATCCCAGCTTCGACAGTTTTGAACGCCGGCCCGGCAACCCGATCGTCCGCGGCAAGCCGCCCTTCAACTGGCCCGTCAACGGATTTCTGTTCGCGGATCCCGTAAGCGGCGATTGGTATGCGTACATCGGAAACTACATGACGGGCTACGACATCGGGCCCGATAAGCCGATTACGCACTGTCGGGTGCATCGCTCGAAGGACCGCGGCAAGACCTGGGAGGAAATCGGCCCGATCTTTCAGGATCCGGAGTTCCGCTTCAAGGGCGACGCGCAAACGGCCAACGGCGCCCCCGACGTCACCGTCGTCTATGCCGACGGCCGTTATCATCTGGCCTACGATTGGTTCTCCGAGAAGCTGACGTGGGCCCAAATGCTGAATCCGCCCGACGGCATGGACAACGGCTGCGCCTACGCCTGGTCGGAGCGGCCCGAAGGACCGTTCCATCGCGCGGCCGAACCGATCCTGCGGACCACCGACATGGCCCGGCGGTTCGACCCGGCCGGGAAATATCGCCGCGCCTACGGCGCCTGCCTCGTTCATCGCAAGAAGGATTGGCTCGTGCTGGTGCTGGCCGATTCCAACCAGTATTTTTCCTGGGGCCTGATGGCCATAACGGCGACCGATCCGGCCGGCAGATGGTCCGATCCGAAAATGGTCCTGAGCGTCGACGGCGATCGGTTCTTCACCCACACGGCCGAGCCTTTCCCGACGATAGTTTATGACGGATACGTTTACGCCAACTATGCGTCGGTGGCGTTGAACCGCAACTTCCAGGCGATCTACCGGGCCAGGATCGAAGACGCCCACCGCCCGGAGGCCTGGGAATTGTTCCAACACGGCACGGCATGGCACTCCGAACCGGCGGTGAATGAAGGCCTGGGCATTTGGGGGCAGTCGTACTCCGGTTTCGTCGATCGTGACGGACAACTTCAGGTCCTGTTCCCCTCACGGGAGCGCGAGACGAACGTCGGTACGATCAACCTGGCAACGCGTCCCTGGGCCAAACCGCTGCGTGGGCGGGGATTCGTCCTGAGCGGCCACGCCGGCCCTGCGCTCACGCTGCTGCGATCCAATTGGCGGCAATTCCATCTGAAAACCGACTTCACGCAACGCGGCGGCCCGGTCCGGATTATCTGGGGCTATCGGGCGCCGCTGGGACCGGACCGCCACGCCGCCGACGCGACGGTCCACCCGCTTTCGCTCACCCGGCATCAAGGGCTGGAACTCTCCTCAAACACATGGCGCATTCTCAACGTCGATGCGACAGGAAAAATTGACGTGACGGCCGAGGGGCCGCTTGAAAACGGCACGACGCGACAAGTCGGGATCGATGCCGAGAAGGACGGGCAAATGCGCGTCGCAATCGACGGCATAACACGTTGGACAGGCAAGTTGGCATTTAATGCCGGCCAGATCGGCCTGCTCGTCGATCCGTACACCCACCTCAGCGTGTCGCGGTTCGAGATCCGCGGCTCGAGGGAACCGGCCGTGACGCCGTGGCTCTTCCTCGAAGCCCTGACCGGAGCCGGCGTCGACATGAGCGATTGGGACGTGGTCCAGTCGCCGCTCTATCGCTTCGGCGTCGGCGCCGTGCGGAAAACACCCGGGGGACGTGCCAAATGGAATTTCCGCGGCCGCGGTTTTTCCCTCTGGGCGCCGCAAGGCCCGCAATTCGGAACGTGCGATCTGCTCGTGGACGGCCGGAAGGTGGCCGAATTGGATTTGCACGCCGACCAGGATCGGCCGTCGCGAATCGTCTACCGCTGCGACGACGCCGGCAACGGCTACCACGCCGTCGTGCTCCGCTCTACTACGGGACGATTGGTCGTCGATTCGCTCGACGTGCTGTATTAAACGAAGAGAACGAGAAAAGGAATGAATCGATTCCTGCCCGGTCCGGCGACGGGAAAGGCCGGACGCTTGACGCGCCCGGAACGACCTTTTCCGAGTGACTTGCATCGCCCACCGGATGACGCGGCCGGAGGAATATAAATTCCGCCGGACCGGACAGGAAGTGTTTTGGTAAGTCGAGGAGGCGTCCCGCCTCCTCAGGCAACTCCTATCGCGTTAATTGATCGAACACTCTGCGGAAGCGGGGCATCCGCTTTTCCAGATAGCGGTTCCAGGCCTCCGGCTGCCAGAGTTCCACGCAGACGGCCGCCCCGAGAATCAGCAGAGTGCCGTTCGGCTCGATTCCGAGAAACTCGCGGAAACCCTCGGGAATCAGCAGCCGGCTGCGACCGGCCAATTGCACGGCCTTGTGCCGCGTGGACAGCAACCGCCCGAAAAGCTGCACCTGGCCGACCTTTTCCTGCAAACGGCCGGCCCGCATCTTCTGCCGGATCAAGGCCACGCCTTCGTCCCAACGCGTCTGCCAGACCGGGGCGTTCCACAGGCTCAGACACCCCGGCCGCTCTTTGGCCAAGATGCACTCGGGAGACTCGGCCGTCAGCACGTCGGCCAATTCGTGCGGGATCGCCACCCGGTAGCGATCGTCGAGAGTCCGTTGGAATTCGCCGAGAAGGAACTCGGAGGACCCGGGCATAACGGCTTCCAAAATAAAATATTGTATTTGTTAAATGGGTCATTGTCCCACAAACAAATTGTATTTTCAATAACTAATGGGCAGATTCCCCATAATTTGGACATCGAGTGTATCAGCCTCCTTGAACTTGGCAAGACCCGAAACTCTCTTTTTCTCTGCTTTTCCTGAAAATACCTCTCTGGGGGTAAATATTTTCCTGCTCTAACAGAATAGATTCTCTGATGCGGACGTTGCGAGGATGGAGCCGTTTAGCGGTCGCCGGAACGGCGGCACTGGTAGTAGGGAAGAATGTCCTAGGGAAAGATCCGAGCCGGGCCGTGTCGCCCCGGAATGCCGGGGCGACACGGCCCGGCTCGGATGTTCAACGCCCGATTATGGCGACGGCAACGAGGCCGGCTCGCTGCCGGCAATGGTTGTCAATTGGGCGAACAGTTCCGGATCGCTTTCCGTGCTAAGAAAATGCACGGAGCCGTCGCAAAGCAAGAAGTTGATCCCCCCGCGGTGATTGCTCCCCCAGCCGCGCCGGCAGGGAGAACTATAGCCCTTCCCCCCCGCCTCGCGGCAACGGTCGTAATCGCCCCAAAGGATCCGCGCCTGCGGCGTGCCCGACGAGAGACTGTAAAAAGAATAGGAGTACGCCCACAGCGTACGGAATCCCGGATTCGATCGGGTCGTGGATTCACCTGCCAGCAGGGTTTGCGACGTGCCGTCGCGGACGTCCCGGATGCGTTCCGGGGTGAAATCCAGGATTCCGACGACGTGCAGCGGGCCGCGGGAAGACCGGGGGAAACTGGTGAAATCGCCGCCGTCGAGAAAGACGTAGCCCTCGCTCCGGCCGGCCACGCCGCGGTACGAGCCGGGCCGATAGGGAACGTTCAACGCATCCGACGCCGCCGGTCCCATGGCGGGAATCTGCAACCGACCCGGGTCCCGGTCGGAAGGGCAGATGTAGATCGAAACGATCGTTTCTCGGAGGGATTGATTTTTTTCATCTTCGTTGGCAACCTGAAAATCGTAGCCCCGGTGCAGCGCGTTCTGTTCCAAGTAGGGCAGCAGCAGGATCATCCAGTTCCCGCGGTCCTCGGAATCGGTTGAATTCGTGATCGGCGTCAAGCCCGGGCAGGTGCCCCAGGTGGACGCATAATTCCCCGGCGGCAGACTGCCCTGGGCGTCGTGATAGGCATGGAGCGCCGTGCCGATTTGTTTTAAGTTGTTGGCGCACTGCATGCACCGGGCCCGTTCCCGCGCCGCCTGCACGGCCGGCAGCAACAGTCCGACGAGAATCCCGATCACGGCCACCACCACCAGCAATTCCACCAGGGTGAATGCCGCTGATCCTCCGATAAACCGCTTGCGGTTTAGCATGGATATTTCTGGAAAAGTCTGGAAAAAAGGTGTTTCCCGAAAACGGCCGCCGCCAGGAGCAACAGCCAGACGGACGGCTCGGGAACCGGCGCCGCGGATGTTTCCGGCTCTTCGCCCCCTTCCGCGACGCCGCCGATGGTCAACCGATGCTGGACAATAGAAGAAGTCGTCAAGGAGCCGTTGGCCACGTGAAGAATTCCCTCGCCGCTGACGCCGCCCGGCAGCACCACCGCTCCGGAGCCGATCTTCCGAATGTAGCCGTCGTTTTCCAGGGCGTTTTCAAGCACGAGATCGCCGTCGGCGGCATAAAGCATAATATCGTCGTCGCCCAGCGCGATGTCCAGGGCGACGGTCTGCGTCTGGGAACTGAAGCTGACCACGTCGCCGCTAAGCGTGATCGGATTGCCCGCCAGGGTGTACGCCCCGGCGCCGGATTCAAAGACGATCCCGCCGACGGCCCGGTCCGTCCCGTCGTTGGTCGCCGTGCCGCCGGATCCCGAGAAATGGGCGCCTTGGCCGTCCAGCAGGGCATTGCCGCCCCAGTTGGAGGCTGACGACCATTGGCCACTGCCGCCGGCCCAACGCTGAAACACGTCGCCCGAGTCCATCACCAGCAACCGATATCCGTTGTTCCCGACGGTGGAATCTTGATCCATGATGCCCGTGACGTGAAAAGTCCCCGCAGCGGGATAATTCGTCAGTCCCGCCCCAAGACCCAGACGGAGACTGAAGGTTCGGCCGCCGTTGCTGACGGTCACGGTGTTGCCCGGACCCCAGGTCCCGCCGGAAAGGGTTACGTTTTGCAGCGTCACCAGGGTTCCTTGGTAATATTCGGGTCCGGAAGCCCGGGGATTTTGCGTATTAAAAATGAAGGAGTCGTCGGATTCTTTCAGTTCGGCAAGCGTCAACTCCGTCGGGGCGTCCCAGCCCCGGCCCTGCTCGAGCACGACGAACTCGAAATCATAAATGTCATCTGGATAGTGCATTTCGTTGACGTTCATTTTGCCCGTCTTGTACTCCATTCCCGCCCGGGCGCGGACCTCGATGTAATCGCCGGGGCGAACGAGTTGTTCCGGCGGCAAAGGATCGGGCGGGCCAGGTTCGACAGGATGAGAGAATCCCAAACGGTTTAATTCGGCGTACCATTCATCATCGGGATAGTTGAATATCGGATCTTTTCGATACATGGTGTTTCCGAGATTTTGCCCCATCCAGCAGAAGGTGCCGCCGAAATCGTTCTCCGCGTCGATGGTTTGCACGGCAATCTCCGCCTGCCCGCCAAGTTGCCCGAGGTGATAATCCGGCCCCGGATCGTAATCCGCCGTCGGATCGAGCCAATCTTCGCTGGCGTTCAGCACGACGCCTCGCAGCCGCAGCGGAAATGCCGTCGTGGGATAATCCGAGACCCACTTGCCGCTGTCTTCTCGAATCGCTTGATAGGTGCTGTGGTAAATCAGATCCACCTCCTCCCAATTCGTGGCCGACAGCGGAGCGGCCATCGCGCACAGCCAAAGTCCCGCGATCCATCCTGACCGAAGGAAACCAAAGGATTGAAGCGACGGAGGGGAGTGTTGCATGATCAAGCTCCAGGAAAAGGGAAGGTATTACATTTGAATTATTCGTAACACCAGCAGTTTATCGGAAATCACCATGGATTCAAGAGCCTTCAGGAAGTGATTCCGAGGAACAAGAGATCTGCAATTCCCCAAAAAAGACATATCAACATCCCACTCAAAGTAAGGGTTTTGCACCCTGTTCTAATTATCAGGTATTTCCGCTAATACGGGGGGGGCGTCTACGTGAAATTCTGTTGTAAATACGATTTGACCTGCTAATTGCTACGACTAATAGTAATCTATGCTAATTCAATTCGATTGCTGGGTAAGAAAGAAATACTTGCTCGGCAACGTCTTGGTAAGGCTTATGCGGCGAGATGACTCCCCGCGGGATTACTATCGAGTACTTTGGAATAGCATGTTCAGAGAAGCGTTATGTCGGAAAGTAATATACAGTCTTTAGGGATGGGGAAATTGGGATGTCTATGGTTGTAATCAATTTGGTTCTTTATGGTTTTGGTCTGGCCTGTATTGGGGCCGTGGCCGCTTGGTGGTTGAGGGGCGTCTATTATCGAAAAGATGCCAAAAAGGAAGAGAGCACCAAGTCCCATTACGCCACGGAGATTCTGGTTCGCTTGCAGGAGTTGGCCTCCCGCGTCGCCGTGGACGTCGATGAACACAACAGCCAGATCGAGCAGATCAACGACAAGTTGACGGAGGCGGACAAACGCGAATCGTCGGTCATCATCGAAGTGGTGGCGAAGTTGATCCAGGCGAACCAGCACATGAAGCAGAAGCTGTCTTCGACCGAGGACAGGCTCCGTGAGCAGGCGCAGGAAATTCAACTCCACGTGGCTGAAGCCCGTACTGACGCCCTGACCATGCTCTCAAATCGCCGGGCCTTCGACAGCGAGCTGAAACGCCGGATCGCCGAATACCAACGGCTCTGCCGGGCTTTCTCTTTGATTATGGCCGACGTGGACTATTTCAAGAAGTTCAACGACGTCTTCGGGCATCAGGCGGGCGACGAAGTGCTCCGCGGCGTGGCGAAGCTGCTCCGTCGGACGATGCGCGAAATGGACCTGGTGGCCCGCTACGGCGGTGAGGAGTTTGCCATGATCCTCCCCGGGACGAACCTGGAAGACGCCGCCAACACGGCGCTCCGCGCCTGCGAGACGATCGAGAAGTCCTTTTTCCGTTATCAGGGAAAAGACGATCTGCACGTCACCTTGAGTTTCGGGGTGGCGAAGGTGCAGCCCCATGAATCGGGGGCCGAGTTGCTCGCCCGGGCCGACAAAGCCTTGTACCACGCCAAGGAAAACGGGCGGAACTGCGTCTCCAAGCACGATGGAACCAATATCAAGCACGTCGCGCCTCGTCAACAGCCGGTCCTTCCTCAGAACGAAGGGCAACCGGCGGTGGATGCTCCCGGAAAGGAATCGGAAATCGGCAAGACGCCCAACGCCCTTTCCAAGGCCGACGGTGAAAAACCGGGCTCGGAGAACGACGACGTGCCGAGAGGCGACGAAGTCTCGGAACTCCCCTCCCGGACGAATTTCTGTCAGCAGGTCCGCAGCCGGACGGCGGAGTGGAAACGGGGGGGATCGGCCTTCTCCGTCGTTTTGATCGAAGTCGGCCAGGCGGCAATAGCCAAGGAATGTTCCCTCTCCGCCGGCGAACCTGCCACCCTGGTGGTTGCCCGGAAACTCCATGCCATCATCCGCGAAATGGACGTCCTCGGAAACTATGCTCCCGGCTGTATGGCCCTCCTCCTGCCCGCCGTGGAGCTGGCCGATGCCATCCGCATCGCCGATCGACTCCAGGAAGAGCTCTCCTTGAGTGTTGCCGGTGAGGTGGCCGAGCGGCCGAAAATCACCTTGAGCATCGGGGTGGCCCAGGTCATGGACGGAGACGATTCCATCTCGCTGCTGAAACGGGCGGAGGAAGCCCTCGATGCCGCCGACCGTCGCGAAGGAACCCAGACCTTCTTCCACGACGGTAAACGCTGTGCCCCCGTCACCGCCATGCTGGAAATGATGAATTATCTCACGTAATGCGGAGTAAACTAGAAATAGCGTTCATTCCGCATTCCACACTCACCCCTCTCCCAGCGTCGATTTCCGCCGGAGAATATGGTGGTAGTGCTGCGCGAAGCGGTGGGCCTCGTCGCGGACCGCTTGCAGCAGCCGCAGCGCGTACGAGCGGCGGCTCAGCCCCAGCGCTTTCGGGGACTGTCCCGATTTTTTCGCAGGAAAAATGGGACTGTCCCCCTCCGGATTGAGATCCGTCGCGCGGTAAACGATTTCCTCCCGTTTCGCCAAGGCCAGGACGACCGGCGGCTCGTGGTCCAGCGAGGAAAGTGCCGCCAGGGCGGCGCCGAGCTGCCCTTTGCCGCCGTCGATCAGCAGGATGTCCGGCATCGGCTCGTCCTCTTCCCCCCGCCGCCGGAACCGCCGCAATACCGCCTCGTGGATGGCGGCGAAGTCGTCGCCGCCCGGGGCCTCGCGGATCCGCATCCGTTTATAGCCCGGCTTGAAGGGCAGGCCGTCGATAAACTGCACGATCGAAGCCACCGTGTCCGTGCCGGCCGTATGGGCCACGTCCACGCCTTCGATAATTCGCGGCCGCCGAGCCAGGTGCAGCACCTTCTGCAGGCCCCTTAAACCCTTTTTCGGATCGATAAAGAACACCTCGGGCTGGACGTGGGTCTTTAAATCGCCGTGTTCATCCAGCGATTCGAGCAAACCGATTTCATCCCGCAGCCGGGCCGCCTCCTCGAAACGCAGTGCCCCGGCCGCCTCGGCCATCTCGCGCCGCAGCTCCCGCAGCAGTTTCTCTTTCTTCCCCTCCAGCACCTGGATCAGCCGCTGGATGTCCTTGCGGTACTGCTCCTTGCCGATCCGCAGGTTGCACGGAGCGGTGCACTGCCGGATGGAGTGCAGCAGGCACGGCCGGAACCATCGCCACCGGGGATCGTCGGGGTTAATGTCTAAATTACACGTGCGAAATTTAAAAATCTTTTGCAGCACCTGGATCGCCCCCCGCAACTGCCAGGCATGGGTAAACGGCCCGAACAGCCGGGTGCCTCGCTCCTTCGGCTCCCGCGTAAAGCGCACCCGCGGAAACTCCTCCCGAACGAAGATCTCCAGGTACGGAAAACTCTTCGCGTCGCGCAGCTCCCGGTTGAACTTCGGCAGGATGTCCTTGATCAGCCGGGCCTCGATCAGCAGGGCGTCGATCTCGCTTTTCGCGTCGAGGTAGTCGATGTCCCGGATTTCCTGGACCAGTTTCTCGGTCCGCGGATCCTCGGCCGCCGCCTTGAGGAAATAGCTCCCCGCCCTGGCCCGCAGGTTCTTGGCCTTCCCCACGTAGATCACCCGCCCCGCGGCATCCTTCATCAGATACACCCCCGGCGTCTGCGGAAATCCCCGCGCCTTCTCCGCCGCCGCCGAGTTGTCCCGCGGAAGTGACTCGTCCATCATCCCTGAATTATACCGTACTCCCCATGCTCCGCGTTAGGTCTGCTGGCGTCTTCTCCCCTCAGCCGCTTGCGCCTCTGCAGTAAAGCCGCAAAGCGGCGCGCCACGAAAGCCCAGGGCGAAGCGCAGCGCAGCCCTGGGTAAACAGTCCCCATAAGGATTCCCCAAGCCCTGAAAGGGCGCGCTGAACGAATTCGCCGATTGTTTGCCGACGGAATGAATGAACGTGCCAACTCTAGGCCGGCTGCTCTGAACGAACGCACCAATCCCTAGCCATGCTTACCTTGGTTACGACAACGTCCAATCGCCTTTTCTCTAGCCCAGGCGTTCACGCCTGGGGAGAAAGAGCCGAACAATCATTTTTCCCTCCCGTCCCCTTTAGGGGATGGGAATCGGCGTTTGGTAATACTATCCACTGGGCGCCCCCTGAAGGGGGCTGAAAGAAAAACAAAAAATGATTTCCTTCCTTCCCCAGGCGTGAACGCCTGGGCTAGAGAAAAGTTAGAACTCTTAAACTCACCAACCGCTCGATTCCCGCATATCTACCGTACTACCCCTACCCCGGAAACGATATCTCCGCATACTTCTGCACGATCCGCTCCGCAACGCTCGAACCGCCGGGAAGCAGCGGCCGCTCGTCATGGATTCCTTTGAACGTCGAGAGAATATACTCCACGTCGTCCCGCTCAATGCCGTACAGATGAAAAAAGGCCGCGTCCAACTCCGCCATTAGCTCCATCCGCTCGGCCTCATCCCACTTGTTCAGCCGGCCCCCGTATTCTGTTTTGAAACTCCCCCCCGTAAAATCGCACGCCTCCGCCAGCGGCAGCATGTCCTCGGCCGTGCAGGTCAGCTTCAATACCCGCTGGCTGATCCACGTTTCCAATGTCGTGCAGCGATCCCAGGGACAACGCTTGTTGTAGGCGTCTGGCGACACTGTTGGGATTTGCTCGACGATGAAAAAATTGAGCGTCACGCCGCCGATTTTTTGACGAGTGCAATAGTCATAGACAAATGAATTGAGATTGCCCAATAGACACATTTGCCTTATCGGATTACACTCGCTACGAATGAGAACGAAATGATTAGTGAATCCTGCAAGAGGGGCGAATGCGGCAATCATTGTCCGTTGATTTGTTGGGCTGGTTATGTCCTTAAAACCAACACATCCGCTCTCTGGCAATTCGACTTCATCTTTATTAACCCAAAAACGTGGCATTCCCAAGTGCTCAGGATTTTGATAATTGACCAGGGTTGTTTTATCTGTTTGCCCCTGACGCACCCAATTCGATTTATCGGTCACAACGTCTGCCGCGCGGTGGTCATACGCCTGAACCATCTTCGCTTCGTACAGCGGCAGAAAAACCTGCTTCCCCTTGAACCATTGGTTGCCCTTCAGTTTGAACCCCTCAGCCTTGAGCGTTTCCGGCTCTCGGAACAATTCGGCGTCGTTCGTTTGATGGAACATCGTCTTGAACTGGATGCCCCACGGATTGCCGGTCGGTCCCTCTCGATTTTTATCAATCAACACGGGAACGCGGCGGTAGATGGCTTTCGTGATTTCCGCGTCCCGCCGGGTGCGGAATATCGGGCAGGTCCGTGTATTGGGATTCAGCAGCCGGATGTCTGCGGCGCTAATCGCGATGTGCCGCTTCCGATCTTCCAATTCTTCCACTCGATGAGCAAAAAAGATGAAATCGGCTTGCGAGGTCACCGCTTGTTCGCCGCCGAAGTTGAGAATGCAGAACTTGAAGCGGTTATCCACATCAGGGAAGAAAGTCTTCAGCCGATTCTCGAAGTCGTATAACCGCATGAGCCGTTTCGTTTCGGCAACCGCCGCGAAGAAGTCCTTGGTCGTCATATCCGATGCCATGCCCGACGGCACGAGCATGCCCACCCGTCCGTGCGGCGCGACGAGTTGGGAAGCCAACTCGGCAAACACCGCGTAAGTGTTGATGTCGCCCTTTCCCGTCAACGGGTATTCATCGCTTTTGCGGCAGTAGCTCAGCAGCGAATCCGCCGCGGCCAGCGCCTGCCGATAGCGCCCGTATAATGCCGGATCGTCCGATTCCAACTTGACGACAAGTTTTCTTCTTTTGGCCGCGTTGGTGGCCGTGGCGATCTCCGGGGCCGGCAGCGAAAAAAACTCCCGCTCCTGCAACTTCATCCGCTCCCACGGCGGATTGCCAATCACACAATCGAATCCCGGTTCTCGCGCTTTCCCCTCTCCCTCCGGGAGAGGGCAGGGTGAGGGCATTTGTGCTTTCCCCTCTACTTTCGGGAGAGGGCAGGGTGAGGTCGGTCGGAAAACATCCGGAAACCGCTCCCGCCAATCGAAACCCGCCGGATGCACCGCCGGATCGTGAACCAGCGAGTTGCCCTGCACAATGTTCTCCGAAAGATTTTCCAACAATTGTCCCGGGCTGGCCGAGCGGATCCACAACGCCAGTTGTGTAATCTCAACGGCCTCGGGAGAGAGATCCACCCCGTAAAGGTTTTCCCGCAGAATAAACGTCGGAACCTGTTGAAAAAGTATCTTCGCGTCCGGTTCTCCGTACTGCTCCAGATGCCCGATGACTTCGTGGTACCGGGCTTCTAATGCGTCGTAGGCCTGAAAGAGGAACGCCCCGCTCCCGCACGCCGGATCGACGATCTTCAAGATACGCAAGATGCCCAGGCATCGCCGCCAATATCCCGGATCGTCGGGAGTCTTCCCCCGATGCGCTTCCTTCTCCGAAATCCCCGACTCAACCGCCGCCGCCGCAAAACGCTCGGCAATCAATTCCTCGACCGTGTACTGTACAATCCGGCTGGTCAACTCCGGCGGCGTGTAGTAAATGCCCAATTGCTTCCGCTTGACCGATTGCGGCATCGAGGCGTATTTGCTTGCTTTCTCAGCGTCGCCGAAGATGCCCGTTGTTTTCAGTTTCTCCAACTCCGTAATCGACCGCTCAAACAGATGGCCCAACACGTCGAGGTTCACTTCGTCGGCAAAGTCGTAGTTGCTTATCGAACGAAAAAAATTCGTCCACGGGTCGTCGGGCAGTTCCAACTCATCGACCGCGTGCTGTGCAAACAGTCCTCCGTTGTACTTCGGAATGCCGTGGGTCTCATTGCCCGTGTCGATAAAACGGAACAGATTCTTGAAATTCTGCCACCGGGGATTCGTCACCGCGTGAAAACCCGCCACCGTGTAGGCCTTCGGAATCGTCTTCTCGGGCAGCAACCGCCGGTCTTCGCAAAAGGCGATAAACATGATCCGATCGAACAGCCGCTGCGCCATCTCGACCGCCTCATCCAGCGGAATGTTCCGTCCCTTGTGCAGTTCCGTAATCAGCGCAGTCCGATTGTCGGAATAGGCTTTATAGAGGTCATCGCCGACTTCCCGTTGACGCTCCGCCGATTTCTTCAGCAAAGCGACGGCATACGGCGGCCCGAGGAGCGAATCGTCGATCAAACCCCGGCGGTTAAATAAGACATAGAACTGCTTGAACGTCTCGAAATCGCGCAGCGATTGCAGCGAGAAATGCTCGTAAGCCCGTTTCGTCGAAGAACGCTCATAAAGCCGGAAGCTGACAATGTTCGACACGATCCCCCAGCGACACTCCGATGGCGTGTTGACCAGGTAATCCCAACACTGCGCCACCGCGGTCCGGCCGCCGCTGCGGTCCCGATCCAGGTGGACCTTCGGCCCCTTCAGTTCGATCACCGCCAAAGGCCGGTGCTCCGCCGATTGCCGAAAAAATCCCAAAATCGCGTCCGGTGTTTCCCCGGCGATCGAAAAATGCTGCTCCCGGTGCCACACCTCTTTCCCGTCAAGAGGGCCCGCGTAATCCAATGCCTCGCCGAACACCTGGGCCAGGAAATCACCCTGCATCTGGGTCTCATTCAGTTCCACAAGTCGCCCCGAGCTCTCCAAATCGGCCCATTTCACCATCACGGCGTGGGCGGCTCGCAACACCTTCTCGTCAAGCCTCTTGTCCTCGGCCGCTTCCTTCAAATATCTCGTTAATATCAGCCGGTCGGTCTTCGGTTGACGTTGTGCAACCGGAGATTCAATGGGAAAGAGAGTTTTCTCGGCCATTTCTCAATCTGCTCCAGACATCGGTTTTGATTGACCGTCGCCGGCCATCCTACAAACCGCTTCACCCCCCGTCAATGGGTTCTTCTTACCGCCAGAGGTCCCCCCGGCCAATTTTTCATCTTGACATGATAATATAATTATGTACACTATATCTCATGGCCAGGACTGCGCCCCGACGGGGCCTCGTTCTCCCCGTCGTTCATTTTGCAATATGCAATTTGCAATTGCCCAATTTGCAATCACCCTTCCAATCCCCAATCCCCAATCCCCTATCCCCTCCCATGCCCGTCCCCCCCGTCCTCGACGACGCGAAACGTCGGGTCATCATCAGCATGTTGTCCAACGGGAGCAGCCGCCGGATTACCGCCCGATACGTGGGCTGCGCGCAGAGCACGATCACTCGGACCGCCGCCCGGGATCCCGCCTTTGCCGCACAGATCGCCGCCGCCGAGCATCAGGCCGAGATCGAAATCCTCCGCGCGCTCCGGGCTGCCGCCCGGAATGAACGCTACTGGCGGGCTGGCGCCTGGCTGCTCGAACGCCGCAATCCGGAAGACTTCGCCGCCCGGTCGCCCCAGGTCTTCACTGTCGATCAAATCATGCAGATGATTTCCCTCCTCGGGGAAATTCTCTATGCCGAAATACCCGCGGAAAACGCCGATCGGGCGATCCAAAAGGTCGAGCAATTCCTCCGAGAATTCAACGAAGAAGAATCAAATGCAACGGACCGTTGCACTTCATTCTCGCTACCCCGCCCAAACTTCCCTTTGTCCCAAGTGCAAAGCCCCCCCAACGACTTGTGCGAAGTTGCGTTTTCCGACTTTCCCGTAAACCCTGAATTCGTCTCCACTTTCGAAGTGCAACAGTAACGTAAAATTTTGAGCCCCAAAAAGTGCGTTGCACTTCAATGTCAATCCGCTAACCCCGGCCCCTGGTCGATTGAAACTTAACCTGATATGTTACCCACGGTTCGGTTATTCACTAAAAACTCAAACTGTAAAAGGATATTTCTCGCAAAGGCGCAAAGCCGCAAAGTGTATGAACTGATGTTGATTCTTCCTCAACGGCCGAATTCTTCAGCGAGATCACTTTGACATTTTCGTTCTTCGCGCCTTTGCGAGAAATTTCCTTTATATTTTACAGTTTGAGAAAAAACGTCCATTAGTAGAACATCATGGAGCATAACCATGCCGATCACCCCCGATGCCATGTTGACCTGGTTGCGTAAAGTCCTGGGCGCCGATCCGGGTTGCCCGAAACTGTCGATGGAACAGTACCTGGAGGTCATCCCGCGGATCGACTGCTTGGGCAAGCTGCCGGCCGGCACGCCGGTGCTGATCCGCGGCGATGTCGACGCCAAGCCGGGAAAAACCGTCGGCGAGGGGGACATCCGCCTGCGGTCGATGAAGGAGACGCTCCAATTCTGTCGCGACAAGGGCTGGAAGACGATCGTCTTCGGACACATCGGCCGGGATCCGGAAAAATCGCTGGACAAGGTCGCCGCCCGATTGGGCGAGATCCTGGGCTGCAAGGTACCGTTGATCGACGATTGGTACGATCCGGCGGCCAACGCCGTCACCGACGCCGCCGCCAAGATCGTCGCGGAGATGCCCTTAGGTGGAGTTGTCGTTTTACAAAATACCCGCAAGTACGATATCGAACGGGTCCTCTGGAAGGCCAAGCCCGACGACCTGCCCAAGCTGGCCGACAAGCTGGCGAAGTTTGCCAACGAGATGACGGCCAAAATTGCCAAGGTCTACATCCACGAGGCCTTTTCCGCAGGCAGCCTCGATTCCTCCAGCATGGTCGTGCCGGCCGCCATGGAGATGGTGGCAGTGGGAAAATACGAGGCCGAGCAATTCACCGGCCCGCTGGCCGACTGCCTCGGCGCCCAAATGGTCATCTTCAGCGGGCTGAAGATCGACAAGCTCGACGACCTCCAGGCGATGATCGACCGCGGCAAGATCCGCACCGTGTTGACGGCCGGCTCGCTGGCGATGGCGTTGAAAAAGGCTGCCCTGGAACTCGACGGCAAGCCGTTCGACCTGGGACTGTCCGAGGATCCCGGCCACAAGGACAAGCCGTACTACATTCCCCCGCAGCGGATCGACCAGGCGAAGAAGATGGTCTCCGAAGGCCGGGCGAAGGGAATCGCCTTCGTCATGCCCGTCGACTTCGTCCTCCAAGACGGCCAGGTCTCCGAGACCGTCGGCCCGGGCAATCAGCAGTTCGACGTCGGGCCGGCCTCCAGTATGCTCTACGAAAAGACGGTCGGCGAATTCATCGCCAAACACCAAAACGACAAGCCCCCGGCCGTGGTCTTCCACAACGGCGTGTTCGGCATGTTCGAGGACCCGCGGTTCGAAGAAGGCACGCGGAAGTTCGTCGCCCAACTGAAGCGGATGAAAGACGCGGGCGTGAAGATCTACGTCGGCGGTGGCGAAGGCGGCACGGCCCTGGAAAAATACGGCCAGCCCGATTGGGTCACCTACTGCTTCACCGCCGGCGGCACCGTGCTGAACGCCCTCGGCAGCGAACCGGTCCCCTACCTGATCTCGCTGAAACTGGCCGCCGAGGCCATGGGACCAAAACCCCACGCCTGACGAAAGCGTTGGTGGTTTGTCGTTGGTCGTTCGTCGTCTTTTTTCATTCGACCAACGACCGGCGAACGACGAAAAATGCTTTAGTTCTCCGGCGTGCCGGCCCTCATGCGGCGGCAGAGGTCGATCAGTTCCTCGACCGCACAGCGTACGGTCTCTTCCGGTTTCTCGTCCCGCAGGGCGTTTTCCAATTGGGCTGCGGCGGGCGAAACCCGCTCGAAGCCGTAGCTGCCGGCGGCTCCCTTCAGTTGGTGGGCCGACTGCCGCAGGGCCTGCCAATTCCGGTCTTCGAGCTGCCGCTGCATGGCAGAGATCCGATCCGGCATTTCGGCGACGAACTCCGCGACGATTTCCCCCAACTCGGGATCCACCGCGGCCAAACCCGAGTAGAAAAGTCCCTTCTCACAATTCGGCGTCATCGTCATGGTATGGCTCCTTCGAAGGTTCGCACGGCGAAAAGAACCGAAGGGGGAAAGGCAGGAATTTCTACAAGTCTTCTGCTTCCCAAATTCTTTCCACCTGGCGGAATATTAGGATTCTTCCGATTATGCCGGATCGTGTCCATCCGGCTCCACCCTCGGCGGCAATCAATTCAATTCTAGGTTATCTCCCGCCGCCTTCCTGAGGATTCCACGTTTTTCTCAGGGACACCAATTCGCAGATTCAAACGCGGAATCGGCCGTTCCGGCCGTAAGAAAAAGGGCAATAACGTTCCGCCGGATCAAGGGATACTACAGTCGCTACCACCATTAAAGGAGTCAGTGCCGTTATGAACAGAATGGCGAAATTATTAGTTTTGGCGGAAATGGGGTGTCGAGCTAAGGAATCGAATACTCTTCCGACGATAGCAACTGCTAGATTGGACCTAAGTCCCCTATTTGCGCCATATTGTGTGAGTATCCCACAAGGTCTTTCCTAACAAGGAGTACCTCCCATGTACCGTCGCATCATGTTGCCGGCGCTAGCGATTGCTGCATTAGTGGCGATCGGCGGCGCCTCCAACCTGCAGGCAAGCCTTTTCGGCAATTGTTGTGCCGAGGTTAAAGCCTGCGCCCCGGCCGCTTGCGAGCCGGCTACTTGTGCCCCGGCCGCTTGCGAGCCGGCTACTTGTGCTCCGGCTACTTGTGAGCCGGCCACCTGCTGCCCGAAGACGTGCCGCCATCGGCGATGCCGCCTCCGGACCTGCCGTCCGAAGACGTGCTGCCCGAAGGTATGCTGCGAACCGGCCACCTGCGCCCCCGCGGCCTGTGAACCGGCCACCTGCGCTCCGGCCACCTGTGAGCCGGTGACGTGCTGCCCGAAGACGTGCCGCCATCGGCGCTGCCGCGTCCGGACCTGCCGTCCGAAGACGTGCTGCCCGAAGGTCTGCTGCTGCGAGCCGGCCACCTGCGCTCCCGCGGCCTGCGAACCGGCGACCTGCGCCCCCGCGGCCTGTGAACCGGCCACCTGCGCTCCAGCCACCTGTGAGCCGGTGACCTGCTGCCCGAAGCGTTGCCGCAAAGTTCGGACCTGCCGTCCGCGGACCTGCCGTCCGAAGACGTGCTGCCCGAAGGTCTGCTGCTGCGAGCCAGCGACCTGCGCCCCCGCGGCCTGCGAACCGGCGACCTGTGCCCCGGCTTGTGAGCCCGTGACCTGCTGCCCGAAGCGTTGCCGTAAAGTTCGGACCTGCCGTCCGCGGACCTGCCGTCCGAAGACGTGCTGCCCGAAAGTTTGCTGCTGCGAGGAAGTCAAGGCCTGCGCTCCGGCCTGCTGCGAACCCGCCTGCAAATAAGCATGACTTGAGAGTGGCTCGAACTCCTTTCCGAACCGTGCCCTGAGCCAACTCCTTTCGCATAAGGCAAGCGGTCCGCCCCATCGAGGGTGGACCGCTTGTTTTTTTATAGGACCACTGGTTCGAGGATCACTTTCCTCGGTTTGATTATTCTGGGAAGAGTCGGGTAGAGAGGTAGCGTTCGCCGAGGTCGGGGAGGATCACCACCAGGAGCTTGCCGCGGTTCTCTTTACGACGGGCAACTTGTAGGGCGGCCCAGGTCGCCGCGCCGCTGCTGATGCCGCACATCAGGCCTTCCCGCTTGGCCAGTTGCCGGGCGGTCTCGAAGGCGTCTTCGTCCTCGACCTGTACGACCTCGTCGAGGATCTTCAGGTTCAGCACCTCCGGAATGAATCCGGCGCCGATTCCCTGGATCGCGTGTTTGCCGGGCTTGAGTTCCCGGCCGCCTAGGCGTTGCGTGATGACCGGACTGGCGGCCGGCTCGACGGCCACTATTTTGACAGTCGGTTTGCGGGCCTTGAGCACTTCGCCCACCCCGGTGATCGTCCCCCCCGTTCCCACGCCCGCCACCACAATATCCACCCCGCCGGCGGTGTCGCGCCAGATCTCTTCCGCCGTGGTCTTCCGGTGAATCTCCGGATTGGCCGGATTTTTAAACTGTTGCGGGAGAAAATAATGGGGATTTTCCGCTCGGAGCGCCTCGGCTTTTCGCACCGCACCGGGCATCCCTTCGGCCGCCGGCGTCAGTACCAGTTCCGCCCCCAAGGCTTTCAGCATCCGGCGTCGTTCTAGACTCATACTCTCAGGCATGGTAACGGTGAGCTTGTATCCCCGGGCGGCACAGACGTAGGCCAGTCCAATGCCGGTGTTCCCGCTGGTCGGCTCGAGAACGATCGTATCCTTGTGAATTTTCTCCTCCCGCTCGGCCGCGTCGATCATTGCTCGGGCGATCCGGTCCTTGACGCTCCATAGAGGGTTCATATTCTCCATTTTTCCCAATACCTCGGCGTGACAATCCGCCGTCACCCGGTGAAGCCGAACCAAGGGTGTATTGCCGACGCACTGGGCTATATCGCCGTAGATCCTTTTTTCTGCTGTAGAAGGCATAGGAATAATCCCCAGAATGTGAATTTTGCTCCTCCTAATCGGTAAAATCGGTCATAATCCCAGTTAATCATAAGTTTCTTTCCAAAGATAGTTAACTCTATAAATCGGGTATATAATTGCTAGAGGTGATCGACTCCATAAGTGTCTCTTGAAAACGTTGGAATAGTGGACAAATCCTTCAATCCGTACCGTAAGTGGTTTGGTATTCCTCTTCAGGAGCAGCCGCCGCATTATTATCGCTTATTGGGATTGGAGCCGTTTGAAGGCGATCCAGATGCAATCCTCAATGCAGTCGATGCACGGATGGCATATTTGAAAAGTCAACTCGCCGGACGGCAACGTGCCGAAGCCGAGTGGTTGAGTGTCGAAATCACCGAGGCCCAAGGGGTACTCCTTAATCCTGAAAAAAAGGCGGCATACGATCATCAATTGCAGATCCGGCTTGCGGCTGAAAGGCCTCACGGCGTCGGAAAGGCTTCGGTTCTCTTGTCGGCTGTAACTCCGCCTCCCAAGGCGCCGCCGCGACAGACGGAGTGGAAAGCCAGCGTTCCGTCGGCCTTCCCGGCAAGTGTACGAT
Source organism: Pirellulales bacterium (assembly GCA_016936015.1). GTDB lineage: Bacteria > Planctomycetota > Planctomycetia > Pirellulales > Thermoguttaceae > JAFGPV01. The sequence continues at coordinate 19,565 of JAFGPV010000161.1, forward strand.
CGAGTCCAACAGGTTCCGATTGGTCGATCCTGTTGTCGGTTTTTTTCTCAGCGACGATCATTTTGGGCAGTTTGATCGCCGTACTACTTCTGAATAAGAAGGAAAGGACAGCCTGTCAGGATGACGGGAAAGCGTCCGCGACTTCTGGCAGACTGGCGGCAGTTGCTCCCGCGGAGCCACTCCTTCAACCCGTCGCCGCGGATTCTCCGGACACCTCTCCATCAACCAAGAAGGCGGGGACGGAAGAAACTCCGACGGCAGGGAAAAATCAGCCCGATCGTGCGTTGCCGACGACGCCTCGGAAATCTTCCGTCGAACCTCCTGCGCCGCCCGCACAGTCTTCAACGGCGGGGGGCCCGGATTCGGAGAGTTCGGCGACCTTGCCGCCGCCTAAAGCGAGCGAAACACTTTCCCCACCGACGGCATCCTCTCCTCTCGAGGGGCCTAACCGCCGGCAGAAATCGGAAGAGGACTCCGATCGGCTCCTGGAAAACGTCTTGGAGGGGCCGGAAGTTCTTCGGGAAGCGGATCGTCGGCAGGCGGAGAATGCCCTTCAGCAACGTTATGGTAAACGGATTACCGCGGCAAAAAGCAATCTTCAAAAACTTGTACTGGCGCGAGAGTTGTGGAACCGAGCTTCTCGTTCTGCCGAGAACGCGGTCGAACGCGACGCGCTGCGGAGGCTTTCACTGCATCTGGCGGTTGAGACCGGCCGGTTGCACCAGGCGCTGGCCGACGTGGAAAACCTGGAGGAGTGTTCTCCCGGCGACGCGGCCGACTTGAAAGTCGAGACCGTGATCCAAGCGGTGCAGGCGTTGCGCAGCGGCGCCAAGCAAATCAACCCCTTTGAGGTTTTAGCCGTCAGCCCGGCGGTGATCGAGCAGGCCCGGCAGGTCGGACGCTTTGAGGAGGCTGGCCGGTTGATTCAACTCGTCACGCCGTTGGCCAAGTTGGCAAAGGATCCGAATCTGCTGCACGATCTTGCGTCCCAAAGCCGGGAAGTCGGCAGGCTGAAGGCCCTGTCGGCCTCGGTCCGCAGGGCGCTGGAAAAACTCCGGGAGGATCCGGACGATCAGGAGGCAAACGGTTTGGTGGGACGATGGATCACTTTTCGGCTGCAGGATTGGAAGCGGGGTCTGCCGTTGCTGGCCAAGTCGTCCGATGCCGTGCTGGCCCCGCTTGCCGCCGCCGATCTGGCTGATCCTCGACAACCGGCACTCCAGGCGGAGTTGGCCGAGGGTTATTGGAATGCCGCGCAAAAGGAACAGGAGGCGTTTCAAGCGGGAATTCTGGCCCGGGCGGAATTCTGGTTCCACCAGGCCCGACCCGGGCTGTCGGAAGCGGCCCAAATTCAGGCCGTCAAACGCCTCGAAGCCCTGGATGCTCTCCGGCAATCGGAAAGGGACAAGCGGGGAGCGGTTCAGCCGGGCAACGTGGCCTTGGCGACCAATGGGACCCAGGTGGAGGGTGTGCAGAGCAATGGTTTTGCCCTGTTTGACGGCCGGTTCCAAGGTGGCGCCCCCGCCGCTTCCAGTCCCCTCCCCTGTCAGTGGACCATCACCTTCGACAAGGTCTATCAATTGCAGGAGATCCGTTTTAAACTGGGCGGATGGAATCAGAAGAATTTTTTTCGCTACACCCTGGGGGTCTCGCCCGACGGGGTGAATTTCCGGCCGTTAGCCCTCCCGACGGAAGGGCCGGGCTTCGGCTGGCAGCGGGTGCAGATTCCCTCGCAGCCGGTCAAGGCGATCCGGCTGCAGGGCGTCTTCGCCCGTCAAGGCTTGCGGTTCGTGGTCGATGAATTCGAGGCCTATTGTATTGTGCCGAAACCGTAAATGTTCCATTTGCTGGTCCCCCATTATCGCGTCGAGAGCGTTCTCGAGCTGACCGCCGAGCGGCTGCAGCAGTGGGACATTACGGCGCTGCTGCTGGACGTCGATTGCACGCTGAAACGCTACCGCGCCTCGGGAGTCTCCGCCGAGGTGGCCGACTGGCTCTCCGAACTGCGGCGCTCCGGCGTCGGCTTGTGTATCGTGTCCAACGGTCGGGGCCAGCGGATTCGGCAATTTGCCGATCCGCTCGGATTGCCTTTTATCGCCCAGGCGATAAAACCTTTTCCCCTGGGCGTCCGGGCGGCGCTGCGGAAGATCGGGGCGGTTCCGCAGCGGACGGCCCTGGTCGGCGATCAGGTCTTCGCCGACGTCCTGGCCGGCCGCCTGGCCGGCGTAAAAAGTATCCTCGTCCGTCCAATGCATCCCGAGGAAGAGCCCTGGTTCACCCGGGCCAAACGCATACCGGAGCAATGGTGGTTGAAGTCGTTGCAGTAAAAACGGGCAAGCTGAGAAAGATGAAACGTCCTTTTGACTGACGATCGAAGTGCAACGTGCTTATTGGGGCTCGATTTTTTACGTCGATGTTGCACTTCCCAATTGCCTTTCATTTCGGAAGTTACAGAAATCATAATTGCCGCAACTTCATGCCAGCCGGCAGGGGGGCTTTGCACTTGGTATGTGAGGGAAAATGGGTAATTGGGGATTGCCCCATGATTGGGCATTTCTCTCGTGAAGTGCAACACCTTGTTGCACTTCAACCGCTTTTACCTCCGGGGCCACACTTTGCGTCAGGTCGACTTGTCAAAGAACAGGCGACGGGACTTGCCGGAAGGACTTTGGCGATTGTCCCGCGCTCTCTGGTATGTGTATAAGTGTATAGTATTCCTGGCGGTTTTTCAAGTCTTTTTTTGGGCCGGCTCAAAAAAACGCAGAATTATTGCTTATGCCGCGTGCACGACGTTTTCCCTCTAAACGCCCGGCACAAGTGCCGGGGCTAAACTTTCGGTCCTTTGCGATGCCGTAGCGGGCTTGCTGACCTCATCCTGGATCTTGAACGGTTGGGGAGTGAATCCCAGGGGGATAAACAACAGGATCAGGATTCCCAGCGCGGTGCGGAACCAGCCGAGGTCTTCGTGGTCGTTGGCCGTGGGCGGATGGAAGATGCCGAGGAGCATTAGCAGGGACAATAAAAACAGCCATTGCCAGTAATGGGAAAAATTGAAGATCATGAAAAGGAAAACGATCATCAGCAACAGCCGGACCACGAGGTAGGATTTTCGCCGCAGCAAGGCGTACAGCACGTGCCCGCCGTCGAGTTGACCGATGGGGATCAGATTCAACGAAGTGATGAACAGGCCCACCCAACCGGCAAAGGCCACGGGATGTGCCATGAGTTCATATCCTTCGGGGACGTGTCTTCCTAGCAAAGTGCACAGCCATTGGAAGATCAACGGATCATTGAAGACGGTACCCGGTACGAGATGACGCGGTTCCGGTTTCACTTCCGACCAATAAATTCCCACGATGCAGCAGATCAAGGTGGGAACGAGGCCTGCCAACGGGCCGGTGATTCCCACGTCGAACAGCGATCTTCGGGAACCTAATCGCGATTTCATCACAATCACGGCGCCCATCGTCCCGAAGGGCGGCAGCGGCAGGGGGATGAAGTACGGCAAGGACGCCCGGATCTTGTATCGTAAAGATTGCAGAAAGTGTCCCATCTCGTGGCAGAAGAGGATGGTCATAATGCAAGCGGAGTATTGCAAACCATCTATCAGACGTGTTGCAAGGTCAACTCCAGGAACAAAGAATCGGACTCCAAACGTCGTAAAGCACGTGGCGACGAAAAGAAAGATCGGCAGATAAATCCTCCGCCGGGGGGGAGGAGAAGGGAACAGTGGCGGGAAAGGATGATCGGCCGCGTACTGCCGCAACCGCCAGTCGTCGGCCGGAATGACTTCGATCACCTCCGCGGGAATCGGTTGGATATCGTCTTCGTACGGTTCAGGCATTCTAACTTTCGCAGTTTGCTGGTTTTATCAAAGAAGCTACACCTCCATTTTACCGGGGATTATTGCCTCGGCCTAGGCTTTGCGTTCTATTAGAGCGTGTTTCCTGTTGGTGGAGTTTCTGAATCAGCGCCGGCCGGAAGCGGCCGGGCTAAACGATCGTGCGAATGAAAATATTTTCCGAATAAGATCACTGTCATGCTCGATCGCCTTTTCCGATTGCGTGAGAACGGCACGACGGTCCGAACGGAGTTGCTGGCCGGGGCGACCACTTTCTTGACGATGGCCTACATCATTTTCGTCCAGCCGGCGGTGCTATCGGGCACCAAGGAGAACCCGACTGGCATGGATTTCTACGCCGTGATGACCGCCACCTGCCTTTCGGCGGCCTTGGCCACGATCATCATGGGCCTGTATGCCCGGTATCCGATCGCGCAGGCCCCGGGGATGGGCGAGAATTTTTTCTTTGTGGTCACGCTGCTGCCCGCGGCCGGAAAGATGATCGCCGACCAGGTGGCTTCCGGCGCGATTGCGCCCCAGTCCACCACGCCTTGGCAGGTCGGCTTGGGGGTGATCTTTCTTTCCGGGGTGTTGTTCCTGCTGCTGTCGCTGTTGGGAGTCCGCGAAAAATTGATGGAGGCAATTAGCCCCAGCATGCGCAATGGCATTGCGGTGGGAATCGGATTGTTTATTGCGTTTATCGGATTGCAGGACGCCGGGTTGATTCTTCCGAATCCGAAAATCTGTGTCAGTTTAAACACGCAGTTTACGTCTCCCGATTTGCTGGTGTTTTTCTGTGGTTTGTTGGTGATGGCGATTCTCATGGCCCGGCGGGTCCGGGGGGCGATTTTATGGGGGATTATTGCCGGCGGGCTTTTCGCGGTCTTTTTGAAATACGGACTTCCCTACCTGAGCGAATCGGTTTACCAGTCGGAGGTGATTCAACAGTCGAAGCTTGTCAAGGATTTCGAACTTGCCGAACAGATTGTTTCCCGCCCGCCCTCAATGGCGCCGACCTTTTTCAAGATGGACATTGTCGGCGCCCTGTCGTGGCCGATGATCCCCTTCATTCTGATCTTCCTGTTCATGGTGCTGTTCGACACGCTGGGCACGCTGATTGGCGTGGCCGAGCGGGCGGGTTTTATTAAGGACAACAAGCTGCCGCGGGCCCATCGGGCGCTGATGTCCGACGCCGTCGGCACGGCGGCCGGGGCGGCGATGGGGACCAGCACCGTGGTCAGTTTCATCGAGAGTGCCGCGGGAGTGGAGCAGGGGGGGCGGACCGGGCTGACCGCGCTGACCGTAGCGGCGCTGTTCCTCCTGGCGTTGTTTTTCAGCCCCGTGGTGGCGATGGTCGGCAAATATCCGCCGATTTACGCCCCCGCCCTGGTCGTCGTTGGCTCGATGATGCTGGCCAACGTGACGAAAATCGATTGGGACAACTTTGCCGAGAGTTTTCCCGGTTTTCTGATCATCATCGGCATTCCGCTGACCTACTCCATCGCCGACGGCCTGGCCCTGGGCTTTATCGCCTACCCGATCGTCAAGCTCCTGGCCGGGCAGGGCCGCGAGGTCAAATGGCTGATGTACGTGATGGCCTTGGTCCTGGTCGCCTATTTTGTTTTGGTGCTCATGCCCACGCAGTAAATTTGGAAAGCCGCGACTACTGGTCGCGGTGATCCGTGAAAAATGGAACTAACCATGCCCAATGATAATACTGAACGACGTGCGGTGCTGATTACCGGCGCCTCGACCGGCATCGGGGCGGCCAGTGCTTGGGAGTTGGATCGGCGAGGTTTCCGGGTCTTTGCCGGCGTCCGGAATGACGAGGCGGCCCGGCGGCTGCGGGAAAAGGCCTCGGAGCGTTTGACTCCCGTCACCCTCGACGTGACCGAAGCCGGGCAGATCGCCGCCGTCGAGCAAAACCTGCGGCAGGTCTTGGGCGAGCGGGGGCTGTTTGGCTTGGTCAACAACGCCGGCATCGTCGTAGCCGGGCCGTTGGAACTGTTGCCGCTGGAGAATTTCCGCCGGCAGTTGGAAGTCAACGTGACGGGGCTGTTGGCCGTCACGCAGGCCTTTCTGCCGCTGTTGCGGAAAGGCCGGGGGCGGATTGTCAATATCAGTTCGATCAATGGGGCAGTGGCGCCGCCGTATATGGGGCCGTACTCCGCGTCGAAATACGCCGTCGAGGCCCTCTCCGACGCCTTGCGGCTGGAGCTTCGCCACGCGGGCGTGAGCGTCTCGGTCGTCGCCCCGGGACCGATCGATACGCCCATTTGGGAGAAATCGTTTCAGGCCGCCGATTCCCTGGCGGAACAAGTTTCTCCCGAGGTCTTGGCAAACTACCAGGCCGATCTCGACATACTCCGAAAAACCGTGGAAGCGACCGCCCGATCGGCCGATCCGGTGGAAACGGTCGTCCACGCCGTCGTCCACGCCCTGACGGCGCCGAAGCCGAAGATCCGTTACTATCTTCGGTTCCGCAACCGCTTGGTTTCCCGGGGTTTTAAAGTCGTGCCCGACGGATTGCGCGATAGGATCATCTGCCGAGCGACGGGTTTGAAGTAAAAGTCATCTTCACGTTTAGCGGCCGCCGGTACGGCGGCCCTGAAATCGTGAGTAAATCCAGGCCGCCGTACCGGCGGCCGCTAAACGGAATGTAGCGATCATTTCCTAATCCTTAAGTTGCTTTTATTCGGGCTGCCATAATGGCATTTCTTCCAGGAGGCCGAAGTAGGACCTCGCTGTTTTTATGCTCATAACCATTTGTAAATCAACAGGTTGCGGCTATTGAGATTCTCTTTGGCACAATGCTTGCTATATAAGGGGGCAAATAATCTTTTGTCTGCCATTATTGGCTGAATGGAAATCAACGACATTTCCTAGAGGAGGATATCCGCTGTGCCCAAACAGATGGTATTTGAAGACGGCGCCCGGCAATCGCTGGCGTTGGGAGTCAACAAGTTGGCTCGGGCCGTGGTCAGCACGCTAGGGCCGCGAGGCCGGAACGCCGTGCTGGACAAGGGTTGGGGATCGCCCAAGGTCACGAAAGACGGCGTGACCGTGGCCAAGGAGATCGATCTGGACGATCCCTACGAGAACCTGGGAGCCCAGTTGGTCAAAGAGGCGGCGTCGAAGACCAACGACGTCGCCGGCGATGGGACGACCACCGCCACACTGCTGGCCGAGTCGATCTTCCGCGAAGGGATGCGGACGATCGCGGCCGGCGCCGACCCGATGTCGCTGGCCCGGGGCGTGCAGCAGGCCGCCGCGGCAGTCATCGCGGCCATCGAAAAGATGGCCATTCCCGTCAACGAAAAAGACAAAAAGGAAATTACGCAGGTGGCCTCCATCGCCGGGAACAACGATCCCGAGATCGGCTCCATCCTGGCCGAGGCCTTTCTCAAAGTCGGCAAGGACGGCGTCATCACCGTCGAGGAAGGCAAGACCGCCGAGACGACCTACGAGGTGGTCGAGGGGATGCAGTTCGACCGCGGTTTCCTCTCGCCCCACTTCGTCACCAATCCGGACGAGCAGACCGTCGAGTTGGAAAAGTGCCTCATCCTGATCCACGAGGAGAAAATCTCCAGTGCGAAGAATCTGATTCCCCTGCTGGAAACCGTTAGCAAGGCCGGCAAGCCGCTGCTGATCATCGCCGAGGACATCGAAGGCGAGGCGCTGGCCACGCTGGTGGTCAACAAGCTTCGCGGGATCCTCAACGTCTGCGCGGTGAAGGCCCCCGGCTACGGCGACCGCCGCAAGGCCATGCTTGGCGACATCGCCACCCTGACCGGCGCGAACGCCATTTTCAAGGACCTGGGCGTAACGCTTGAATCGGTCAAGCTCTCCGACCTGGGGACGGCGAAGAAGGTGCTGGTCGATGCCGAGAATACGACCATCGTCGGCGGCAGCGGCGACAAGAAAGCGATCGAGGGCCGGGCCGAGCAGATCCGCCGGGAGATCGAGACGACCACCAGCGACTACGACCGCGAGAAACTCCAGGAGCGGTTGGCCAAGCTGGCCGGCGGGGTCGCCCAGATCTACGTCGGCGCCGCCACCGAGACGGAAATGAAAGAAAAGAAAGCGCTGATGGAGGACGCCCGTTCCGCGACCCAGGCGGCGCTGGCCGAGGGGATCGTCCCCGGTGGCGGCGTGGCCCTGCTGCGCAGCGGCAAGGCCGTCGAAAAACTCGCGCTTACCGGCGATGAGGCCCTGGGGGCGAAAATCGTCTGCAGCGTGCTCGATGCGCCGCTTCGGGCGATCGCCGAAAACGCCGGCCAGGACGGCGCCGTGGTCGTCAACAAGGTCCGGCAGATGAAAGGCAAGAACGACGGCTACGACGCCGAGAAGGATCAGTATTGCGACCTGGTCGAAGCCGGAATCATCGATCCCGCCAAGGTGGTCCGCACCGCCCTGCAAAACGCCGCCAGCGTGGCCACGCTGTTGATGACCACCTCCTGTCTCGTGACCGACGTGCCGAAAGAGGAAGAGGAAAAAGGACCTCCCGGCGGCGCTCCCGGTATGGGCGGCGGCATGGGCGGCATGGGTGGCATGGGTGGCATGGGGGGCATGGGCATGGGCGGTATGGGTGGCATGGGTGGTTTTTAGTTGTCGAATATCCACAAAAAACAGTTTAGCGGCCGCCGGTACGGCGGCCCTGAATCAAAAACCTTAGCCGCCGTACCGGCGGCCGCTAAACGAACGACTCAATTAATACCTAAAAGCAAAAAGGAAGCACACATGGCGAAGAATATCAACCTCAAACCGTTGGACGATCGCGTGGTGGTGGAACCCAGCGAGGCCGAGGAAGTTACGGCCGGGGGCATCGTGCTGCCCGACACGGCCAAGGAAAAGCCGCAGCGCGGCACCGTGTTGGCCGTCGGACCCGGCAAGCTGCTGGACAGCGGCGAGCGGGGGAAACTCTCCGTTGCCGTGGGCGACGAGGTGATCTTCGGCAAGTACAGCGGCTCCGACGTCGAGGTCGACGGCCGCGAGATTAAAATCGTCCGCGAATCCGACATCCTGGCGAAGGTCGTGAATTAAAGGATTCGGGGTTCAGGGTTTAGGGTTCAGTATTAATCGACGACTGATCTCCGATTCCCTGGTTGATAACCCCGAATGCAAGGACCTGAACCCTGAACCCTGAATCCTGAACCCTGCTATAAAGGAGCCGCCGAAAGTGGCCAAACAACTGTTATTCGATCATCGTGCCCGGGAGCGGATGCTCCGCGGCGTGGAAAAGCTGGCCGACGTGGTCGCCGTGACCCTCGGCCCCACCGGGCGGAACGTCATCCTCGACAAGTCCTACGGCGGACCGACCGTCACCAAGGACGGCGTGACCGTCTCGAAGGAAGTCGAGTTGGAAGAGCGTTTCGAGAACATGGGCGCCAAGCTGGTCAACGAGGTGGCCTCGAAGACTTCGGACGTGGCGGGCGACGGCACGACCACGGCCACGGTGCTGGCCCGGGCGATCTTCAAGGAAGGGCTGCGGAACATCGCGGCCGGCAGCAATCCCGCCGCCGTCCGCCGCGGCATCGACAAGGCGGTTACGGCCGCCGTCGGCCACCTCTACACGCTGGCCAAGAAGGTCTCCGGCAAGGAGGACATCGCCAACGTCGGCGCGATCAGCGCCAACAACGACAAGGAAATCGGCACGCTCTTGGCCGAGGCCATGGACAAGGTCGGCAAGGACGGCGTGATCACCGTCGAGGAGGGCAAGACCGCCGAGACCACCTACGAAGTCGTCGAAGGAATGCAGTTCGACAAGGGCTACATCTCCCCCTACTTCATCAACCGGGCGCCCGAGATGGATTGCCTGATGGAAGACGCCCTGATCCTGATCTACGAAAAGAAGATCAACAATGTCCGCGACCTGATTCCGCTTTTGGAAAAGGTGATGGCCCAGGCCAAGCCGCTGTTGATCATCGCCGAGGACGTAGAGAGCGAGGCCCTGACCACCCTGGTGGTCAACAAGCTCCGCGGCGTGTTGAACATTTGTGCGGTAAAGGCCCCGGGCTTCGGCGACCGCCGCAAGAACATGCTGGCCGACATCGCCATCCTCACCGGCGGCACGTTCATCAGCGAAGACCTGGGCGTGAAGCTGGAGAACGTCGAGGTCGGGCAACTGGGCCGGGCCAAAAAGATCACGGTCGAGAAGGACAAGTGCACCATCGTCCAGGGCGGCGGCAAGCAATCCGAAGTCAAGAACCGCTGCGAACTGCTACGGACCCAGATCGAGACCACCGAGAGCGACTACGACCGCGAGAAGCTGCAAGAGCGGTTGGCCAAGCTCTGCGGCGGCGTGGCGGTGATCTCCGTGGGCGCCAGCACCGAGGCTGAGATGAAGCAGAAGAAGGCCCGGGTTGAGGACGCCTTGCACGCCACCCGGGCGGCGGCTGAGGAAGGGATCGTCGCCGGCGGCGGCGTGGCCCTGCTGCGTTGCCGCGAGGCGGTCGAAAAAGCCCGCTCCTCCGCCAAGGGCGACGAGAAGATCGGTGTGGACATCATCAGCCGCGTCCTTTCGGCTCCGCTCCGGCAGATCGCCGACAACTGCGGCGTGGACGGCTCCGTGGTCGTCGACGAGGTGGCCGGGAAGTCCGGCAACACCGGCTACGACGCCAACTCCGGCAAGTACGTCGACATGTTCAAGGCGGGGATCATCGACCCGCTGAAGGTCGTCCGCAGCGCGTTGGAAAACTCGGCCAGCATTGCCGGACTGATGCTGATGACTGAGACGATGGTGACCGATTTCGACAAGGAAGACAAAAAGAAACGCCAGGTGGAAGGCAGTGTCCGCTAATCCCTTGCGGCACAGTAACTTCCGGACTGGTTTTCAACGGGCCACCTCACCGCCGGTGGCCCGATTGTATGTTAAGAGAGAGGAAGAATCCACCACAGAGACACAGAGGTCACAGAGGTAAATCAGTGTATGAATGATCCGGTGTTTCTTGTAAATTTGTCTTTTTCTCTGTGTTCTCTGTGTCTCGGTGGTTGATTTTACGAGTTTTTTAAAAGCCATGGCGACGATGGCGGAAAAGCGTGACTTTTACGAAGTGCTGGGCGTGGCGCGGAACGCCTCGCAGGAGGAGATTTCCGCGGCCTACCGCAAGCTGGCGCTCCAATACCATCCCGACCGCAATCCCGACGATCAGGATGCGGTCGTCCGGTTCAAGGAGGCCGCCGAGGCGTTCGAGGTCCTCGGTAGTGCGGAAAAGCGCAGCATCTACGACCGGTTCGGCCTGGCGGGCCTGGAAGGCGGCGGGATGCCGCACTTCCGCGACGTGAGCGACATCTTCCAGGCCTTCGGCGACATTTTGGGGGGGAGTCTCTTCGGCGACTTTTTCGGTGGCGGCCGGTCCCGGCGGCGCGTCCGCCGCGGCGCCGACATCCACACCGAGGTCGAGCTGGACCTGTTCGAGGCCGCCTCGGGCACGTCGAAAGTCATTCGCTTTGCCCGGCACGAGCGTTGCGAGACCTGTAAAGGCTCGGGCGCGCAGCCCGGCACGCAGCCGGAAACCTGCCGCTACTGCGGCGGCCGCGGCCGCGTGGTGCAATCGACGGGCGTGTTCACCCTACAGAGCACCTGTCCCTCCTGCCGCGGCGAGGGCTGCGTGGTTCGCCATCCCTGCGGGGATTGTCGAGGCTCGGGTTACGCGCAGCGGAAAGTCACACGGAAAGTCGATATTCCCCGGGGCGTGGACCACGGCGCCCGACTACGTTTGGGCGGCGAGGGCGAACCCAGTCCCGACGGCGGACCGCCGGGTGATTGTTACTGCCTGATCCGCATCGCCGAGCATCCGCTGTTCCATCGTGACGGCAAACACCTGGTCTGCCAGGTGCCGATCGCCTACGCCCAGGCAGCCCTGGGAGCGACGATCGACGTTCCCACCCTCGACGGCAAAGAGGAATTGACGATTCCCCCCGGCACGCAGTCCGGCGAGGTGTTCACCCTGCCAGGCCGCGGCATGCCCGAGTTGCACTCTCGGCACCGCGGCGACCTGCTGGTCCAGGTGCACGTCGAAGTCCCTAAAAAGCTGACCGCTCAGCACGAAGAGTTGCTTCGCCAACTGGCCGACGTCGAAAACACCCACGTTTCTCCCAAGCGGAAAAGTTTCTTTGAAAAACTGAAGGAGTATTTTCAAAGCGAGGAATCCTCGTAATGTCAAAATCGTCGAAACACGGCAACGCGAATGCGGCGGAGACTTCCCGGCCGGCGGCGGACAAGCCATCCCCGTCGAAAGACCTCGGCGGTGCGCCTCCCGCGGCGGAGGGTGCCGAGAAGCTCAGTGCCGAACTGGAGCAGGCCCAGGACCGGTTTTTACGCCTCCAGGCCGAGTTGGAAAATTACCGCAAGCGGTCGGCCCGCGATTTCCAAGAGCAACTACGCTACGCGAACATGGGATTGCTCCGCGACCTGTTGCCCGTCCTGGACAACGCCTATCGAGCCATCGAGGCGGCGGAAAAAGGCTCCGACGGCACCGCCCTGCTGGACGGCTTCCGCCTGCTGGCCCGGCAGTTGGAGAGCGTGCTGACGCGCCATCACTGCGAAAAGATCGAGGCCCTCGACGCCCCGTTCGATCCGCATCTCCACGAAGCCATCTCCCAGCAGCCCTCCGCCGACCATCCGCCCCAGACTGTGATCCTGGTTACCCAGGACGGCTACCGGCTCCACGACCGCGTGGTCCGGCCGAGCCAGGTGATTGTGTCCTCAATCCCAAAAGAAACTGAGCCATTAGAATAATGGAAAGTCGAAGGTCGAGAGTCGAACGTCGAATGCTTTCTCGACCTTCGACCTTCGACTCTCGAAACTAGGAACCCGCCCATGCCCACCTACGATTACGTCTGCGACGCCTGCGGCCATGAATTCGAGTTGTTCCAATCCATTACGGCGGAACCGGAGAAGAAATGCCCGGAGTGCGGCAGGAAAAAGCTCCGCCGGTTGATCGGCCCGGGTGCGGCGCTGGTCTTCAAAGGCTCGGGATTTTACAAGACCGATTACCGTAGCGAGTCCTATAAAAAGGCCGCCGCGGCGGAAAAGTCGGCCGCTTCCCCCGCCGGCGTCAAGGACAAGAGTTCCGAGGGAAAAGGAACATCCAAGGAAGCGGTCAAATCGAAGAAATGAGCCGTTGACTGGACCTCATGTTGAGAACGTTGTGTTCATTGTTTAGCCCGGTCGCTTGCGACCGGCGTTTTTTAGCGATCTTTCATGACGATTTACTGAGATCCGGCCCCATCATTCATTTGATTCTCCAGCAACCGCCCCCAATCAACCGTGGTTCTCCTGCGTTGTCCCATCTGCGATCGATCGTTTCCGCCGGAAGAGAGCCAGGCGTTGCCGTTTTGCAGCCAACGCTGTCGGCAGATCGACCTGGGCCGATGGCTGGACGAGCGTTACGGCATCCTTTATGAATCGCCCGGCGCCGTGGAGGAACCGTTGCCGGGGAGCGAACAGCCTCGAGTCGCGGAAGACGTATAGGTTCCGAGAACGGCGATTGTTGAGTCTCGGAAAAACCACACTGTAAATTATTTTATCAGAGCCGGGACGTGTCGGCCCGGAAATGTCGGGGCCTCATGTAAATGCCGGGCGACACGCCCCGGCTCTGATCTAGTCGTACGAAATTTTCCATCTGTTTCTCGTTAAGCTTCGTGACGCTTTTAATCACCGACAACGGGCGGCCGCTGGGGCGGTGAAAAAAACGATTTTCCCCCTTCTTCCCGGCTTGCCTTCCCCTCGTTGTGGCTTATAATTTGCATATTCTTTTCGTACAATGCATAACATTCCTACTGGTGGGGAGGTGCTTCCCATGAGTGAAGTCAATCATCCTGTCGTGCGGAGCGTCGCCTGGTCGGAACTGCTGCCGTGGTTGATTCTCGTGCGGAGTTTCCGGCTGGTATTGTCCATCAACGGCCTGGGGATGATCGTGTTGGGAGCGATCGCGGTTTTTTTGATGACCTTGGGCTGGTGGTTTTTCGGCAGTATTTTTTCCACGGATTCGGGGCATCCCGCCACCGCCTGGCTTGAGCCGTATGCAAATTGTCCCTGGCTGGCCGCGACGGAGACGGTGCCGGATACGCCCCCGATTCTTTACGGCGTGCAGCCCTCGTTGGACACCCGGCAGGAACCGTTCACCGATTCCTGGCGGTTGCTAAGCCGGCCCCTCTGGAAGGCGTTGTATCATCCGAGTTTTTTAGATCTGCTCTGTCTGACGCTCTGCGGATTGTGGTCGCTGGCGGTGTGGTCGTATTTCGGGGCGGCGATCACGCGGATTGCCGCCGTGCAACTGGCCACCGGCGAGCACGTTCCCTTGACGGCGGCGCTGCGGTTCGCCGGCAGACATTATCTTTCCTATTTCGGGGCGCCGTGGTTTCCCCTGGCCGGAGCGGCGATCGTGACGGTTCTCATGTTTGCCCTGGCCTGGCTCCTGCATTGGGGCGCCGGCGTGTTGATCGCGGGACTCCTCTGGTTCCTGTTGCTGATCGGCGGCTTGGTGTTGACCCTGATCCTGGTGGGGCTGTTTTTCGGCTGGCCGATGATCTGGGGCACGATCAGCACCGAGGGTTCCGACGCCTACGACGCGCTGAGCCGGTCCTATGCCTACGTCTACCAGCGGCCCCTGCACTACGTTTTTTACGTTGCTGTGGCGGCGGGGTTGGGCTGGTTGGCCTGGTTTTTCGTCCAGAATTTCGCCGCCGCCATCATTTATCTCACTTACTGGGCCGCGAGTTGGGTCACCGGAACGGGATTAATCAGTACCATTCAAAACGGTCAAGAGTTGAATAGTTCGCTGGGCAATGCCGGCGTCGCGATCATCCATTTCTGGACCGGCTGCGTGAAACTGCTGGCCGTGGGCTTTGGTTTGGCCTACTTCTTCAGCGCCGCCACCGCGATCTATCTCCTCCAGCGCCGTCAGGTCGACGCCACCGAAATGGACGAGGTCTTCCTCGACGCCGACGCCGACGAGCCTGAATCCAACCTGCCCCCAATCGTCACCGACGCGGCCGGCGCCCCGGAGGTGCAGGAAAACGCGCCCCCGGAGTCGGAAGAAAAACCGGCGGGAGAATAGAAAAGGTAATCCTTGCTCGTTCCGAAACTCCAGTTTCGGAACGAAAAAAAGGAATCAGGAGGTCAGACATTTTTGTCTGACGTGAAAAAGGCAGGCAAGAATGCCTGCCCTCCTTGTCCTTACAGCCGCGGGACTTCGATCGAGCGGATCAGATCGGAGAGGACTTCATCGACGCGGTGGCCTTCCACTTCGGCCTCGGCCGAGAGGATCACGCGGTGGCGCAGGGCGGGCAGGGCCAATTCGACCACGTCGTCGGGTACGGCGTAGTCGCGGCCGTGGAACGCGGCCAACGTCCGGGCGGCCTGCATCAGGGCGATTCCCGCCCGCGGCGAGGCCCCCATGTGCAGCAGCGGCCAATCCCGGGTCCGGCGGACCATCGCGTTGATGTAGTCCCGCAGCTTCGGATCGATGAACACCTCGCCGTTGCGGCGGACGGTCTCCAGGATTTCCTCCGGCCGGGTGACGGTCTGCAACTGCGAGAGCCGGTCGTCCAACTCGATTTGCAGGCTGTGCATGGCCAGCACTTCCGCCTCTTCCTCCGCCGTCGGGTAATCGATCACCAGCTTGAACAGAAAGCGGTCCAGTTGGGCCTCGGGCAGGTTGTAGGTCCCTTCCGCCTCGATCGGATTCTGGGTGGCCAGCACCAGGAACGGCCGTTGGATCTTGTGGCTGACGCCCTCGACCGTCACGCGGTATTCCTGCATGATCTCCAGCAACGCGGCGTGGGTCTTGGCCGGCGAGCGGTTGATCTCGTCGGCCAGCAGCAGTTGCGTAAAGACCGGGCCGGGCCGGAACCGGAATTCCTGGGTTTTCATGTCGAAGATCGGCGAGCCGGTGATGTCCGAGGGCATCAGGTCGGCGGTGAACTGGATGCGTCCGAACTGGCACCCCAGCACCCGGCCCAGCGTTCGGACGAACAGCGTCTTGCCCAGGCCCGGCACGCTCTCGATCAACACATGCCCGCCCGAGAACAACGCCACCAGGGCGCCGAGGACCAACTCCTCCTGCCCGATGTAGATTTTCCGGATCTCGCCGAGGATCCGCTGGAAAAGCTCCTGGGTCGGCCGCCGGGCGTCGGAAACCACCGCGGCGGTTGTGGGGGCGTCGGGCGTCGGAAGATCGTCGTTCATAGCAGTGGAGAATACCCTCAACGGGACCAGGAAAAACCGCCGTTTAGCCCCGGCACTTGTGCCGGGAGTGCATGAGAGACCATCCTCCTCCCGGCACAAGTGCCGGGGCTAAACTTCTTCAAATCTAATGCTTTTCTATTTAGCAGATTTATCAATGCCCGTCTACGGCCCTTGACCCCCGGGAAAGAAATATTGCACAATGAACCTCCATGAAGACCTTGGTGATGACGGCTACCTACAACGAAATGGAAAATCTCCCCGATCTGGTCGAAGAGATTTTCCGTCACGCTCCGCAGGTCGAGGTCTTGGTGATCGACGATAATTCCCCGGACGGTACCGGGGATTGGTGCGATCGGAAGGGCCGGGAGGATCCTCGGGTGCATTGCCTGCACCGCGAAGGGAAGTTAGGGCTGGGGACGGCGATTCTTGCCGGGATGCAATACGCCCTGGGCAACGAGTACCGTTACGTTGTGAACATGGACGCCGACTTCAGTCATCCTCCCCGCTGCCTGCCGGAGTTGATCCGCGGGATGGATCCGCCCGACGGGCCGCCGGTGGACGTGATGATCGGCTCGCGGTACATCCCCGGCGGCGGCGTTAAGGACTGGCCCCTGAAACGGAAACTGATGAGCCGCGGAGTGAATCTCTACGCCCGGTGGCTGCTGGGACTCGGTCCCAAGGATTGCAGCGGCGGGTATCGCTGCTACCGGGTGAGCCTGCTGAAGCAATTGGATTTCACCGCCGTCCGCAGCCGCGGATATTCCTTTCAGGAGGAAGTGCTCTGGCGGCTGAAGCGGCGGGGCGCCCGGTTCGGCGAAACGCCGATCCTCTTCGTCGACCGCTGCCGCGGCCAATCGAAGATCGATTCCCGCGAGGCCGTTGAGGCCCTGAAAATAATTTTTCAATTGGGAGTCCGCAACTGGCTTGGCCGATGAGCAGCATTATCGGTCCTCAGGTTACTAATGTTATTTAGCCGGTGGCGAATAGCCGCCGAGATTTACATGATTGTTCCGCGGCGGCTGTTAGCCGCCGGCTATTGAGCGTCTTTCATTTCATCCTTCATCCTATTCCCCATGTCTTCCTTCGCCATTCGCATCGCGCAGCCCGATTTATTGTTTAGTGCGAGCCATTTCATTACGTTCGCCGACGGCGGCGTGGAAGCGCTGCACGGGCATGATTATCGGGTGACGGCCGAAATCCGCGGGCGGATCGGTCCCGGCGGATACCTGGTCGATTTCACCGAGGTCCACCGGCTGTTGAAAACCCTCCTCGATCCCCTCGATCATCGCGTGCTGCTGCCCCAGCGGCATCCGGCGATGGAGATCGAGCCGTCCGACGAAGAAATTACCGTCGCCTACCGCCGGCGGCGATGGATTTTTCCCCGGGCGGATTGTTGCCTTCTGCCCCTGGCAAACACCACCGCCGAGGCGTTGGCCGAGCACTTGGCGCAGCAACTTCTCCGCGGCTTGCCGCCGGGCGTCGACGCGGTGCAGGTGGAAGTCGGCGAAGGGACGGGTTTTTCCGCCGTTTGTACGCTGCCGTAGACGCGGCATCTTGCCGCGTTGAATGCGGCAAGATGCCGCGTCTACATGAAAATCACACTTGCCTCTGGAATCGCCGGATGGTTAAACTGGAGACATGGCCTATGACCAGCGACGACGTGTAGCTTACGAAGCGGCCCGGCTGCTTTATCAGCGGGAAGAAAAAAACCGTTACCGCGCCAAGCGCCGGGCGGCGGAACGTCTTCTCGGTGAAGCGGTCCAGCCTCGCGATCTGCCCACCGATCGGGAAATCCGCACGCAGATCGAGGCCGTGCGACAGGTCTCCGAAGGGGACAGTCCCCTTGTTTCCGCGAAAAAATTGGGACAGTTCCCTAAAGATCGCTCCCGGCTTTTCGAGACCTTGCTCCTCCCCCTGGAGAGCGTCCGCGAGAACCGCAACCTTCATCCCGAGGGCGACGCGCTCTATCACAGCCTGCAAGTATTTGCTTTGGCCCGAGACGCCCTGCCTTATGACGAGGAGTTTTTAACGGCGGCGCTGTTGCACGACGTGGGCAAGGCGATTGATCCGCGGGACCACGTTGCGGCGGCGCTGGAGGCGCTCGACGGGGCGATCACACCGCGGACGGCGTGGCTGATCGAGCATCACGTCCTCGGCCTGGGGCTTCGCGAGGGGACGTTGGGCGTGCGGCTCCGCCACCGTCTGGAAGCCTCCGAAAATTTCGAAGAGTTGAAGCTCCTGGCCGATTGTGACCGCCGGGGCCGGGCCGTCGGCGTGCCGGTTCCCGACGTTCCCGCGGCGTTGGACTATCTCCGCAACCTGGCCCTGGAGAACGGCGATTGATCGGAACACGGTGTCGCCGAAGGGGCGTTAATCCTTGATTTTACAGTCGGGCAGGGCCTTTTTCAGTTCCTCGACGCCCTCTTCGCTGACGTTGCTCTGGGCGAGATTCAGAGTTTTCAGGCCGGCCAGCTTTTTCAGACTCGGCAGGCCCTCGTCGGAGACGCCGGTTTGGCTGAGGTCGAGCGACTGAAGGTGTTTCAATTTCTGCAAGCTGGCCAGTCCTTCGTCGTCGATTACCGTTCCCTTCAGGTTGAGGGATTGCAGGTTCGTCAGGGAGGCGATCTTTTCCAGACCGGCGTTGCCGACGGAGGTGTTCCAGAGATTCAGCTCGAGGAGGTTCTTCATCCGGGCGACGGCGTCCATGACCTCGTCCTGCACGGCCGTTTCGCTCAGATCCAGCGTGCGGAGGCTTTCCGGATCGGCCAGGCCGCTCAGGCCCGATCCGTCGACCGGCGTGGCGCGGAGCGAAAGTTTTTCGAGATATTTCAGGTTCCGGAGTCCTTTCAAGCCTTTGTCGGTGAAGCCGTAACAGCGGAAAATTTTCAGGTCCTTCAAGCGGGGCATCTGCTCCAGAACCTGCAAGCCCGCGTCGGTGCACCGCGCCATGTCTTCGATGACCAGCATCTTCATGTTTTTCATTTTGTCCAAGGCTTTCAATCCCGTGTCGGTGACGGCCGGGTTGTTCAGCAGGAGGATTTCCATTCCGGTCAGATTGCCGAGGATTTCCAGACCCTGGTCGGAGATTTCGGTGCAGCCGCGCAGATCGATGCGCCTGAGCGACGGCATGTCCTTCAGACAGGCCAGGCCGGCGTCGGTGACGGGGCAGAACAACAGCACCAGCGACCGCAGCTTCGTCAGTTTCGGGAGCAAGCGCAGGGTGGCGTCGCTCATGTTCGTGGTCCGGCGGAGATTGAGCGATTCCAGTTCCGTCAATTTTTCCAGGACCTTCAGTCCCTGGTCGCTCACGTCGGTGTTTTCCAACGTTAGTTGTTTCAAATGGGGCATCTCGGCCAAATACTGCACGCCCTGGTCGGTGACGTCCGCCCCCCAGAGTTCCAGCGTCTGTACGTCTTTCAGGACGGAGAGGATTTTGAGGTCTTCGTCTCCGACCTGCTTTTTGGAGAGGTCGATGCCGACGACCTGACGGTTCTTGCCGTACGCAACGGTTCCCCGCAACGCTTCAATCCGCCGGACGGCCTCCTCCCGGGTGGCGGGAGCTTTCTCTTTCGTTTGCTTGCCGGGAACCGCGGCCGGTTGGGACGATTTTTCAGCCGAGGTTGTCTTGATTTCCCGGTCGGGCGCCATTTCTTCCCGGCTGCTGAAGGAGAAAGCGGTCGAGCCGTCCAAAAGCGGCTTGGCGTGTGTGGATTGCCCATCGCAGGGAGTGGAGCCATGCAATGACGCGAAACAGAAGAAAAGGCCGTAGATCCATAATTTTCGCATGATATCATCTCCTGTAAGAAACCTTAGTTTATCGCAGGAGAAGGGCGAAGACAAATCCCTCCGCATTGGGGAGTTGCCGCCGCTCCGTTCCGAATGGCACGTCGGAAGAACGTGCCCGTTTTGTGCCTTTAGCGTTATTGTTCGCCGAATAGCGGAGGATTACAATAAAGGTTTGGTTTCAAGCGTTTTCACCGGAGGGGACGTCTCCTTCGCGGAGGCTGGATATATTTCCTTTGTTTCGGGAGAGTGTTCATGAGCCAAGCTTTGCAACGTCGTGATTTTCTGAAAACAACGGCTGCTCTCGGTATCGGGTATTGGATTGCACCGGAGATCCTCGCCGCGGACAAGTCGCCTAGCGGGCGCGTTGCGTTTGGTGCGATCGGCGTAGGGGGAAAAGGTGATTGCGATACGAAGATGGTTTCCAGACTGGGCAACGTCGTGGCCCTTTGCGACGTCGACGAGAAAGCGCTGGCCGCGGCCTCGAAAAAGTATAAAAAGGCCAAGACTTTCACGGATTTCCGCAAGATGCTCGAAACCATGGGGGACAGCATCGACGCGGTGACGGTCAGCACGACCGACCACACCCACGCGCCCGCCGCCCTGATGGCGATGCGGATGGGCAAACACTGCTTCTGCCAGAAGCCGCTGACGCACACGATCTACGAGGCCCGGCTGATGGGCCAGGTCGCCCGGGAGAAAAAGGTCGCCACGCAGATGGGCAATCAAGGGACGGCGGAGAAAAATTTGCGGAAGTCGGTCACGGTGCTGCAATCGGGGGTTTTGGGCGCCCCGAAGGAGGTCCACGTCTGGACGAATCGGCCGGTCTGGCCGCAGGGCGAAAGCCGGCCCTCCTCGAAGCCCTGCCCTGAGTCGCTCCATTGGAACGAGTGGCTCGGTCCGGCGCCGCTCCGGCCCTTTGCCGAAGGCTATCACCCGTTCAAATGGCGCGGCTGGTGGGACTTCGGCTGCGGGGCCTTGGGCGACATGGCCTGCCATACGATGAACATGCCCTTCTGGGCATTGGATCTGCGCAATCCCGTAGCGGTTCAGGCCGAGACCAGCGGTCACAACGGCGACAGCTTTCCCAAGTGGTCGATCATCACCTATGAATTCGCCGCCACCGACAAGCGGCCCGCCGTTAAACTGTTCTGGTACGACGGCGGGAAAAAACCCGATCAAGCCCTCTTTCTCGATCAGAAGGTCCCCGAGACCGGTTCGATCACCCTTTGCGAGAAAGGAAATCTCCTCTCGACCGGCGATTATTCGGAGAACAAGCAAATCGTTTTCGGAGAGGACGCCCCGGAGGTGGATTGGAAAAAGGTGAAATACGAGAAACCGCCCGGCGGGGGAGAGCCGCACTACGTCGAGTGGGTCCGGGCGATCAAGGGCGGCCCGCCCGCCAAGTCCAACTTTCCCGACTACGCCTCCGCGTTGACGGAGACCGTGCTGTTGGGCAACCTGGCCGTCTGGGTCGCCGCCGTGGGCCAGGGCGAGAAGGTCCTCTGGGACGCCGAGAAGATGAAAGTGACGAACATCGAGGGGCTGGAGTCGATGATCAAACCCACTTACCGCGACGGCTACACGCTCGACGTGTAACCACCCCGGGAGGACAGACATTCCTGTCTGTCTGATCAAACGGTTCGATCGATTCAAGACAGTCAAGCAGGACAGGCAAGAATGCCTGTCCTCCTGCAACCATCACGCTTTTCCCGCGATTAATTCCAAAAGTGCTTTCGCGGCTTCCTCCGGACCGGTGGACTCGCACCCGGAGATGCCCAGCCGGGTCCGCAACTGGCCGACGAAGACGTTGCGGGCGAACGCCGCCTCGAAGAGCTTTTGCGCCAGCGGTTCGTGGAGGTCCTTGTACTGCGGCGGGCCGAAGATGTTGGCAAAGTAGCTGTGCACCAGGCCGGTGGCGGTGGTGGTCCCCTTCGACATGGCGGCGCCCTCGCGGAAGACCTTGAGCGCTTCGTCCGCCGCGGCGAATTTCTCGACGATCGGGTGTTCCGCGTCGACTTCCTCGAAGTTGTTCGCGTAGAGCAGAAAATCGATCGGGTGGCCGTGCAGCACCTCTTCCAGGGTGGTCACCGGCAGCACGCAGCGGGCGTTGATCTTCTGCGGGCTCATGATCACCGCCCGGTCGATCTGGCCGAAGGCGTAGCCTTGCCGCAGGTCGTCGAGGCGGAGGAAGGCGCCGATTTCGGTGCCGTAGGCCAGCAGCCGGCCCTCGGCGTCGACTTCGAGCGAACCCATGTCGTCGGCCACGATCCGCAACTCGCGGAGGGAGTCTTCTCCGAGGACGCGGAAGGCCTCCAGCGATTCCGATTTGCCGGTGGCCGTGTCGCCGATCAGGAGCACGTTGGCCGAGGCGCCGTGCTTCAGGGCGATGTGGACCATCGCTCCGTGGAAGGGCAGGCGGCCGCGCTTCATCATGACCACGTTATGCAGCGTGAGCACCATCTTCTTGACGTAGCCGAAGTACCCGAAACGGTCCTCCAGGGGCACCGCGCCGACAAGCAGGCGATTCGCTTCGTCGTCGAAAAACACCGTCGGCAGCGGCCCGAAGTCGAGCATCCGCTCTGACGGCGCTCCGTACACGTAAACGGCGTCCGGACCGGCCGCGATCTGCCGGTCGCCGGCCAACTCGAACAAGTTGGCCAGCGAGCAGCCCAATTCCAGGAATCGTTGATGGAAATAGATGAAGATCACCAGGGGGCCGACCTGGGCCGGATAGCAGAGAAAATGCGAGCTTTCCAGCGACAGCCCTTCCAGGGGATTGCGGTCGATCTTCTGGAAGCTGCCGGTCCGCTTGTTGATCGGCGGGTCGATGATCAGCGGCGGGTCGATCCACACCTGGCGGATCAGCGGAATGTCGCGGAGCACCCGGGCGTACGGCTCCGGCAGGGGCGCGGCGGCCGGTACGGCGATCAATCCCACGTTTGCTCCCGCGGCCACCTGCCGATAAACCCGGGGATGATCGCCCGTGACGTTCTCGCACACGTCGCGGTACAGGCCCCGGATCAGATGGGTCAGTTGCTCCACGGTCTCGTTGAAGGCGCGGTACGGCCGGCGGTCAAGGCTGCTCGGGCCGGGCAGCGAGTGCAGGATCATAAAGCGGTGATGCTCGCGCCAGAAGTCGTACAGCCCTTCGACGAAGCGGTGCAGCGCCTTCCGCCACGCAACGCAAATGGCGTATTCCGGCCGCTTTTTTGCCGCTTCTTCGAGGGACGCGGAGGCCAAGGCCCGCAGCAGGTCCACCATCCGCGAGACGCCGTCCTGGTTTTGCAGGTCCAGGGGGATATCGTTCAGCAGCGGCGAGTTGAACTTCCGCAGTACGTCGACGTAGGCCTGGACGAACTGGGCGAAGGCGTGGCTCTCGACGATTTCCGCCGTCGAGGAGCAGACCAGCCCCATGCTGTGCAGGATCGCCTGGCGGCGCTCGATATCCATCCGTTGCAAGGACATTTCCGATCCTCCGGAAAAACCCTTATTTTAACATGAGCGTCGCCATCACGCGATCCGTGATGGCCTGGATCAGCGATTCCTGGTTCGAGAGATCCGCCGGGACGGGAGGGGGGGATTTGCCGTTGCCCGACGCCGTCTCTTCCGGGCTATACGAAGGGGGTTGGAACGCCCGGCGCTCGACGCCCGATTCCTTCCAGCTTGTCCGGAAGATGTCGTTGGCGCAGATGTCGCAGTTTTGCAGTTCGTTCCGCGGATCGGCGATGCCCCATTTCTTTTTCAGCGCCAGCAGGTCCCGGGCCTCCGGCTCGGTGAAATAATTGACGTTCCCCAGTCCGCGGGCGAGCATCAGGATGCGGCAGTAGGCGTCGAGGATCTCCGTCCACCAGTACGCCCGTTCCACCGTTTCGCCGTAGCTGACCGTGCCGTGGTTGGCCAGGATGATGACGTTCGTCTTTTTCACGAAGGGGAGAATCGTGTCGGCGAAGTCCCGGCCGCCGGGCGTCTCGTAGCGGGTGATCGGCACGTCGCCCAAAAACACCTCCACCTCGGGCAGCACGCACTGGGGAATCGGCTCCCGGGCCACCCCGAACGCCGTGGCGTGAGGCGGGTGGCAGTGGACCACCGATTTCACGTCCTCCCGCTCTTTCATGATCGCCAGGTGCAGCATGACCTCGCTGGTCCGCTTCCGCGCGCCGGAGATCTGCTTGCCGTCCATATCGACGACGCACAAGTCGTCGGGCTTCATGAATCCCTTGCTGATCATCGTCGGCGTGCAGAGGACGCGGTCTTCGGCGATCCGGTACGAGATGTTCCCGTCGTTGGCGGCGGCAAATCCCCGCTTGTACAGTCGGTCGCCGATCTCGCAGATCTCTTGCCTGAGTTTTAATATATTTGCCATAATTTCAACCTCGCTTCGGCTTCAAATGCTCCGGGATCTCGTATTCCAGCGTATCCAAAATGGCGCCGTTGTAGGCGTCGATCGGCTTGACCTCGGGATAAAACGGCATGGCGGCCTCGCGGCCCTCGCTGACCGCCAGCCGGCAGCCGACTCCGGCGCCCAACTCATCCAAGACGACGATCTCCTCCAGTCGCCGCTCGAAGTCGCCGGCCAGATTCTCCCAGCTCAGCGGGGCCACGATTTTCAGCGCGGCGCCGGCCAACGCGGGATGCCAGCGGTTCAAAGTCACCGAGCCGATTACGTCGCCGATACGCATGATATTTTCGGAGGACGGATGTAAAAATAATGTGACTATCAAGTAGCCGGCGGCTAACAGCCGCCGCGGCGATTTCCCATGCCTCTCGGCGGCTGTTAGCCGCCGGCTATTGGAATAAATTCTTGCTATTTAACCTCGACCGACCACAAGCGGTTTCAGGACAATTGTTGGATAAACACCTTCGGGCAGGGGCGGACGCCGCCGGCGCCGAAGGATTCGATCATCTGCCGGACTTGATACGAGCCGGTTGTTTTCGGATCGACGATCAGGGCGTTTGCGCCGACCGCCGCGGCGTCGCCCGGCAGGTTCCGGAGTTCGCCGCCGAGGATCGCCCGCACGCCTGATCGGCGATTTGCCAGGCACAGTGCCGCCGCGGTGTGCGGGGTAAGCAGCACTCCCAAGGCGTCGTGGCCGGCCAGTTCCGCGGCGAGCAGGTCCACCGCTTCCAGCAGGCAATCCCGGAGGTGACATTCGACCTTCGGACCCTTGCCGTCCAATCCGGCGGCCAGGGATTGCACGTCGAACCGCGTTCCCACGGCAATAAGCAGCAACCGCATGGCGGCGTCGTTGTGGGGGATTGCCTGTGTGGCGAATTCTAAGGCGACGTTCCGCTGCCGCAGGGCGTCGCGGACCGCCGGGGTAACGACCGTACCCGGCCGGACGACGACGCGGCGTTTGCCCGGCAGCCGATCGAACACTTCGGCCAGCGTGATGAGTTGGGCGCTGAGCACCAGCACGCCGTCCTGGTCCGGGGCCGAGGGTTTTGCCTGACAGGCCGACGGAGTCTCCGGCTTCGGGCCGGGGACGAGGACGGCCCGGCTCGCCGGCGCTCGCTGCATCTCGGCGAGCACCTCGCGGACGACGCGTTCGATCTGTTCGGAAGTGGGTTGCATCGCTTCGGATGTGATCTTAGTGAGCTGGACCCCAGGTCGTTTGATCGGGCAGGGCGATGGCCGACCAGCGGACGGGTGATTGCTTGTCGTTCAGCATTTCTCGGGCTCCGATGCCGTCGCTGGTGATCACGACCAGTTCGCCCTTGCGGGCGCCCAGTTGGTCGATGACCAGGATCGGGTCGCCCTCGATCGTTTTCCCGTCCGCCTGCAAGGCCATCACCAACAGCAACCGCGTCCCCTTCATCGAAGGGTGCTTGATCGTCGCCGTCGCGTTTCCCATGATGCGGCCGAGGTACATGTGGAGGGCTGGGGGCTGGAGTCTGGGGATTGGGGTGTTCTCTAATCCCTAATCCCCAATCTCTATTTTCCAAGGATTCTCAGGTTGTCAATCATCGAGCATCGCCGCTCGCGGGTGAACGTCAGCGGGGTGGTGATGCCTTCGCCGGTCGGTCCGGCGATGCTGAACGAGATATAGCCCTCGCCGCCGACACCCAGGCCGGCCATGCTGGGGCCGTTCTTGACGAACAGCGTGGTATCCATCGCCTTGCCCATCTTGGTCATGTTCGCGACGTTGTTCGAGTGGATGATGGCCGTGTGGCCGAAGCCGTGCTCGCTGCGGACCGCCTTCTCGATCGCCTCCTCGACGTTGCGGCAGCGGACAAACGGCAGGAAGGGCATCATTTGTTCCACGGGGACGAAGGGATTCGACTCGTCCGTCTCGCCGAACAGCAATTCCGTGCCGGCGGGAACGGTCTTGCCGACGGCCCGGGCCAGTACGGCGGCGTCCTTGCCGAGATACTGCTTGTCCGGCATGAGGTGTTTGTCTCCGTCTTTGCCGACGGCGGTGATGGCGGCCTTCGTCAGGGCCGCAACCTCCTGGGCGTTCAGCCGGACGGCTCCGGCCCGTTGCATGGCGTCCATCATGGCGTCGAAGGCGGATTCGACCACGAAGACCTGCTTTTCGGAGATGCAGAGCAGGTTGTTGTCGTAGGCGCCGCCGGCGATGATGCTTCGGGCGGCCCGGTCGAGACAGGCGGTTTCGTCGACGACCACGGGGGGATTGCCGGGGCCGGCCACGATCGACCGCTTGGCCTGCTGCATCGCCGCCTTGGCCACGCCCGCCCCGCCGGTGACGCACAACAGGTTGATCTCAGGATGCTTGAAGATGGCGTTGGCCGACTCGAGGGTCGGCTCGGTGATCAGACACAGCAGGTTGTCGATCCCCAGGTCGCGGGAAATGACCTCGTTGTAACGGCGCACTCCCTCGGCTGCCACCCGCTTGCCGCTCGGATGCGGATTGAACACCACCGTGTTCCCCGAGGCCAGCATCGTAATCGCGTTTCCGGTCAGGGTGGGCAGCGAATGCGTCACGGGCGTAATGGCGCCGATCACGCCGAAGGGGGCGTGTTCGATCACTGCCAGGCCGCGGTCGCCGCTGAAGACTTCGCTCCGCAGGAATTCCACGCCAGGCGTTCGCTCGCCCAGCGTTTTGAGTTTCTCGATCTTATGCTCCAGCCGGCCGATCTGCGTCTCTTCCATCTCCATCGTGCCCAGCTCGACGCATTGGTCGATGGCGATGCGGCGGATGTGGCCGATGATCCGGCGGCGGTCCTCCACCGTGCGGCGCGAGAGCCGCTCGAAGGCCTCCCGGGCCGCGGCCACGGCCTGGTTCACGTCCGTAAACAGCCCGAACCGGCCTTGAACCCCGCCGCCGACCGGCGCCCCGTTGCCCCGCGAGCCGAGCCGTTGGATCACCTGTTCCACCACGTTCCGGACTAAGGTTTCGTCAAGCTGCATGGTTAATCCTCGTTCTCTATCGTTTTGTAGGAGGCGGCTCCCGCCGCCGATTGCACAATCAATAATCCGCCAGCGGCGGCGGGAGCCGCCTCCTACAAATGGTATTTATTGATCCTTCTGATACACCGTTGCATTTCCCACGTTCACCGAGTCGATGATGCCGACGATGACCGTGTCGATGGGGAGGTTTTTCGTTTCGGGAGTCAACCGCGCGCTGGAGCCCTGCGTAATCAGCACGAACTCGCCCTCGCCGGCGCCGATTGTATCGACCGCCACCAGCGACCGGCCGCTGGGGGCCAGTTGGTTGCGGTTTTGCGGGTCCAGCCGGTAGGGTTCGACCACCAGCATCTTGAAACCCTTCATGGCGCCCACTTTCTGCGTGGCCACCAGCGATCCGGTCACTTGGGCGATGAACATGGCCGTGATTCCTTTAAGCACTCCGCCGCCAACTGGGCGACGATCAACTCTTCATTGGTGGGAATGATCCAGACTTGCACCCGGCTCTGCGGGGCGCTCAGTTTCGCCTCGTCCCGGGCCGAGGCGTTGACGGCTGGGTCGAGCAGGATGCCGAGTTCTTCCAGGTTTTTCAGCACTTCCGCGCGGAGCGCCGGATTGTTCTCGCCGATGCCGCCGGTGAAGACGACGGCGTCCGCGCCGCCAAGCTCCACCAGGTAGGCCCCCAGGTAATGCCGGATCGAGGCGACGAAAACGTCCAGCGCGAGCCGCGCCCGGGCGTTGCCGCCGTCGGCCGCCGCCGTCACGTCGCGGAGGTCGCCGCTTAGGCCGCTTAAGCCCAGCAAGCCGCCCTGCGTGGCCAACTGGTCGAGCACTTCTTCCAGCGGCTTGCCCGTCCGGCGGATCAGGACCGGCAGGGCGAAGGGATCGAAATCGCCGACGCGGTTGTTCTGCGGCAGTCCGCTCTGAGGACTGTAGCCCATGCTGGTCGCCCGGCTCAGGCCGTCGCGGATCGCGCACAGGGAACTCGATCCGCCGAGGTGGCAGGAGATGATCCGCAGGTCGTCGCGGCCGAGCAGTTCCGCCGTCCGCCGGGCGATGTACCGGTGGCTGGCGCCGTGGAAGCCGTATCGCCGGATTCCCCAGTTCTCCGCCCAGTCGAACGGGATGGCGTAACAGCGGTTGGCCTCGGGAATGGTCCGGTGGAAATCGGTCTCGAAGGCCGCCACCAGGGGAATCTCCGGCAGCCGCTCCTGGAGCAGCCGCATGGCTGCGATGTACGGCGGATTGTGCGCCGGGGCCACGGGCCGGACTTCTTCCATGGCCGCCAGCACGTCGGCGGTGACGCGCTTGACGCCGCTTAACCGCCCGCCGTGGACCGTTTTCAGGGCGATCGCCGACACCTCGGCGGCCTCTTTCAGACAGCCCGATTGCGGATCGGTGAGCTGCTCCAAGCACTGGCGGACCGCTTCCGCGTGGTCCGGCACGCGGAGCGTCTTTTCCTGACGTTTTCCGCCGATCTCGACGGTGCACCGGCTCTCGGGCGATCCGATCCGCTCGATCCCCCCTCGCGCAAGCTGTCCGCCGCCGGTCATGTCGAACAGCCGGTACTTGAAGCTCGTCGAGCCGAGGTTGGCGACCAGGATCTTCATGGTTCCATCCTTTTCGGGCAATAGGATTCAGGGTTCGGGGTTCAGGGTTCAGGACACGGATGAACGAGGATTTTCACCGAATTCCTGAACCCTGAACCCCGAACCCTCCGTTCCTCAGGACAGATACGCCGCGATCACGCCCTCGGCGGGCCGGGGGATGATGTGGCTGGCGACCAGTTCGCCGACCTGGGAGGCCGCGTTGGCGCCGGCCTCGACCGCCGCCCGGACGCTCCCCACGTCGCCGCGGACGATCGTGGTGACCAAACCGCCACCGATCTGTACGCGCTTGACGATCCGCACGTTGGCCGCCTTGGCCATCGCGTCGGTGGCTTCGACCAACGCCACCAAACCTTTCGTTTCCAGCAATCCAATGGCGTCTTGCATGGTTGGGTTTTCCTTGAGTTTCTTGATTGAAATGGGGTAAAAAAAAGTGGACAGTGGGCAGTGATCGGTGTTCAGACTTTTGTTCTGTCCACTATCCACTACCCACGTTGCTTTAGTCGGCCGCCTTGACGGGGACCGGCAGCACGGCGTCCAGGTCCTCGTGGGGCCGCGGAATCACTTGCACGCTGACGATCTCGCCGATCCGACCGCCCGCGGCGGCGCCGGCGTCGGTGGCCGACTTCACGGCGGCCACGTCGCCGGTTACGAACACGGTGACCAGCCCGCTGCCGACCTTGTCCCAGCCCAAATACTGGACGTTGGCCGCCTTCAGCATCGCGTCGGTGGCTTCCACTAAAGTTACAAAGCCCTTGGTCTCAATCATCCCCAGGGCTTCCATCGATTTCCCTTTGGCCATGGTTGGTCATCTCCTTGTGAGAAACAGGTTGTTGTCAGGACTATAGTTTGATCAATTCCACTTTTTCCGCGTGGTCGATGTCGCAGGCGTTCCCCTCGTCGGTGTCGAGGTGCACTTCGAGTTTGATCCCCTTGCCGACCCGGGCAATCAGGTTCTCAAAAACGGTGGAGCACCCGCAAGAGGTTACCCGCAGGGCCATGTGGTCGCCGGTGACCACGCCGTAAAATTCCGCGTTGTCCGGCGCCAGGTGGACGTGCCGGGCGGCGCGGATCACGCCATATTTCAATTCCACCACACCCTGCGGTCCGACCAGGACGCAACCCGGCGTACCCCGGACGTCGCCGCTTAGGCGTACCGGCAGGTCGATGCCCAGCGAGATGCCGTCGGTAAAGGCCAGTTCCACCTGGGTTTCGGGCCGCGTCGGTCCCAAAATTCGCACCGTCGGCAGCATCCGCCGGCGAGGTCCGACCAGCATCAGCGTCTCCTCGGCCGCGAAGTGTCCCGTCTGGTACAGGTCCTTCGCCACCGTAAGCCGGTGTCCCGCTCCGAAGAGCGTCTCGACGTGCTCGTCGGTCAGGTGGACGTGCCGGGCGGAAACGCTGACCACCAGGTTCGGCTCCCAGGGCGGGCCGCCGACCTGCCGGAGCACGATCTCGCGGACAATCTGCTCGACCAATCGGCGGTCAACGTTCGGGGCGGCGGTGCTCATAATTCAATCCTTCATTTCAGCAACGTGGAGTTTCACCCCGGCGGCGAGGAATTTTTCCCGCCACTCGGGCGAAATGCCGTCGTCTACGACGAAGTGCGCGACTTCTTCCAGCCCGCAGAGGTGTGCCAGGCTCTGCCGGCCGAGCTTGGAACTGTCGGCTACCACGATCACCTCGTCGGCCGCCCGCATCATCACGCGTTCGGTCTCCGCCAGCAACAGGTCGTTATTGAAAAATCCCTCGTCGTTAATCGCAGCCATGCTGAGGATCGTCTTTCGCACCCGAAGCTGCGAGAGGGTCTGGTTGGCAATCGGACCCCGCACCACTCCGTTGCGCGGACAGAGATTTCCACCTACAAATATTAGGTCGCTGTTGGCGGCCACAGCGAACAAATTTGCTACGGGCAAAGAAGTTGTGACGACGTGCAACGGTCGGTCCACCAACAGGCGCGCTACCTCGTAGGTGGTGCTGCCGCCATCCAATAGTATGGTTTCTCCCTCGATTGCCAATTCAACCGCTTTGGCGGCAATTGCCTTCTTCTGTGCCCATTCCAGCGATTGCGATGCCTCAAAATGGGGGATGGTTGGCATCGGACCCGTAAATAAAATCCCGCCGTGGATCCGTCGAGCACAACCCTGGCTTTCCAATTGCTCTACATCCCGGCGAACGGTTGATTCCGAGACCGCCAATTCAGCAGCAAGCTCCGGTAAAGCGGCAAATCGTCGCATCCGGACGAATTCCAACAGCCGACTCCGTCGCTCTTCCGCCAGCATGGACACCTCTTCTCTTTTGACCTACAAGGTCTTATCTATAACGATTATGCCTTAAAAAATGAAAAATATCAATCATTTATTTGGAAGAAATCTATCAATTTCAATCATTTAATGCCAGTTTTCCTGATTTTTTCAAAAAACATAGCCTAGAACCGCGGATTTTTCCTAGTAGTCACCCTGAGCGAATCGAAAGATCTCCGCTGTTTTCCAGACAGCCCAGATCCTTCGCTTCGCTCAGGATGACTCTGGATCCGGGCAAGCGAAAGGAGCAATAGGGCGAATCTCTGCGGACCGAAGATTTTATTCGACGGATTCACGGAGATCGCGCGAGATGCGTCGCATCCGGCGATAGGCATTGGGCGTCAAGCCGACCTTGTTGCGGAAGGCGTTGATGAAATAGGCCAGCCTGTGAAAGCCACATTTATGGGCGATGCTTTTGGTGGTTTGGTCCGTTTGGGACAGAAGCGTTTTGGCGTGCTCGATCCGGATGCGCATGATCTCGGCCTTAGGGGAATGCCCGAGATGTTTTTGGAATCGGCGCTCCAGCACGGCGGACGAGAGTCCGACCTCCCGGGCGACGCGAGTAACGCCGATGCCCGAGCAGGCGAATTCGCGGATGAACCGCATGGCCTGGGCCACGCTCGAGTCCCTGATGGCCACGATGTTGGTGGATTGACGGACGGCGATATGGCTGGGCGGGATGGAAACCGCGCCGGCGGACCGTTTTCCTTTCATCTTCCGGTCTAAGAGTTTTGCGGTCTCGAAACCGATGCTCCGGGCGTCGAGGTCCAGGCTGGAGAGCGTCGGTTGGACCGTTTCGCAGATCACCGGGTCGTTGCCGACGCCCAAGATGGCCAGCTCCTCGGGCACGGCGATTTTCAGTTCGCGGCAGACGTCCAACAGTCGCGAGGCGTGCGGATCGCCGGCGGTAAAGATGCCGATGGGACGAGGCAGCGAACGGAGCCACTGGACCAAGCGCGGCCGTTGCTGTTCGTGCCAGACGGGCACCGTCTTTTTCGTAGCCGGCGCGTCGTAACCGTGGCACGCGAGGCCCTGTTCCGCCAGCGCCTCGCAATATGCGGTCCGGTGCCTCTTGGTCCACGAGGCGTCTTCGAAGGTGAAATAGGCGAAGTGCCGCAATCCGCAACGGAGGAAGTGCTCGACGGCCATTTGGGCCTGGCTGTTCATGTCGGGTCTGATTTCCGGGGCGGAGTCGATCCGCCGGTCTGCAAACAGATCGACCATCGGCAACCGGGTTGCCCGAAGCAGACGGACCAACTTCATTTTGGTGCTGCGGACAATAATGCCGTCGCCCCACCATTCCTTCAGCCACGCGGGAGGCGAGGAGTCCAATCCGCGTTCCTCGAAATGAATCGACCAGGGGCCGTTCTCCCAGGCGTATCGGGCGATCCCCTCGACAAGCTTCCTGCCGTAAACCCGGGACGTCTCAATAAGGAGTAAAATCCGCGGAACGCGGCGTTTCCGGGAGATCCGCGAAAATTTCTGGATGCGGCGGACCCGTCTTGGGGGAGGGGGAAGGAATGAGCCTGCGTGGGATGGATCCTCCGCCGCCTCGCCAAAATCGCGCGAAATCCGCCGCATCCGGCGGTAGGCGTTCGGCGTCATGCCGACTTCGCGCCGGAAGGCCTTGCTGAAATACACCGGCGAGGGAAAGCCGCATTGCCGGGCGATGGCGGCGTTGGTCTGATCCGTTTGCGAGAGCAGCGTCTTGGCGCGTTCGATCCGGATCCGCATGATCTCCGTCTTGGGAGAACGCCCGAGGTATTGACGGAACCGCCGCTCCATCACGCGGCGCGACAGTCCGACCTCCAGGGCGACGCGGTCGATGTTGACGCCCGAACAGGCAAACCGGCGGATGAATCGTGCCGCTTGCGCTACGTCCGCGTCCTCGATCACCAGCAGGTCGGTCGATTGGCGGACGGCCACGTGACTCGGCGGGACGTAGACCACGTCTTTCGGCCGCTGGCCCGACATCTTCCGATCCAGGAGTTTTGCCGCTTCATAGCCGACGCGCTGCCCGTCCACGTCCAGGCTGGAAATCGTGGGGTGGACGGTTTCGCAAAGCACCGGGTCGTTGCCGATGCCGAGGATCGCGACTTCCTCGGGCACGGCGACGTTCAGCTCGCGGCAGATGTCCAGCAGACGCACCGCGTGCGGATCGCCGGCGGCCAGGATGCCGACGGGGTAGGGCAGCGAGCGGAGCCACCCAATCACGCGGGAGCGATAACGTTCGTGCCAGAGGGGCATGCCCCGCGGTGTGGACGGCGACGGATAGACGCGGCAGAGATAGCCTTTCTCTTCCAGGGCCTGGCAAAAAGACTCCCGATAGTTTTCGGTCCACCAGGTGTTCTCGTAGGCAAAATAGGCGAATTCGCGCAGGCCGCAATTCAGGAAGTGCTCGGCGACCATCCGCCCCCCCGTCAGACTCTCCGTCCAGACTTGAGCGCAACCAATCCGGGGATAGCCAAACAATTCCACCAGCGGAAGTTTGGTTGCCGAGAGCAGGGAGGCCGTTTTGGAACTGACGGTCCGGGAAATAATCCCGTCGCCCCGCCACGGTTTCAGCCCTTCGGGCGGCGACGATTCCAGGCTCCGTTCCTCGAATTGGATCGACCACGGGCCGTTTTCCAGGGCGTATCGGGCCACGCCCTCGACGATCCCCCGGCCGTAGGCCCGAGAGGTTTCGACCAGGAGCAAGACGCGGGGGACGTGAAACGATCGTGACATGGACTACCGCGGATCCATCAGCGGCCTCGGAGGATTCTGTTTTTTTAACACAATCAGCGAAACGGAAAATAGTCGAAAAGTTGCAACATTTTGGCGTGAAATGTACGTCTCTCCATTATTATAATCCATAATAGATGGTTGGCAATTCCAGAGGACTCATCCCTCGCGAATCACAGAATGTGTTTTTCCAGCCGTCCTCGGTGCTTCTCTATTCGAACTAGAAAGAGAGTTGGTTCCCATGCCTACTAAAACGCGAAGGATCAAGGGTTTTACCCTGGTGGAACTGTTGGTGGTCATCGCCATCATCGGCATTCTGATCGCTTTGCTGTTGCCGGCGATCCAGTCCGCCCGCGAGGCCGCCCGGCTGACGGAATGCCAGAATCATCTGCGGCAAATCGGCACGGCGGTGCATAGCCATCTTTCCGCTCAACATCATTTTCCCTCGGGCGGTTGGGGCGCCTATTGGATCGGCGATCCGGACCGCGGTTTCGGGAAAAACCAGCCCGGCGGATGGATCTATAACCTTTTGCCCTATATGGAAATGAACCAGTTGCACGACATGGGCAAGTGCAAGAACAGCGCGGATAAGTATATCGTGGCCGCCAGAATGGCGCAGACCCCGGCGTCCCTGATGAATTGTCCCACCCGGCGCGGGGCGATCGTCTATAAAAATTCATGGCCCGAGTGGCAGGCCAATACCAACCCCAGCGTGCTCCCAGGCCATGCGCGCAGCGATTATGCCGGAAACGCCGGTGCGGGAAGACCGCCCGAATTATTCCCCGGCCGCCAAGATTACGGAGAGCGTTATCGAGAAGGGCCGCGATCCCCGGGCGAAGCAAAAAATTATATCTGGCTGACGGACGGAGATTTCACCGGCATTATTTATCAACGGAGCACGCTCAGCGAGAAACATATTCTCGACGGTTTGAGCAACACCATTTTCGCCGGTGAAAAATATCTTAATCCCGATCATTACTTTACGGGTTTGTGCCCGAGTGACACCGGTCCGATGTTGCAGGGATACGATTGGGATATTGTCCGATTGGGAAATAGCGGTCATCCCTTCCGGCGAGACCGCCAAGGTTACGACGGCTATTGGGACTTCGGCAGCGCCCATCCCGCGGTCTGCAATTTTGTCTTTTGCGACGGATCGGTCCATGGCCTCGCTTATACGCTCACCGGCTCGGACGAGGGGATTCGGGTCTATGCCATGCTGACCTGCCGCTTGGACAAACTCACCGTCAATCCCGACCTCTTCGACCGGTAACCCGGCTCCCGTTGCCCTCTCACCCACTCTATATGTTTTTGTTGCGGAAAGGGCAGGTTTGGCTGACTGTCGCCTTGTGCTCCGCGAATGTTGCGTGGAATGACCGCTACTTTCTCGGAGCGAAA
Organism: Pirellulales bacterium; assembly: GCA_016936015.1. Classification (GTDB taxonomy): domain Bacteria; phylum Planctomycetota; class Planctomycetia; order Pirellulales; family Thermoguttaceae; genus JAFGPV01. The sequence goes on from JAFGPV010000161.1 coordinate 54,780, forward strand.
GGCGACGTATGACGTTCCGCAACAATTATCAAGAGTCTTCCAGAAAACGCCGCAATTCGGCATAGAACTTCTCCGGCAGCGGGTCGTTGTGATCGTGTTGGGGATCTTCCGTAAAGCGTTTTGGTTCATTAGCCGCGTTGAAGAGCCGCTTACCGGACTCGATCGGCACGATGCTGTCGGGCGTGCCGTGGTACTGAAACAGCGGGCCGTGGTAATTCTTGATCTTGCTCTCGGAATCGTAACGCGAGCGCATCAGTAAACGGACGGGAAAGAGCGGATAATGGTGTGCGGCCACGTCGGGCAGGCTGGAAAAGGTGCAAATGAGCACCAGCGCCCGGGCGCCGGTCTCGGCGGCCAGGTCGACGGCCACGGCGCCACCGAGCGATTCGCCCATCAACACGATATCCTTAGCGGAGATCTTTTCCCGTTCGATCAGCCACTTCTGGGCCTGCCGGGCGTCGGCGAGGATCGGACGCTGTCCGGGCTTTCCCTCGCTGCGGCCGTAGCCCCGGTAATCGACGATCAGGACCGACATGCCGACCTCATGGACCAGATGCCGCAAGATCTCGGCCCGGTGGGTGACGTTGCCGGCGTTGCCGTGGAAGAACAAGCCGTAGGCTTTCGGGTGGGCGCAGGGGACATACCAGCCGTGGAGCTTCACGCCGTCGGCGCCGCTCAGCCAGACGTCTTCGACCGTCAGATCCGGCGGATTCCAGTCCCCTTCCGGATACCGGGAGGGGAAATAAATCATGGCGTCTTCGAGAAACATCAGGCACACGACAATGATTCCGTTCGCCGCGGCGAGTAAAAGCGTAACTCGGAGTACGCTCCGCAGCCGGCGGCGTCCCTTGGATTTTTGGCGTTCGGCGTTCATAGGGGACGGAGGCTGGGATCGTCAACACAACGACCTCGGCGAAACGGAGTTCCGGCCGAGGTCGCTGGTTTTTAGGAAGGCGATCACACTAACGAAACCGATAGTTGGGATTATTGGTGTCGAAATCGGCGTCGGTGAAGCCGTTGTTCAGCTTGAGGTTCTGATACGTGTATTCTTCCGTCAGTTCCGGAGGTCCGCCGGGTTCTTTGGGCCAGTTATACGCCTCGTAGCGGATGGGCAGGTTCAATTCGTCGTCGACGTAGATCCGGGCGACGTGGAAAATGAAATTTCCCCGCGGGACGGGGTGCTTCGCTTCGATGATGGTGCAGACGCGGTTGTTGACCTTCGCATTTTTGTAGAAACGCACTTCGCATTCGCCGTAGTGCCGGTCCTTTTCCGCGACTTCCACCAGCCGCCGGGTGAGGTTCAGAATCCCCAGTTCCGTAATCGGATAGCGTTGGTCCTTCATGGCCACGGGTCCGTTGGGTTTGAGCGAGACGGTGCCGAAGAGTTTCTTCTGCACGCCGCTGCCGTGGGCCCACATATTGCCGTTGTTCCGTCCCTCGATGTAAATCACCTCCCGGCCTTTCACGTCGGCCGGCGCGAGGAATCGCATATAGACGCTGAAGGGCCGATGGCGGACTTTAATGAAACAATACTCGTAGTCTTTCATCTTGCCGTCGTACATCCGCTCGTGTTTGACCAGCGTGGAGGAATAATCTTCGATTTTTTCGATGTTTCCCAGTCCCGCGTAGGCCCAGCGGAGTGCGGGCATCATCGGATGCTCGTTGGGTTGGGCGGGCCCGAGCTGGGGGGCCGCCCCTTTCAAAAGGGGTTCCGAGCGTTCGGCCAACTGCAAGGCGGGCCGGGTCTGGGAGGCCGCAGCATACGGCCCCGCGACAGGCGATTCAGCCAACAACGTGCTGCCAAGACAGAATACGGCAATCCAAACCGAGCTGCCCAAGTGGCTTAACCGGGCTAGGGAGATCATGAAAAACCCTCCTGATCGGGTACTGGGTTGGGGAGTTGTCACTACCCGTTGTGGACAGTCGGCCGCGCAGTACCGCGAAAGAAAATCCATACTTCGGGGGAGATTGAATATCTCCAAATATCAAGCAAGTAACGTGCCAAATCACTCCTTTGGTTGGCGATTTTTTCGCTTCCTTGTCAAATCCTCGTTGAAGAACGGCTCCTGCGTCGAAACTCTTAAGAAAATTACTTTCCTCAATACTGTCCTTCTCTGCTCGTTATCGCAATTCTTTCAAGACAGAATTACAATGTTTCACTCGGAAAGGTCCGCTTGCCTAAGCGCTTTTTCGATTTCGACCGCCAATTCCACCGATAACCTTACATTTTACCCATTTTCATAGTTCTTAAGGAGGTCAATTTCTTGTCACCAGCGGAATTCTGCATTATCACGGTGGTTTCGTTCCCCTTCGAGGAAAATACCTATATTGTCAGTCTCCCAGGGCGGGGGGATTGTTTCGTGATCGATCCCGGTCTGGAGCCGGAGAAGATCTTGAAGTGCCTCCAAGAGAAGAAGTTCATTCCCGCGGCGATCCTGATTACCCACGCCCATAGCGATCACATTGCAGGCAACGGCAGTCTGAAAAACCAGTGGCCCGACTGCCCGTTGGTTGTGGGAAAAGGGGACGCCTTAAAGCTCGCCGACCCGCGGCAGAACCTCTCGGCGTTGTTCGGCATGGCCCTGGAAAGCCCGCCGGCCGATCAGACGGTTGAAGACGGGGAAACCTACGCCGCGGCGGGAATAACGTTGAAGATTCTGGCGATCCCCGGTCATTCCTCCGGGCACGTCGTCTATCTGGTGGATTCCTGCGACCCGCCGGTGTGTTTCGTGGGCGACGTGATTTTCGCCGGCAGCATCGGCCGGACCGATTTCCCCGACGGCGATTCCCGGGAACTGATCGACGGCATCCGGGAAAAACTCTTCACGCTTCCCGACGGCACGGTACTCTACCCTGGTCACGGTCCCCCTACCACCGTCGGGCGGGAAAAACGTTTTAATCCCTTCCTTAAATAGGATAAGGATTTTTATCCCCCCGCCGCGGTCCGCGCCGCTTCCAGGGTTCCCAGCAGCGCGTCGAACGGCTTGATGAATTTCTGCACTCCTTCGGCCTCCAATTGCTCGGTCACTTGATCCATGGAAATCCCCAGTTCCGCTAACCGTGCGAGTTGTTCCCGGGCCGCCTCCAGGCCCTCTTCCAACCGCGGAGCGGGATTGCCGTGGTCGCGATAGGCTGTCACGGTCTCCAGGGGAAGGGTATTGATCGTGTCCGGCCCGATCAGCGGTTCGACGTACATCACGTCGTTGTACTCGGGATTCTTCGTACTTGTGCTCGCCCACAGCAGCCGCTGCGTGAAAGCGCCTTGGGAAGCCAATTTCCGGAAGGACGTGCCGCCGAAAATATCCTGGTAAATCGGATGGGCCGTCTTGGCCTGGGCTAGAGCCACCTTGCCCTTTAACGACCGGGCGGTCTCCGCCTTGGGACCGCCTTCCTGGACGATCTTTTCCAACAGCGGATCCAACAAGACGTCGAACCGGCTGAGGAAAAAACTCGCCACCGAGGCAACATGATTCAGCGGCTGGCCCCGCGAAGCACGGGCCTCCAGGGCGGCGCAATAGATCTCGGCCACCTGCCGGTAGCGCGGCAGGCCGAACAGCAGCGTAATGTTTACGTTGATCCCATCGGTCAACAGCCTCTCGATGGACGGCAGCCCTTCCGCCGTCCCCGGCACCTTGATCAAAATGTTGGGCCGATCGACCGCCGTCCAGAGCTTCCGCGCCTCGGCGACCGTGCCGTCCGTGTCGTGGGCCAGGTGCGGCGAGACCTCCAGGCTTACAAAGCCGTCCCGGCCCGCCGTCCGGTCGTAGGTGGGGCGGAAGAGGTCTGCCGCCTGCTGGATGTCCGCAATCGCCAGCGTCCAGTAGATCTCCTCCGCGTTTTTCCCCTGCCGGGCGAGACGGCGGATGTCGTCTTCGTAGTCGCGGCTCCCGGCAATGGCCTTTTGGAAAATCGCCGGATTCGACGTCACGCCGCTGATCCCGTCCTCCTCGATCAGCCGTTGCAACTCGTCCGAGGCGAACATCCCCCGCTGAATGAAATCCAACCAGACGCTCTGCCCGAGAGAAGTTAATTGGAGCAGTGGATTCTTTTTCATAACTCCCTCCTTGTGTCGATTCACTCCGTACTTCGTACTCAGCACTCCGTACTCATTGCCGGGGCCGGCCCGGCTAACTTCATGTTGTCATGGACTTGCGAAACGCCTGGGGCAGAAAGTCGATCAGATCTCTTGCGGTCAAGGAGATTTGCCCGAGTTGCCTGGCGGCCAGGTCGCCGGCCAGGCCGTGCAGATGGGCCGCCAACCGAGCGGCGTCGAACGGCTCGAAATTCTGGCACAGCAGGGCCGCGGTCAGACCGGTCAGCACGTCGCCGGTCCCGCCCGTGGCCATTCCCGGATTGCCCGTCGCGTTGACGGCCTGCCGCTTCCCGTCGGTAATCAACGTCCGATGACCCTTCAGCAACACCACTACGCCGCACCGCCCGGCCAGTTCGACGGCCGCCTTTTGCCGCTGCTTGCCGGTCAGTTTTTTGCCGACCAGTCGCGCAAACTCCCCGGGATGCGGCGTCAGGATCCGCGGCCCGCCGGGCTGCTCTAAAATATCCGGCTGTACGGCAAGCGCGTTCAGGGCGTCGGCGTCGACGACCATCGGCTTTTCGATCTCCCGATAGAGTGCGGCCGCCAGCCGATCCAATTCCTCCGAGCGTCCCAGACCCGGCCCCAAGGCCACCGCGGTGGCGTCCGCGGCGTGTTCCTTCACCTTGGGAACCGCCAGATCCGACAATCGGCCCACGGCGTCGCACGGCAGCGGGATGGTCGTGTAGCACGGCTCGAAGCCGGCGACCGTCTCCAGACAGACCTCCGGCACGGCCACCCGCACCAGCCCCGCCCCGCCCCGCAGCGCCGCCATTCCCGCCAATCCCGCCGCCCCGGTCATCCCCCGCGACCCGCCGACCACCAGCGCCGTCCCGAAATCCCCCTTATGCGCCTCCGGATTTCGCGGCGGCAGTTGCGGTAGTGGATCGTTTTTGGAAGTTGTCATAGCCACAGAATTTTATCGTGAACGGATTGCCCGTTCCAGTCTGAATCTTATTCAAACACCAGATTCAGATGTCTATGAAGCCACCGTTGGTGGTGAAGTCATCTCCGCCTGCTCCACGATCAACACGTGCTCGCCGAATTCCTGGCTGTTTTCGTCGATTTTCCGGCCGCGGTCGTCGAGTTGGGTGTCGGCCTCGGCGGTGCGTTTTCTGGCCACCCGCATCAGGTTGTCGTAGAGCCTCTGGCGGTCGGTCTTGTTGATGCTGCTGACGGCGCCGGCCACTTCGCCGACGTAGCGGAGGAAGAGGTTGCGGCGCTGGCCTTCGTGGTGGACGCGGCGGCGGCGGCGGAGGTACATGCCGAGCTTGCGGCCGACGGCCTGCAGCGCCAGGCGGATCTCTTTCTGGATCTGGGGATACGAGGCGACCGCCTCCTTCGACTCGCTGGTAAACGGCACCCAGACGCTGGCCATGTGGACCATCAGCGTGACCGGCCCGGCGGGCAGCGAGCCGCGGGACTGTTGCAGGCCGTAGGCCCGCCAGTTAGTCTGCATCACGGTTTGGGTGATGGCGCAGGCCCCGGCCTGGAATTGCAGCGGGACGCGGTTGGCGTAGCGGAGGATGTTCATCGACTGGCCGTCGCTGACGTTCACGTTTTGCAAGGCCTCGTGCAATTTATCGATCTCCGCCTTTTTCAGATTGCCGGGAGAAACCCGGGTCTTTAGGGCCGACTCGGCGAGGATTTTATCGGCCCCGTCGGCCCCGATGCCGTTGAAGGTGGTGATGAGGAACTGCCGCAGCGTCCGGGCGTCGGTCTCTTCGATCAGTTCGGCCAATGCTTCGCGGCCGACGCGGTGCGCGACGGCGGCTCCGCCGTAGGCCAGGCCCACCTCGATCACGAAGGGATTTCCCCGGTACACGGCCGGTGGCCGGGTGGCCGCGGTGTAGAACTCGCCCGGCACGATGTGGTGCAGGCCCTTGATGATCAGTTCTTCGCCGATCGGCGAGATGCAATCGGTCGTCGGCGCGGGAATCTTCGTCTCCTGGATGGCCTTATAGATCAAATCGGCCTCGTGCCGCCCGCTCTTTTTCGGATTTGAGCGGATCTTGACCCCGGCCTTCTCGCAGATCTTCTTGGCGATTTTCCGCGAGACCCGGGAAAACGAGGTCCCCAGGAACTGCGCAATCGTCGGGGCCTTTGTGTCCTTGAGCATCGTGACCAGATGGCCCAGTTCCACGCCGTAGGGGTGCGGCTTGATCTCTTTCGGCTCCGGCGGCAGGTTCTCCGCCACTCGGGCGTAGTCGATTTTCTTCTCGTCGGGATCGGTATAGTGGATCGCCACGTGCGGATTGGCGATGGCGGTCTGTTCGAGGTACTCGTCCACGCTGCCGCGACCCCGCTGGTATTTGCCTTCCAGCTCAATCGTCACCCGGGTGCCGTGTTCCAGGTCCTCCCACTCGATGCCGTGTTTATCGATGGCCCGCTGTCCGGCGGCTCCGGGGGGCACTTCGACGCCGTCGCCCCTGCCGTTGAGGATCTCGGGCAGGTTCCGCTTGGTGTCGATCTGGATCTCGTAGTAATGGGCTGGATCCTTCCGCGAGATTTTCGACATGATTTTGATCGGCTTGCCGGTGGTCAACATGCCGTACATCCCCGCCGCGCTGATGCCGATCCCCTGCTGGCCGCGGCTCATCCGCAGGCGGTGGAACTTCGAGCCGTACAGCAGCTTGCCGAAGATCAGGGGGATGGTCTTTTTCAGGATTCCCGGCCCGTTGTCCTGCACTCCGACCTTGTAGCGGTCGGGGCTGATGCGTTGGACGTGGACCCAAATTTCAGGCAAGATGCCGGCCTCCTCGCAGGCGTCAAGGGCGTTGTCGACCGCTTCCTTGACGGCCGTCAACAAGGCCCGGCGGGGGCTGTCGAAACCCAGCAGATGCCGGTTCTTGGCGAAAAATTCGCTGACGGAAATGTCCCGCTGACTGGCCGCCATCGACTGGGCGGTTGCCCGTCGGCGAAGGCGCCGCGCGGCCTGGCCGTTGGCGCCAGAGTGGGAGGGACTAGAATTTGTGGCGGATCTCTTCACTGGGGGGGGTGGGGTAGTAGCCAAACTTGCGTGCTCCATCACTTAACTCCTTCGTATTGTGCCGATTATAACGATTATCCCGGCGAGTGCCCACCCGGGTTTCCTTGTATTTTCCACAAACTATGTCTCTTCGCTGCAACCTGAATATAAAGATTTACCCCTTCCATCGTTGCCGGCCGAGATTCTTACAAGGAGTTATCGAACAAGTCTATTTAAGAAATGTAGGAGGCGGCTCCTGCCGCCGATTTGTGACATTCTATCGGCTACAAGATCAGGTAATTCATCCGCAAGGTTAAGAAACGGCACACGGAGTGTGCCTACGACCAAGGAGTCTCCGCAATGAAGCGTTGGTTGATCTTAGTTTGTTTTCTCGTGATGGGTTTTTCCATCCTTAGCGCTACGGCGTCTGCGGAATTGCCCTATTACGGGTCGGAAGATCTGTTTTACAACTACTACGTGCCGCCGGTCGGCGCCGGGAGCGTGGGCGCCCAGATGTACTTATGCCCGCGGCCGACGCCGCCCCTGGTGGGCCACACCTACATCACCTATCAGCCGTTGATGCCGCACGAGTTCCTGTGGCGCCATCGGCGGTCGTACGTCCGGAACCATGCCGACGGCAGCCGCACGTACACCAGGGTGCGTTGGCACTAAACCGCGATTCCGCCGGTCGTTCGTCGATGAACGACTGAAAAATATCCCACAAGGTCCTATGGGACTCCTGGGTCTTATAGGTCCCCTGAGAATCACACGTTCCTGCAAAGGATTTTCCTATGAAGTGTCTAGCCAAAACGATCCTCCTTGTTTCCATCATTGCACTGCTTTACGGCTCGGCCTATGCCGGCGGATTTGGTTCCTGCAAAGGACGCCGGGCGTACTGGAACTCGATGACCACTCCCTGGCACGGCGGCTACTACGATCCGGCCTGGGGGATGCCGGTGGCGCTGGTCGTGCCGCCGACGGCCGAGAATCAGACCAAGTGGGGCTGGGGAGTGGGTAATACCCGGGTCGTGTCGATCGACCATCAGTTCCAGCGCAACTATCCCGGCCCGGGCTACTACAACCGCGCATTCTTCCGCCCCACTCCCCCCTGGCCCAGCGACACCGACCAGTTCGGCGTCTATTACATCCGCGGCCCGTGGAGGTGAGTTGTTTCCGTCGTCCAACGCCCCGCGATGGCAATCGCGGGGGTGCGGGGCCGCTAACTTACTCCTGGGATTGCCATCCCAGGGCGTTGAGACGAGATGGTGAATTCGAGATTCAATAACCGCGTTTACTCCCGGCTGCGCCGGAGCAGTTCGAGATACTTCCGTTTCAACTCCGCCCCACCGAGTTCCGGGTACGAGAGTTCCACAATGCGGATGTCCCTGGCCGCCTCCGTCTTCTTCCCTTCACGATAGTGGATCAGGGCCAGGGCGTACTGTGCCCGAAGCCAGGCGGGGCTGCCCGGCTTCGATTTTTGCGCCACGGTTTTCCACCGCGTCAGGGCCTTGGCTTGCGAACCGCCGTCCGGACGGTCGAGCAGCAGTTGGGCATGGGCTTCCACGATGCCGAGATCGTCGGGAAACTGCCGCTCTAAAGACTCGTGGGCCGCCAGGGCCTCCTGCGTCCGCCCGGCGTCGGCCAGGGCCTGGGCACGGATCCGTTCCCAAGACGGCCTCTGCACCGGTGTGAAAGTCCCTTCCGCCATCTCGATCGCCCGCAGTTGCAGTTCGGCCAGTGGTTTCCGCTCCCCTTCGGGCAGCTCCTCGGCGACGCGGCGTAATCCGTCGAGAACCTCCAGCCACGCAGCCGGGGAGGAGCCGGTCATTTGCGTCAAGACCTCCCGAGCTTGGGCCGTTTTTCCCTGTTGGGCCAGGGCGTAGATCATCAACGCCTGCACGGCCGATTTCCACGCCGCGTCCGCGTCGCTGGAATTCTGCAGCGCCGCCGCCAGGATGTTTTCCGCTCGTTCCGCACCCTTGTTCGTGTAGCGAAGCCGGATCCGCGCGGCCGCCAGCGCCGCCGCCCGGGCCGCGGGACTGAACCGCTCCGGCAACCGTCCGTCCGGCGTCAAGATCGAGGCCTCGAACCACGCCGCCGCCTTGACCGCCGCGTCGCCGGTCGGTTTGCCCGCTGCGCGAAGCTCCTCGCACCACGCTTGGCAACATCGCTCCGCCGCGTCCACGGCTTCCTGGAAACGAGGATCGCCCGGCGTGATGGCCTGATAGGCCGCCAGGGCCTCGGGCCAACGCCGCCGGAGTTCGAACACCCCGCCCAGCCGCCGCCTCAGATCGTCGTTCCGCGGATCGTTCGGCCAGCGCTGCAAGTGCTCTTGGAGCAGCTTGACGAAATCGTCCGGGGACATTCCGGTCTGGGGACTGTCCCGATTTTCACGCTGTGAAAATGGGACTGTCCCCTTATTGGCAGACTCGGCCAGGACATGCCCGGCGTGATAGATCGCCAGGTGATGGGCCTCGGCCGCCTTGGGGTTTTCCAGATGCGCGAGTGACATACGCCGATAGCGGTCCATCGCCTGCTCGTGGCGATTCCGCTGGTGCTCGATCGTGGCGGCGGTGTACGCCAACTCGAAGGCCCGGTCCTGGTTCCCCTCCTTCCCGGCCAGGGCGGACGCCCGATCGTAGACGGCCAGGGCGTCGTCCAGGTGCCCGCTGCGGAAGGCGTTCTCCGCGGCATGGACCAGCATCGCCAAGTCGCCGCTCTCCGGCGCCGCGCGGACCTGCCCGGCCACCAGCATTTCGCCCCGTCGCACCCAGTACGGTCCGTAGAGGGCGCCGAGCCGCTGCAACAGGGCGTCGGCCTTCTGCTGCCACGGCTTGTCCTGATCGTCTCCCCCTGCCTGCCGGGCCGCGGCCCAGGCCGCCAGATACGCCTCCAGACCGGCCAATTCCAACTCGGGCGACTGGGGACTGTCCCAATTTTCACGCAGTGAAAATGGGACTGTCCCCTTCCGATCACCAGAAGCTTCCTTAAACAATTTCAGTGCTCGCGGGACGTCCTTTTGGGCCAATGCCAGGCGAACGGCTTCCGCCTCGCCCCGCCGGGCGAACTCCGGCGGCGGCTTCTGCCGCTGGAACTGTTCCAACGCCGCCCGGGCCGACTCGTAATCCTGCAACAGGCGGTAACAGGTGATCCGATCGATCCGGCTCCGCCACGTCAGGCGGTTGTCGGCCTCCGTGCGGGACAGCGGATCCAGCAGTTTCAGGGCCTGTGTGAGCGAATTCGCCCGGTCGGGACTCTCGGCCGGATAACACAACGCCTGATTCCTCAGCGCCCGGGAAAGCTCGTAGTGGATGCTCTTCTGCAAGGAGTCCCACTGTGCGGCGGAAAGGGAATTTTGGGGACTGTCCCAATTGTCGCGCAGCGAAAATGGGACCGTCCCCCTCTGTGTGGACGCATTCATCTCCCGCAATTTTTCTTCCGCCTCTTCGGCAAGCCCTTGCAACTGCCCGATCGCCTCGCGGAGTTGCGTACGCGCTTCTTCCCACAAGCCGGCGTTGGTGCCCGAAAGTTCCGCCTCCTGCCGCGCCAATTCCCCCCGCGTCAGGAACGTCAGGGCCTTCTGAAATTTCACCAAGATCCGCCGCGGACTGGCCGGATGTTTTTCCAGGAATTCGTCGAGCGCCCCAAGGGCCTTCCGCCACAGCGGCCCCCGCTCCGCCGGCGCCGCGCCGACGGCCTGCTCGGTAATCGCCCGGCTCATCTCGATCGTCAATTCCGCCCGCCGCACCTCCGAAAGATCATCCCGCCCAAGCTGTTCCTTGCAATACGCCTCCGCCAATTGATAGAGTCCCCTTTCGCGCAATCCCTCTAAAAATCGTGCATCGACGCTTTCCGCACTCCCGGCCGCCGAGAGGCCGGTCAAGAAAATCACCGATGTCAGAAACCATCGGAATATCGTCATAAAACGTCCCCTCTCCCTCTGGGAAAGGGTTAGGGTGAGGGCTTTTCCTGATGTTACTTCTACTTTTCCTCTGGCTGTTCCACAATCGCAATCTCTTCCTCCGTCAATCCATAAAGCTCGTACACCAAACGGTCGATCTGCCGGTCCGTCGCGTCAATCTGCCGACGAATCGCCGTTTTGTCGTGCCCCGTTCGTACCACGGACAGTTTCTTGTTAAGCATCAACATGGTTTCCACCAATCTCACCATCCGATCATGCCGTGCTTTATCTTTACGATCAGCAAAATTAATTCGGGGAACAGGCAGATTTTCAATGTATTGCGTAAAGTATCTAAAGTAACCACCTCGTAAAACTGTACTGATGTTTTTGAGATAGAAGTCGAGAACTTTACTATTGAGTAGTCCCAAAACGTAATAATCAGATTCTCTTACATCCTCCCGAAGAATAATGCCATAGCCGCTGGTAAAGGCATATCTTCCATCTTCATCCAACGCAAAGGATGCCCGATCGGCGATATCGGGAACGAGAATTTTTCGATGCGTCATTACATCAAGGTTTTTTGGATAAACATAACCGTACCAAAGAGCGCCTTTCATCCGATGGCGTTCTCGACTTTGAAGTATTGATTTGTTTTTTAGTAGATAATCGAGAGTTCTCGGAAAGCGTTTTCGCATTTCCTTTTCGGGAACGAGGGTCATTTTCCCTTTAAGCATTTCATAGGGAATGATAACGCCTTTGTTGGAAGGTAAAACCGAATAGGCTTTTATTTCCTTTCCTTGCAGGAATGAGTGTACAAGGTCAGGTTCGAGTACGATCTTTCCTGGAATTTGAGAGGAAATGCAAACAACTGTTTTTTTCGTGGATCTCTGAATGTCAATCACGTAAACATCGTTTGCACTCGTACGGATTCCTTGAGCCATTCGTTCGGCAAGATGACCCAATGTGACGGGGTGGGACTTGAGCTTTTCAAATACTTTCCTGCCATTACCGATATTGAAAGTCCAGGTTATTGAAGTAAGAACATTCGCGTCAATCGACTCTTCCACTGCAACACCTTTATTCTTCCATATAAGAAGATCATCTACTTTAACATACCGAAAAGAATGAGACCCGTCTTTGCATAACAATAACAAACATGTATACGTTGTCGCACCTGAAAATACTTGTTGGTGTCCAAAATGCACTATCTGCGAGATATGCTTATTTGTGGAAATTAATGTCCGCAGGGATTCTCCGTATTTTGTATTAAAAAACTTATGCGGACAAATAAAACCCAACAGTCCGTAAATGTTCAATAAGGACAAACCCTTTTCGATAAATAGTATATATATGTCATAATTTCCCTTGCAAGCGGATAGATATTTCGTCCTAAAGTATTCGACGGTTTCCGGCTGAGTTTCATTCAAGGTTTGAATTCGCACATACGGCGGGTTGCCGATCACCGCGTCGAAGCCGCCGGCCTTGAAAACCTCGGGAAACTCGGACTGCCAGTCGAAGACGTTGAGCCGGAAGCGTTCCTCGTCGTCGAACATGCTCAACTGTTGGCCGTTGAAAAAATCGCGGCCGATCAGCGAGTTGCCGCACTTGACGTTTGCGCCCAGGTCGGGCAGCGCCCGCTCGTGAAAAAGAAGCAACTGGTTGGCCAGCGTCTCGGCCGATTCGCCCTCCAACACCTTCAGCAGCAGCGAGAGCTTGGTGACCTCGACCGCCTGCGGATCGATGTCCACGCCGTAGATGTTGTTCAGCAGAATGCGTTTTTTTTCGGCGGTCGTCAGCCGCCAGTCGCCGGCAGGGCTCTGGTAGAGTTTCGGACTGCGGCCCTTGGCGTGTTTCTCCGCCCCGTCGTTGAGATACCAATCGCGGTGCCAATCCAACAGATACGTGTACGCCCCGATCAAAAACGATCCGGAACCGCAGGCCGGGTCCAAAATCCGCAGTTTTTCCGCCTGTTTCGGCGTTATCCCTCTTCTCGTTGTTGGTTCTTCTCCGTCTTTCGCCTTTTGCCCTGCGCCTTCTAATAACTTTCCGACGGTATGCTTGACAATGTAATCGACGATGTAGGTCGGCGTATAATACACGCCGCCGGCCTTCCGCACTTCCGGTTTCTCCTCGACCTTGGCCTGATGGCCCGCCGTCAGCCGGATCACCTTGCCGAGAAACTGCTCATAGACCTGTCCCAGGATCTCGATGGGGAACACCGAAAACTCATAAGGGCTTTCCGGGAAGTAGAGCTTCCGCAGGATTTCCTTCAGGGGCTTGTCGTCGATCTCCAGCGCGAGCGTCATCTCGTCGGGCGGTTCGGGCCGATCCCGTTCCGGAGTGAAATGGAAAAGCCCCGAGTTATAGCGGTCGTCGGCCCGTTGGAACAACTCAGCCAGGCGGCGGTAAATCTTCGGGGCGCTTTGCAGCGATTCCAGAGTCCCGTAGGACTCGATGCCCCGATCCTCGCAGATCCGCAGGAAGATGATCCGGTCGATCGTCCGCTGCACGGCAAAATTCAGGTCCCGTGGATCGAGTTCCGGATTCCGCAGGGCGATATTCCGGGCCAGTTCGTTCCGCCACGATTCGATTTCCTCCAGGAAAGACTTATCGACCTCCGCGGTCCCCTTTTTGATCTTCTTGCTGGCGACGAACCGCTCCAGCGATCCGCGGCGGATCGCCTCGGGCGAGAACAGGGCGAACAGTTCATCCCAACGCTCAAGATATTCCCGATATCCGATCAGCATCACCCGGGCGGTTGCGGCTTTGTCGGATTTATCCGGCCGGATGCGGCAATCGTAAACGGCGAATTCCTCGAAGTCGGTTAAAATGCTGACCGGCAACTTCGCCGACCAGGCGTAGCGCCGCAATTGGTAGGCGGGACTGATCGCCTCGCCGATATCGACCGAGGGTTTTTTCGCCTCGACGAAGAAGCTCCGCTGCCCGCCGCCTGCCCGGAAGCAATAATCCGGCGCCTTGGTTCGCCCGCCGATCTTGATGGCAGCCTCGTGAATGACTTCCTTGTACGCCTCGGCATAGCCCTTTTTGTTATAGACGTCCCACCCCAGGGCTTCAAACAACGGATTGATAAACTCCCCGCGGAGTTGGGCCTCGTTGTACTGCTCCGACTGGTAGGTTACCCTATGGGCCTCGAAACGCTCGACCAGTTCTTCGACAACTGAAGGTACGGCCATGCCTGGGATTCCGCAAAGGTTATCAGGATGCTCTATCGTAACCAATACTCCACTTTAGTGATAGCAGGATTGCCATCTCTTGGAAACTGGAATTATGTCGAACATTAGGAACATAAAAAACCAGAGACAGAAAAACAACCTTCATTTCATCTCCTCCAATCGCTGTTCCGCCTCGGCGGCGGCGCGCTGGTCGTCGGGATACTGCTGGAGCAGTTCCCGATAGAGCCGCGCGGCGGCGGGTTGGTCGAAGTGCTCTGTGGCCCGGGCGGCGTCCAGCAGCGCTTGAGCGGCCAACGTCCGTTGCTGCGGGTACAGGATCGGCACGTGGAGGAAGGCCAGCGCCGCCCGCTCGTACTGCCGCCGCTGGAGCCGGGCTGCGCCCAGCACGTAATAGGAGCCGGCCCGAAGCGGCTCGGGCAGTTTTTCGATCATCCGGCTCCGCCGGTCGAGTTCGGCATCGCCCGCTTGGGCGTAATCGGTTCGCCAGGTCTGAGCCGTGGCCAACAGGGCAATCTGCTTGTCCGGATCGGCCGCCAATTTCCGTAATTGGTCCAGGGCAGCGCCCCGTTGGGAGGTCGTCAGGAGGTAACTGGCGCCCAGCAACACCGCCGCCGGCTCCGGCCGGGCCATCCATTGCCCGGCAAGTTGCTCGGTCTGGGGATTGGGCTGGCGTGGCAGCCAGGCCAAGGGGATGCCTTCGAAATACGGCGTCTGCGGATCGTCGCGCACCAGCAACAGAAAGGCCTCGCCGGCCCGGCTGGGTTCGCCGAGGGCTTGATAGCACTCCACCCATCGGGCCAGCAACTGCCGGCGGACCCACCGCCGCTGTTCAGTCTCCATCGCCTTTTGGTACTGGACCAGGGCGTCCTTCCAGCGTCCTTCGCGCTGGGCCTGTCGGCCGGCGTTTTGTTCGGCAGTGTACGTTGTCTCGATTTCCGCCACCTCGGCGGCTGGATATGTCTGCGTCCGCCCGCCGGACAGTTCGAGCGTCAGTCCCTTTCCCCCGTAATCCTCGATCTGGCCGGTCACCTTTACCCGCCCGCCGCCTTTGGAAAGGTAAACGGCGTCCTGGGCCGGGGCGGGAGCGGGAAAAGCGATGAGGAGAAGGATTGCAAATTGCAAACTGCAATTTGAAATATGAAATTCGAAATTCGAAATCCTTTTTCCCAACTGCATAATCTCTTCCTATTTTCCGCCGGGCAAGATCTTCGAAATGTCCACGTATCCGTATTGTCCGCCGTTTTGCCGGGCCAGTTGGGCCAGGAAGTTATCTCCTCCGCTACGGGGACCGTAGCCGAACTCGATGGTGTTGATGACGGTGCCGGCCGCGATGCGATGGATCCGGGCCAATTGGCCGGGATTGAGTCTCGGCTCGTCGGCGTCTGTCAAGAGGAAGATGACGTCGGGCCGCATGGCGATGGCCTGTTGCAGGGCCTGGACGTGATCGGTGCCGCCGTCGGCGAGGATGCCGCCCAGAAACCGCTTGGCCCGGAGTTTATTCTGCTCCGTGGCGAAGGCCAGCCGGCCGCTCTGGCCGGAGGGATTAAAAATAGTGGGATTCTCGTTGTAAAAGATAATCTGGAACTGGTGGTTCGGCTGGAGGTTGACGAGACTGGCCAGCAATTCGCCCTTGGCGGCCGAGAGGGCGTTTCGGCCCGATCCGCCCATGCTCCCCGAGCGGTCGAAAACGTAGACGAATTTATAACCCTCGCCGGGGACGCCGAAGACGCTGGTCCGGGCCATCCCGCCGCCGGGACCCGTGCCGACGCCCACGCCGCTGCGTCCCGATCCGCCACGGCCCGATTCCGCTCCCACCGCCGAGCCGACCTGGCCGCCCTCCAGGCCGCTCGGTCCGATCGCCTTCAGCGGGGCCGGCAGCGAGTAGCGGGGATCGACCGGCGGCGGGGCATTTAGTATCTGATCCAAGCGGGGCGCCGATGAGGTGGTTGCGGCGGAAGACTGAGCGCGTTCCGAGTTGGCCATGTGGAGTTCTGGAGCCTGCGATCCCTCGTCCCGATCGGTTCCTTCCTTCGCGTCCTCGCCGATGGATAGACTCAGCGAAAGGGCCGGCGTTCCGCCCGGCATGCCCCGCGTGTAAGACAGCGAAAGCAGGATCAAGGCCAGGAGGTGGACGACCAGCGAAATCAACCATGCCGAAGACCGCGACTCCCGCAGCGTCGGGCCGAGGGCGTTGAAGATCGGCAGCGGAGGCCCGTTAGCCGATCCGGGCAGCGGCGGAGGGATCGAAGGCATGGTCAATGCTCAAAACTACTCTGCATACAAGGGGTTACGACCTTTCGGAATTCTAAGTGGTTGCGGAAAACGAGTCAACGTGAATCGCTCGAAGGCAGGGCGATCTCCGGAATTCCGGTTTCTCAATGCAGCGGATAACGGATATAATTCATGGGGACTTTGTAGGGTGGGACAAACGGAGTGAGTCCCACCAAAGACTGCGAAAAACACATGGCGGGACAGCACTGCGCTTGTCCTACCCTACCTTCCACAACACATCTTCAGTCCGGGAGACTTGGATCGTGCGGATTGTCAAATACCCTCACCCGACCTTGCGGCATAAAAGCAAATCGCTCAGGATGGTGGACGCCGAGTTGAAAAAGAACGTCCGCCAGATGTTCGATTTTATGTACGAACATCGGGGGATCGGGCTGGCCGCCAATCAGGTCGATTTGCCCTATCGGCTGTTCGTATTGAATCTCGAAGGCGATCCGGCGACGGGCCAAGAATACGTTTTTATTAATCCCGAAATCCACAAGCGCAGCGGCAGCGCCGAGGCCGAGGAAGGCTGCCTCAGTTTCCCCGAGATCTACGCCCCCGTCCGCCGGCCCGATAAAATCCGGATCTCCGCGTTCGATCTGTCGGGCCAGGAGGTGAACTACGAATTGACGGGCCTCTTTTCCCGCGCCGCCCAGCACGAATACGACCACCTGGACGGCGTCGTCTTCATCGACCGGCTGAGCCCGGCGGCATTGCTCTCGGTCAAGCAGGCCCTCGAAGACCTCGAGTACGAGTTCCAGGGCGAGCGCCGGCTGGGCATCATTCCCGACGACCAGCAAATCGCCTTACGCCTGGCCGAACTGGAAACGCTGCGGACGTGAAGGCTTCCCTTTGCAACCGTCGGGGAATGGTCTAAACTCGTACCATGCGATTGCTGATGCTGGGCACGGGGCCATTCGCCGTGCCGACGTTTCGGGATCTGTTTTCGACCCGCCACGAGATTTTGGCGCTGGTCACCGCGCCCGTCTGCGCCGCCCGGGGCCGACCGGCCCCGCCGGTCAGCCCCCTACGGGACGTCGCCCACGAGCACGGCACTCCCGTCTACGATCCCGAGGACGTCAACGCCGAGGAGTCTCAGACGCAACTGCGGCAATACGGGGCCGACCTGTTGGTCGTCTGCGATTACGGACAGATCCTTGCCACCGAGACGCTGGCCGCGGCGCGGCTGGGGGGGATCAATCTCCATGCCTCGCTGCTGCCGAGATACCGCGGCGCGGCCCCCATCAATTGGGCGCTCTACCACGGCGAGACAGAGACCGGGGTCACGGTGATCCACATGACGCCCCAAGTCGATGCGGGCCCGTGCATCGCGCAGGCCACCACGCAGATCGATCCCGAGGAAGACGCAGTGCAACTGGAGCAGCGGCTCTCGGAACTCGGGGCCTGGTTGATGCGGCGGACGATCGACAACCTCGAAGCCGGGCGGTTGGAGGCGCTGCCTCAAAATCCCGCCCTCGCCTCCAAGGCTCCCCGGCTGAAGAAATCCGACGGTCTGGTCGATTGGACCCGCTCGGCCCGGGACATCAAGAACCAGGTCCGGGCGATGGAGCCGTGGCCGAAGACCTATACTTTCTGGCATCGAAAAAAGGGACCGCCCCTGCGGCTGATCCTCGGTCCGCTGACGACCTTCGATGCCGCCGAAGGGGACAGTCCCATTTTTTCTGCGCAAAAATTGGGACAGTCCCCGCCGGGCACGGTTCTTGAGGCCGAAGGCGATCGGCTCCTCGTCGTCGCCGGCTCGGGCGCCGTCCTGCCGAAAACTATCCAGCCCGCCGGAAAACGGGCCTTGACCGTCGACGCCTTCCTCCGAGGTTATCGCGTCCAAGCGGGAGATCGGTTTGGCGGCGAAACCCCGTAGAAGCGGCAAGATGCCGCTAAACGTCACGTCGATACTCGTCCCATCCCCGACAAACTGCCCTCGCTCCGGCACGGCGGATCGTGGTAAAATAACGGATCGGCGTAGGGACGGTCTTGTCAGGAGGTCAAGACATGGACAATTGGGACATTACCCTGTTGGTGATCGCGGGATATTTCGCGGTGATGGGCCTGATGCGGTTGATGGCCCGGCGGCGGGATCAGGTGCTCGGCCGACTCCAGCGTCAAGTCGAGGACGAACAGAATAATCCCGACCGGTTCGAACATGCCCCCCGCGACACGAAAGCTGCTTGATCGCACCGGTAGTTTATGCTTTTGCATAACGAAAAATTTTTCAATATGTTATGCTAAAGCATAACCTACAAATCATTCTTGTCCACTTTCATGCATCGTCGCGTGTACATCCAGACCGTCGGCTGCCAGATGAACGTGCTCGACAGCGAACTGGCGGCGGCCGACCTCCGGCAGGCCGGCTGCGAGTTGGTCCGCTCCCTGCGTGAAGCCGACACCATCCTCTTCAACACGTGCAGCGTCCGCCAACATGCCGAGGACAAAATCTACAGCGCCCTGGGCCGGCTGAAACACGTCAAAGAACACCGCCCGGGAACGATCATCGGCGTGCTGGGGTGCATGGCGCAGAAGGACCGGCAAACCATCTTCCAACGGGCCCCCCACGTCGACCTGGTGATCGGACCCGGCCAATTGGCCCAACTACCGGCGCTCATCGAGCAAATTGCCGCGGGCAGCGGGCCGATCCTCGATATCAGCCTCGACCGCCGCGGCGCCAAGCAATCCGACGTCCGCGCCAGCTTCCGCAAGTACGATCCCGTCCGCACGGCCGAGACTCGTGCTTCGCGCTTTCAGGCCCTGGTGCGGATCATGTCCGGCTGCGACCAGTTCTGCACCTACTGCGTCGTCCCCGGCGTCCGCGGCCCGGAACAAAGCCGACCGGCCGCGGAGATTGTGGAGGAAGTCCGCCGCCTGGCCGACGACGGCTGCCTGGAAGTGACGCTGCTGGGCCAGACGGTCAACAGCTACCGCGACGACTCCTTGGGCCGCACGCTGCACCTGGCCGATCTTTTAGAACGCATTAATGCTGTTGATGGATTGCGCCGTATAAAATTCGTCACGAATCACCCGAACTACATGACTGACGACCTGCTCCAGGCCGTCCGCGACCTGCCGAAGGTCTCAACCTACCTCCACGTCCCCGCCCAGAGCGGCTCGAACGCGATCCTCCAGCGGATGAAGCGCGGCTACACCGTTGAGCAGTACTGCGAGATGCTCAGTCGGATTCGTGAGTTATTTCCCCCTCTCCCTCCGGGAGAGGGTCGGGGTGAGGGCATGAAAGATAATGAGAAAACAGAGAAAATCTCCCCTTGCTCAGCCCTCACCCTAACCCTCTCCGGGCACCACGCAGTGGTCGGGAAGAGGGGACATCCCGTATCCGTTACCAGCGACTTCATCGTCGGTTTCTGCGGCGAGACGGAGGACGATTTCCAGCAGACGGTCGAGCTGGTCCGCCAGGCCCGATTCAAGAACAGTTTCATCTTCAAGTACAGTCCCCGCCCCGGCACCAAGGCGGCAGAGCTGTTTTCCGACGACGTCCCCGACGCCGTCAAACGCCGCCGCAACAACGACCTGCTGGCCGTCCAGAACGCCGTCAGTCTCGAAGACAACCAGCCCTTCCTCGGCCGCACCGTCGAGATCCTCGTCGAAGGCCCCAGCAAGACTGCCCTAAAATCCATAAAGCCGCGACCGGTGGTCGCGCAAAACGGCGCGACCAACAGTCGCGGCTTTATGGATACTATCCAACTCACCGGCCGCACCCCCTGCGACCGCATCGTCGTCTTCGACGGCCCCGCCGAGTTGACGGGCCGGATTCTCAACGTGCTGATCGAGCGCGTCGATGCGTTTACGCTGTTTGGGGTATTATTTTGATGATTGATCTTCTTTAGTAGAATCCATCAACTCGTGAGGAGAGGGCGGATTGTGAACTGTATCGGAATGGTCGAAATGCTTTGACCATAATTTACGCCGCCAATGTTTTGAGAACTCATCCGCCCGCGTTTCGGAAGCGAATTTCCTTCGGAGCGATTTTGCATCGGGATCGATGATTTGGAGATGCCCTAATTCGTGAAGAAAGACATCATAGAGCATAAACCGCCTGATGGCCAATCGCGGCCATTGCTTCCCGCGTTTTGCCCCAAAGGTGTTGGGCGAGCAACCTTCCTTCCGCGAAGTATAAGATGAACAACTTACTGAAGCTGGAAACGCACAGATTGCAATTTCACGACGCCCTCGATTGGTATATCCGGCAGTTCGCTTGCCGCGACACCGATCGTTGAAATGAACTGCCCTCAACCGCTCCCATAATTTCTCCGGCAAGCGGCTGAGCAGAACCCGCACGTCTTCGGGAGTCAAATAATGGATGCGGCCCGCCCGTGTCGGGGTGAAAGTAAATTTGATCCGCTTCAGCTTGGCTTGGAGACAGAGCTTTGACATAGAATCCTATCCTCCGAGGGATTATAATATCTCCTCGATCGGGATCGGTCAACGTGGTAGCAAGGAGGGCGACACAGCAGACATGAAAAAAACAAAAGCTAAAAGTGAAGATCCCGATATCCAAGGATCTTTGCCCGCCTTACGTCGCGCAGCAAAGAACGCCTTGCGACTCGGCCTCCAAACCGGTACGCCGGTGTACGTGATGGAGAAAGGGAAAATTTTGGATTTGACGAAAGAGAAGACTCGAAAACAAGGAAAATAAAAAATCTTCCTCAAAATGATCCATTAGCCTCGCCCCCATGCCAACGCAACGGCACAAGATCACTGTCTCCCGCAAAACGACTTTTCTGACCGGCCCGTTGCGCCCCGACGGCTGTGTGGACTATTTGGCGGCGACCAACAATTATCTGCGGCAAAACGTCTCGCCGAAAACCAACGCGGCAATTCCGTTGTTCCAGGTTTTTGGACCTCGGGTCATTAAACCTGAAGTACGGGAACGATTTTTCAACTGGCTCGGGATGCCCGCGCCGCCGGAAGAGGGCGAGTATTTATTATCTCTGGAAGACTTCGACCCACGATTCAAACTGCCGCCTCTTGAGCAAATTTCTAAACATAGAAATCAGCCCTTTGAGCAGGCCTGCGAGGAATGGGATTATGTTTGCTCCGGTCCATGGACATCGGAGGAGTTTCCGCATTTCGCCGCCTGCTTGACTGCGAACGAAAAACCTTTGGAAATATTTCGTCTGGCAAGCAGATTGCCGTCGCTTGCCACGCCGCGGATCGGCATGGAGCGAAAAGTGATCCATAACTCCTTTGCATTCGGTTTTATGGAGTGCCGCGATGCCTGCTACCAATTAGTCGCCCATGCCATGTGGCGATTGGGCTTAGGAGACGTCACGGCGGCCTGGGAAGATGTTCTCGCTATTTGCCGTTGGGGGAGATTGTGTTTGCAAGGAGTATTTTTGGAGAATTGGTTGACGGGTATTGTGGTTCGAGCGATCGTTCCGAAAAGCATTTCCCTTTTTGCGTTTTATGCGAAGATTTCCGCCGACCAGGCCCGAAATTATAGGGTTCAAATCCAGGATATGCCGCCCCGAAAATCCATTCAGGAGATCTGGGATTACGGTGAGCGTCTTGACCTGTTGGATGAACTGCAAGAACTTGCAATAAGGGGTTATGAACCTCCGAAGGAAATTCCCGGCCTTTTCCCAAACGAAGAGATTCGCGAGTTGATGCAGGAAGCCACCGGACAATCAGATTCTCATCAGATGGTTTATAGGAGATTGACACGTGATTCGCGCCTCGACTGGAACGAGGCGATGCGGTACTGCAACTATTGGTTCGATCGGGTTGTTGAAGCGTATGACCAGCCGGACTTTATGCAACGTGCCTGGGCACTCTGCGATCTGGAACATGAAATCGGCGAACGAGGCCAGGAGGTCATGCAACGGATCTCCGGAGACGACGCCGATATCCGGGAATTGGATCCGGAGACCTTAGCACGGAACCTCGTGGAATTCATTCTCGGAACGCGGATGGTTTCTTGGAAACATACTTTGGATTTAGATACCGAGAGTCAAACCCGAGATGATTTCTGCCAAATTTGTTTGGCCCTGGCGGGCTACCGCTACGATCACGGCGGCTATCCGGAAGAATTGGAGATGCTCACGCCGAACTATCTTCAGGAATTACCGAACGATTTATACACCGGCGAGCCGTTGCATTATCAACCGGATGGAGAAGGATTCTTATTGTATGCCGTAGGTCCCAACGGCCGAGACGACGGCGGGCGGCATTTCACGGGCGAGGATTGGGCGCAAGCAGTTGAAACTTCCGAGGAGTTCGCCGAACTGCCCGACGACATCGCCCTCCGCGTGCCGCCGAAAAGATCCCGGCCCTCAAATCCCGCCGTTTCCGGAATGTGCTGAATCCGCTTGCTTTTTCTGGTAAATTGATCAAGTTGTTCATTCATCAGATAATAAATTCGGAGCCGATACGATGAAGCATTTGTTTTGCACAGGCCTGATACTGCCGTTCCTGATCCTGGGCCTTCTCAGGGCGGACGAACCGCAGAAGCATGAAGCCGCGCGAAAAAACCGTCCGGCGGCTTCGCTGATCCGGATTTCTCCGGAGACGACCCGCTTCACCGGTCCGCTGCGGAGCGACGGGACCTTGGATTGCGCCGGCGCGTTGGATCGGATGCTGCGTCAGGGCGTTACGCCCGCCAATAACGCCGCTGTGCCGTTTTGGCAAGCGACAGGCCCCAAGGGCGTTCCTGCCGAGATCCGCAAGGAGTTTTTCCAGCAACTCCAGATGGAGCAACCGCCCGAGCAAGGAGAGCATTTTCTTTGCCTTTGGGAGTTTCTTAATCAAGAGCGGGAGAGGGAGAAAGATCCGTCGGAATCCCGGAGAGACGAGGCTTATCGGCAATTGGAGGAAGCGCAAAAACAACCTTGGGCGCGCGAAGATTATTCGATCATCGCGCGATGGATCCGGCAGAATGAGAAACCTATGTCCATCCTGCAGGAGGCGAGCCGCCGGCCGAAATACTATCAGCCGATGATCAGCAAAGACGGCGACCTCTTCGTTGGGTCCTTGATTTCCGACATGCAAGTTTTCCGCGATTACGGGTGTTGTCTTCTCTGTCGAGCCATGATGAAAATCCACGAGGATAAAATTCCCGAGGCGTGGGAGGATATTCTTACGTGGCATCGTTGGGCGCGGCTCTACGGTTCTTCGCCCATGCTTGTCACGTCCGGCCTCGGCAGGGGATTTGATTATGACGCCCTTCGCGCCGGGGCGATCCTGGCCGCGAATGCACCGTTTTCCAGGTCCCAGGCCCAAAAATGCCTTGCCGATATCGAATCCCTCACCCCGTTTCCGCCGTTATCCCGGGTGTGTGACCGCGGTCAACGCCTGGAGCTGGTCGATATTGCTCTGGATTTAGCGGAAAAACGTCCGGCCTTGGAAAAGATCAAACGTTTTATGAATAAGGAACTGGTGGCACTTGCCGGTGATGCGAAGATCGACTGGAACGCAACCTTACGTTACTGCCAAAACTCTTTAGATCACGTCGTCAAGGAACTCGATCAACCGACCGTAGCGCAACTGATGCAAACCTGGAATGCCCTTTGCAAAGAATCTCCCAAGGGGAAATATCCTCCGTTAAATCCAGCCGACCGTCTCTCCGAAAAGGATCGGAAGCTGGCCGATTTGCTGATCCAGGGCGTGGGAATTCCCTCTCCCGGAACGAAAATGGCCGTGGGATTGTTTCCCCTCATCCGCGGTGAAACCCAGCGACAACTCACCCGCCTGGCCTTGGCGCTCTCGGCGTATAAAACCGAAAAAGGGGCCTATCCCGACGATCTCTCGGCGTTGGCGCCCCGCTATTTGCCCGATCTCCCTCCCGATCCTTGCACCGGAGGCCCTTGGCACTATCGCCGGCAAGGGGAGGGATTTGTGCTCTACAGCGTCGGGCAGAATCAAAAAGACGATGGCGGAAAGAATTATCTGGCCGACAACAATTATCATCCACCCGAAGATCACGCGGCAACCAAGGAAGAAATATCCGCGGACGACATCGCCATCCGCACGCCGTCGAAATAAGCACTATGTTTTTCTATAGAAACTGGGCCACCCATTCTGTTACAATTGGCCCGCCGCATTCTCTCAGGAGGGCGTGAAGGAAAGAACAAGATATTGCCCCCCGGTATTGCCCAAATCGCACTCCCGTTACCCAAAAACCAACCTGTTTATCGGCGCAACCTGTTAAATGTTAATGGATTAGAGCAACATCTCTGAAAAACATGGACATCCCCCTTCTCGGTCGTATTCTCGAGGATCCGGAATCCGCCGCCCAGTGGCTGCGGGCAGTCGGCGTGACGGACGTCCGGCGGGGGCGGGGGAATCTGGCGGGGATGGCCGAGGCGGGGGTGACGCCCGATCTGTTGGCCGTTATCTGCACGCAGTTGGAACAGCACCTGCCGCGGACCGCCGATCCGGACATGGCGTTGAACAACCTGGAACGGTTCGCCCAAGCGGCGCGGAATCCGCTGGCCGTGGGCACGTTGTTCGAACGTGATCCGGAGGCCCTGCCGATCCTCCTGCAACTGTTTGCCGCCAGTCAGTATTTCAGCGACGTGCTGGTCACCGATCCCGAAGCGTTCGACCTGCTGCGGCTTACCGAAGGCGCTCCGGTGGCCCGGCAGATGCTCATCGACGACGTGACCGCCGAGGTGATGACCTTGGAGCACGACGCGTCGATCCTGCACGCGCTGCGGCGATTCAAACGCCGCGAGACCCTGCGAATCGCCTACGGCGACCTGATCCGCGGACAGCCGCTCCGGGTAGTCACCCAACAGATTTCCTATCTCGCCGACGCGGTTCTCGAAGCGGCCCTTCGGGCGGCCGGTCGCAAGCTTGGCCGGCAGCGCGGCACGCCGCTGGGAACCAACGGTCAGCCGGCCCAGTTGACCGTCCTCGGATTGGGCAAGCTGGGCGGATTGGAATTGAACTACTCCAGCGACATCGACTTGATTTTCCTCTACGATTACGACGGGACCACCGACGGAGCCCGGCCCATCTCCAATCAGGAGTTTTACGAGCAGTTGGCCCGGGAGCTGGTCCGTTTGGTTGGCGATCTGACCGAGTGGGGCAGCGCGTACCGGGTGGACCTGCGTTTGCGTCCCGAGGGAGAGCGCGGCCCGATCGTCCTCGGCCGCGAGGCGGCCCTGCACTACTACGACGTCCGCGGCCGGACCTGGGAGCGGCAGGCGTTTATCAAGGCCCGGCCCGTGGCCGGTTCGATGGCCTTCGGCAGGGAATTCCTCAATCAGCTCACGCCCTGGATCTATCCGCGGTATCTGACCGCGGCCGATATCGACGGCATCCGGGCGCTCAAACGGCGGATCGAGCAACAGGCGCACCGCGCCGGGGCCGATGCCCGGGACGTGAAGACCGGCCACGGCGGCATCCGCGACGTCGAGTTCGTGATCCAGTTCCTCCAGTTGCTCAACGGCGGCACGCTGCCGGAGATCCGCACCGGCAACACGCTCGAGGCGATCGCGCGGCTGGAGCGAGTCGGCTGCCTCAGCAATCTCGAACGCTCGATCCTGGAAGAGAACTATGCATTCCTGCGCAAGATCGAGCATCGGCTGCAAATTATGTTCGACTTGCAGACGCATCTCATGCCCTCGGAGGAGAACGAGCAGCGGAAGTTGGCCCTGCGGATGGGCTACTCGGCCTTGGACTCCTTCCAATCCGATTACCGCCGGAAGACGCAACTGACGCGGAAGATCCTCGACCATCTGTTGCACGACGCCTTCGGCGGCGAGGAGGCCGTCTCCGACGAGGTGGACCTAGTGCTGGATCCCGATCCGTCGGAGCCGCGGATCCAGGAAGTTTTGGGGAAATACCGGTTCCGCGACGTTAAGCAGGCGTACCGCAACCTGATGGCGTTGGGGGAAGAGAAGATCCGCTTTCTCTCGACCCGGCGGTGCCGGCACTTTCTGGCCGCCATCGCCCCGCGGCTGCTGCCGGCCGTGGCCGAGACGGCCGATCCCGACTCCACGCTGATCAACCTGGGCCGGGTCAGCGACTCGCTGGGCGGCAAGGGCGTCCTCTGGGAACTGTTCAGCTTCAATCCCCCCTCGCTCCAGTTGTACGTCGAACTGTGCGCCGACAGCCCCTTCCTCTCGGGAATCCTCGTCAGCAATCCGGGCATGATCGACAGCCTGATGGACAGCCTGGTGTTGGATAAACTGCCAACCCGCCAATGGCTCACCCAAACGCTCGGCGAGCTGTGCCACGCCGCCGAAGACATCGAGCCGATCCTGCACAGTTTCAAGAACGATCAGCAGCTCTGCGTCGGAGTCCGCGACATCTTGGGCAAGGAGGACGTCTCCGCCGTCACGGGCGCCTTAAGCGACATCGCCGAAGTCTGCCTGGCGGAGATCGCCGCCCGGGAGTACGCCCGGATGGTGGCGCGGTTCGGAGTGCCGCGGGTCGGCGCCGGACGCCGCACGGGCAGGCCCTGCGATTGGGTCATCCTGGGCATGGGCAAGTTCGGCGGCCGGGAACTGAACTATCACAGCGATCTGGACGTGATCTTTCTCTACGAGGCCGACGGCCAGACCGCGCCCGCGGCGGGATTGCCCTCGCGGCAGAGCACCACCAACCAGCACTTCTTCAGCGAACTGGGTCAGCGGATCATCAAGATCGCCACGCAGCTCGGTCCCTTCGGCCGGCTGTACGAAATCGATGCCCGGCTCCGCCCGACGGGCAAAAGCGGCCCCTTGGCCACGACCTTCGCCAAGTTGGTGCAGTATTTTGAGGAAGGCGGCGGGCAGCTTTGGGAACGGCAGGCCCTCTGCAAGGCCCGGGTCGTCTCCGGCTCCGACCGCGCCGCCCGGCTGGCCGACCGCGCCGTGGTCCGCTCCGCATTCAGCCGACGCTGGCGGAACACGGACACCGAGGAGATCCGCTCCATGCGGCACCGGGTTGAACAGATCGCCGCAACCGGTGACCTGAAACGCGGGCCGGGTGGCCTGGTGGATATCGAGTTCCTCGTCCAGATGCTCCAACTCCAACACGCCCGAAACGCCCCCCAACTCCGCCGGCCGAACACCCTGGAAGCCTTGCAGGCCCTGCACAAGTCAAACCTTCTCTCCGCCGCCGACTACAAACTGTTCGACACCGGCTACCGCCTGTTGCGGACCATCGAAGGCCGCCTGCGGCTGATCAACTCCACCGCCCGCGACCAACTCCCCCAAGATCCCACCGAACTGGCCAAGCTCGCCCGGCTGCTCCGCTACCCCGGCCCCGCCGGCCTGCTGCGAGACTACGAAACCGCCACCCGCCAAATCCGCAGCCGCTTCGAGCAAATCTTCGAAGAGGCCGGGAAATAAAGATAAGTATTAAACAATGGAAAAACATATAATGAAGTGATAGATGCCTTGGATGGACAGTAAAAAAACGGATCGATTGATTAAAGGACTTGGTTTATGATCGCCATCATCGACTACGGCATGGGGAACCTGCGGAGCGTGCAGAAGGGCTTTGAGAAGGTCGGGCACGCGGCCGTGGTGACCGGCGATCCGGCCGTGGCGGCCGGGGCCGACAGGGTGGTGCTGCCCGGCGTGGGGGCCTTCGAGGACGCCATCGCCGAACTGCGGCGGAAGGATTTGATACGGCCGATACGGGAGGCGATCGACTCCGGCAAGCCCTTCCTGGGCATTTGCCTAGGCCTGCAATTGCTCTTCGAGAAGGGTTACGAAAACGGCGTCCACACCGGGCTGGGCGTGCTCAAGGGCGACGTGGTCCGGTTCGAACTGCCAGAGGAATACTCTATTCCCCACATGGGCTGGAACCAGCTCCAAATCCGCCGGCCCGCCCCGCATTTGAAGGGCCTAGCCGGGGGGGCCTACGTCTATTTCGTCCATTCCTATTACGTCGCGCCGCAGGACGCCGAGGTCATTGCCACCGAGACCGACTACGGCGGGGAGTTCTGCTCGTCCATCTGGCGCGGCAACGTCTTCGCCACGCAGTTCCACCCTGAAAAGAGCCAGGCGGAAGGGTTGAAAATACTGAAGAACTTCGCGGAACTGACGGCCTAGTGCTTTGTCAATCTTAAGATTATGGGTGCCATGCCCACGCTCGCGTGGGCATGGTATTCGAGGTTTCCCGCATGTCCACGCAAGCGTGGACATGGCA
>JAFGPV010000162.1 GCA_016936015.1 Pirellulales bacterium
CTTGGATTTGTTCCACGTGACGACTTGCCGGGTTGCTCCGAAGGAGCAACGGTTCTCCCAGCCCTGGGCAACGCCCAGGGGAGGGGAGCAAAGAGGAGAAAATGACGGCCCAACGGGCCAATCCCGAATCCCCTTCCGCCCCAATCGCCGTAAAACGAAATTGCAGTTATGCAATTGCAGAGGTGTATCGTGAAATTGCAGAATTGGAATGTTTATGGACGGGGACGCCATTCATAATTAATGGTTGGTCGTTCGTTGGGAACCGAGAATTTTCCGGTAAGTAACAGAAGGGGGAAAGAGTGCCATTGGCCCCATGCCCGGCATTTCCAGGCTATTAGCCTATCGCACGGCCATTGATGGCCGTTTCCGCGGTACGCGGTAATAGGCCCGACGTTTACGTCGAGTTGGGGAAGAGGGATTATCTTCTTCACACGGGCAAGGGAACGGGGGAGAAGTAAAAAACTTATTGCCCTGCCAACCCGTGCTAAAAGCACGGGCCTGTAATCGCTACACGGACAAGGATCGTAAACGATCCTCGAGGTACGGCAAACCGACCGAGGATTTTTTCATGGTTGCGATCCCGGGGCGTTCTAGCGTTAGAGTTTATCATCTTTCACAACGCCGCGACCGCGGGTCGCGGCTTGCCAATCAATCCTTGATCTTCTTTTGCAGATACTCCACCGCTTTTTCCCGCTGGCGGTCGACGAAATTGTCTTCCTCGGCGGCTCCGTTGGTTACGGCGGGGGCGACGTCGCGCCGGGCGCGCCAGAGGAACCAGCGGGCCAGTTCGTCGTTGTCCAGCGCGACTTTGCGGCCCGGGTCGGGGCGGACGCCCCAGGTTTCATCTTTTCCGGCGCCCGGCCGGCGGTTGATATTCTTGCCGCTGGGCCGGCCGTAGCTGGAGGTGGTCAGCCGCAGGGAGCCGGCGTCGTGATCCAGTTCGAAGATTTGCTGCACCGTCCCCTTGCCGTAGGTCCGCTGCCCGATGACCGCCGCCCGATGGTGGTCCTGCAGGCAGGCGGCGACGATCTCGCTGGCGCTGGCCGAGTTCTGGTTGACCAGCACCGCCAGCGGCAGGTCGGGGTAGGGAGCGTCGCCGTCGGCCGACACGGACTCCATGATCCGGCCGTGGCGGCCCAGCCGGGTCACGATGACCCCCTGCTTGACGAACAGGTTGCAGACGGCGGCCGCGGCGCTGAAGATCCCGCCGGGATTGTTCCGCAAATCCAGAATCAGACCCCGCACGCCCTCTTCGGTCAGGGAGTGCAGCACCTGCTTCAATTCCTCGGCCGTGTTCTTCGAGAAGCTGCTGATGCGGACGTAGCCGATGCGGTCCTTGCCGGGAAGCATGTAGTTCCAGGAGCCGTCGGCGTCGCGGGATTCTCCGAGCACGGTCTCTTCGAGGACGTTGCCCCGGACGATTTTCACCTCGACGGGCTTTTCCTCGCCGAGGTGTTGAATCATGAGGGTGACGGGCTGGCCCCGCTTGCCGCGGATCAGGGCCACGCCGTCGGTCAACGAGAGGCCCTGCGTGCTGCGGTCGTTGATCCGCAGGATTTTATCGCCGGCGCGGACGCCCGCCTCGGCGGCCGGCGAGCCGTACAGCGGCGAGAGGACCGTCAACTGCCGGGTTTGCGGATCGAGGGTGACTTCCAGTCCCACCCCCTCGAACTCGCCGTCGAGCAACTCGTTTAAATGCCGGGACTCCACCGGGGGGACGTAGGAGGAGTTCTCGTCGCCCAACTGGCCGATCATCCCCTGCATCGCCCCCTTGAAGAGCTTTTCCTCGCCCACGGGATCCAGGGCGTTCCGCTCGATCAGGTTCAGGGATTTGGTCAGGATCCGCCCATAGGGATTGTACTCGGCGCGTTGATGGCAAATCAGAGCGATCAACACGGCGGCCAACAGAACGGCGAGATTCCGTCGCGGCATGATTTCGCACCGGATTAACGCTTGGAGAACTGCGTGCCGCGCCGGGCGCCGCGGAAGCCGTACTTCTTGCGTTCTTTCATGCGGCTGTCGCGGGTCAACATGCCCGAGTCGCGCAACGTCGGCGCGAGCGTCTCGTCCAGGCGGCGGAGCGCCCGGGCGATGGCCATTTTGCAGGCGTCGGCCTGGCCGTTGAATCCGCCGCCCGAGGCGGAGATCTTCACGTCCACTTCGTTCCGCTTGCCGGTCAATTCCAACGGCGCCAGGACCGATTTTTGCTGCTTGACGTTGTAAAAATACTCGTCCAGAGGCCGGCCGTTGACGGTTATCTTTCCTTCGCCCGGCCGCAGCCGCACCTGGACGATTGACTTTTTCCGCCTGCCGGTTCCTAAATGATCTGCTGTTGGTAAAGGCATAGGGATTAGGGATTGGGGATTAGGGATTGGGGATTAGAGTTTGGAGAAACGGGCCTTTTCTAATCCCTAATCCCCAATCCCTACTCCCTGGTCGTTCACTTTTCGCCTAATTCGATCTTCTCCGGCATCTGCGCCTGATGAGGATGCTCGCTGCCGGTGTAGAGTTTCATTTTCGAGAGCATCTTCACGGCCAATTTATTCTTCGGCAACATCCGCCGGACCGCTTCGCGGAGGATCAGTTCCGGCCGGCGGTCGCGGCGATGGCCCGCCGTCTCGCTCCGCTGACCGGTGTAGCCCGTGTACCAAGTGTACGTCTTCTGGTCCCATTTCTTTCCGGTGAAAACGACCTTCTCCACGTTGGTGACGATCACGAAATCGCCCGTGTCGACGTGGGGCGTGTAACCCGGCCGGTGCTTGCCCATCAGGATCATGGCGATTTGGCTGGCCAAGCGGCCGACCACCTTGTCGGTCGCGTCCACGATCCACCACTGGGCCTGCACCTCGGCAGGTTTCGCCATGTAAGTTTTAGTCCTCAGTATTGCCATGAGAATGCCTCATAATGGAAAAACTCATAGTTTATCTCCTTATCGGAATACTGACAAGGGTTCTTCAGGGGGACGCCCCAAGGGGGGGGATTTTCTGTGGCTTTCATTTCAGGCATACTAGGGAATTCTGCCAAGTGGTACCATAGTTCCTCTATTTTATCCCCAAAGCAATGATTGCCGGCATCCTTCGCGAAACGTTCCCGGGCGAACGCCGGGTGGCCCTGGTCCCTGCGTCCGTCCCCAATCTGGTGAAGGCGGGGATGAAAGTCTGCCTGCAAGGCGGCGCCGGCCTGGAAGCCGGGTATCCGGACGAGCAATACACGGCTAAAGGCGTCACGATCGCCGGCAGCCGCGAGGAGGTCTTCGCCGCCGACGTTCTGTTGCAGGTCCGCGCCGCCGGCGCGAATCCCGAGGCCGGCACCGCCGACCGATCCCATTACCGGGCCGGCCAGATCGTGATCGCCCAATGCGATCCGCTGAACCAGCCCCAGCCGGCCAGGGATCTCGCCCCCTCGGGCGTCACGCTCTTCGCCTTGGAACTGCTCCCCCGCATTACCCGGGCGCAGAGCATGGACGTCCTCTCCTCGATGGCCACCGTGGCCGGCTATCGGGCCGTGCTGCTGGCCGCCGGGCATCTGCCGAGGATGTTTCCCATGCTGATGACCGCCGCCGGGACGATTACCCCGGCCAAGGTGTTCGTGATCGGCGCCGGCGTGGCCGGATTGCAGGCCATTTCCACGGCCCGGCGGCTGGGCGGCGTCGTCTCCGCCTACGACGTCCGGCCCGCCGTGAAGGAGCAGATCCACAGCCTCGGGGCGAAGTTCGTCGAGATGAAATTGGAATCGGCCGAGGGGAGCGGCGGCTACGCCCGGCAGATGGACGAGGCGTTTTACCGCAAACAGCGAGAATTGATGACCAAGGTCGTCGCCGAAAGCGACGTGGTCATCACCACGGCGGCCATTCCCGGCAAGAAATCGCCCGTGCTGATCACCGCCGAGGCGGTCGCCGGCATGGCCCCCGGCTCGGTCATCGTCGACCTGGCCGCCGAACGGGGTGGGAACTGCGAACTGACGAAAGCCGATCAGACCCTTAAACATCACGGCGTGACGATCCTCGGCCCCACGAATCTCCCCTCCGAGGCGCCCTATCACGCCAGCCAGATGTATTCCAAGAATATCACGACCTTCCTCCTGTCGCTGGTCAAGGACGGGCAGATCCAGATCCCGGCCGACGACGAAATCGTGCAGGCCACCTGCGTGGCGCGGGAAGGAAAGATCGTCAATCCTCAACTTGCGACCTCATAAAGCCGCGACCGAAACTTGCGACCTCATAAAGCCGCGACCGACGGTTGCGGTCTGGTGATAAACGATTTGCAGAAGATGAACGAATAAGTAATAGCCGGCGGGCTAACAGCCGCCGCGAAGTGCGAAAAATTCCCTCGGCGGCTGTTAGCCGCCGGCTATTCAGTCCGAACATCATTTACCGATCCTCGATCACCGAGTACCACGTCATGGAAATCCTTTCTGGTCTGAACAACTTCGCTTTGTTCGCCGCGGAAACGGCGACGGCGGAATCCGCCGCCCCGCCGTCGTCGATCGTCATCAACATCACGATCTTCGTCCTGGCCTGCTTCGTCGGCTACGAAATCATCACCAAGATCCCGCCGTTGCTGCACACGCCGCTGATGTCCGGCTCGAACGCCATCTCGGGTATCACGCTGGTCGGCTCGCTGGTGGCGGCCAGCAGCGGATTCGCGTCCCTGTTCTCCTACGAGGCGCTGATTTCCGTCCTGGGATTTTTCGCCGTCCTGATGGCCACGATCAACGTCGTCGGCGGATTCGTGGTCACCGACCGGATGCTGGGCATGTTCAAAAGGAAGGACTAAGCCGTGCAGAACTTTATCTACCTCGCCTACCTGTTGGCGGCCGTTTTCTTCATCTTCTGCCTGAAGATGCTCACGCATCCCCGCACGGCGGTCCGCGGCAACCTGATCGGCGCGCTGGGCATGTTGATCGCCATCATCGCCACCGTGCCCCTGGTGCTGAAAGAGGCCTCGGGACAAAGCTTTCTCTCTTCGTTCGGACTGGTGCTGGCGGCCGTCGTCCTCGGGGCGGTCATCGGCTCGCTGTTGGCCCTGAAGGTCCGCATGACCGCCATGCCGCAGATGGTGGCCCTGCTGAACGGCTTCGGCGGCGGGGCCTCGGTCCTGGTCGCCGGGGCCGAAGTCCTGCTTAAACAGGGGAAGCCCATTTCCATCGACGTGGCCGTCGCCACGGTCGCCTCCGGCGTGATCGGCGCGGTCACCTTCTGGGGCTCGCTGGTCGCCTTCGCCAAGCTCGAAGAGATCAAGTGGTTCAAAAAGCCGATCGGCTATCCCGGCCAACAGCCGCTGAACGCCCTGCTGGGCGTCATCGCCCTGGCCCTCTGCGTCTGGGGCATCCTCTGTCCCGGCCACATCGGCATTTACTTCCTCCTGGTCCTGGTTTGCTCGATCCTCGGCCTGACGCTGGTCAATCCGATCGGCGGGGCCGACATGCCGGTGGTCATCGCCATGTTGAACTCCTACTCCGGGCTGGCCGCCGCCGCCACCGGATTCGTCATCAACAACGCCGTGCTGATCGTCGCCGGCGCGTTGGTCGGCGCCTCCGGCGTGATCCTTTCGAAGATTATGTGCAAGGCGATGAACCGCTCGCTGCTGAACGTCGTCTTCGGCGTCTTCACCGTCGAGGAGGACAAGGGGAAGGCCGACGAAATCTACGCCGGGAAGATCAAATCGACCACCGCCGAGGAGATCGCCATGCTCTTCGACGGCGCCCGCCGGGTGATCATCGTCCCCGGCTACGGCATGGCCGTGGCCCAGGCCCAGCACGCCGTCAGCGACATGGCCGAGCTGCTCGAATCCCGCGGCACGGAGGTCGAGTTCGGCATCCACCCGGTGGCCGGCCGGATGCCCGGCCACATGAACGTCCTGCTGGCCGAGGCCGAGGTCCCTTACGACAAGCTGAAGGAAATGGACGAGATCAATCCCACCTTCTCGCAGTGCGACGTGGCGATGGTCATCGGCGCCAACGACGTGGTCAACCCGGTCGCCCGGACCGATCCGAAAAGCCCGATCGCCGGCATGCCGATCCTCGACGTGGACAAGGCCCGCACCGTGATCGTCGTCAAGCGGAGCCTCAGCCCCGGCTTCGCCGGCATCCCCAATCCGCTGTTTGCCGCCGACAACACCCTCATGTACTTCTCCGACGGCAAAAAGGCGATCCTCGACGTCGTCAACGCGATGAAGGAATAACTCCCCTCTCCCTCCGGGAGAGGGTCAGGGTGAGGGCGGCGAAATTTTTCTGCCTTGGAAAGCCGCGGCCAGCGGTCGCGGATTTCATGTTTCACCAACGCCAGTCCAAGGCATCTTGCCTTTTTGTATGCTATTGTTTACAATGTAATACAATTATGCTAGGAGGTTCATTATGAATACAGCCATTTCGGTCCGCATCCCCCAAAAGCTGGCCGACGATCTGGACGGCATCGCCCGGGAGACGGAGCGGTCCCGTTCGTTCATCGTGCAAAAGGCGTTGGAATCCTACATCGAAGACTACGCCGATCTCCAGGTGGCCCTTGACCGGCTCCGCGACAAGGCCGATCCCATCGTCACCAGCAAAGAGATGAGAAAATCCCTTGGCTTATAATATTCTCTACAAGCAATCGGTCCGTCGCGATCTGAAACGGCTTCCCCAGGCCGAGGCGAAGCGCATCCTGGATCAGATCGACCGTGGACTGCCGAAAAAAGCGGAGTCTAATCCAACCCTCAAGGGCCAATTCGCCGGTCTGAGAAAACATCGCGTCGGCGATTACCGCGTCATCTATTCTATTCTCGGGGACGACGTGCTGATCCTCCGAATCGCCCATCGGCGGAACGTTTATAAGAGAAAACTCTAACGTGCATTTCGACCTGCAAGACCGCGATCCCTGGCCGCGGTCTTGTTTCCTCTTCACGCTACGGCTCATACGGCCACTCCGGCAGCGATGCCAAATAGTCGGGATGCACGCCGTTGAGCCAAATATAATCGTCGCTGATCCTCTTGGGTAATACCAGTTGCGACCTCATCAAGAAATAGATCGACGCGACAATGATGATCACGCCTCCAAAAAAAATCGGCCAACCTCTCGACGGCAGATAGAAAATATCCAGGGCGCCCGTGATCATCGTTATTATTCCCACCAGCAAGAGGATCAATCCCAGGAAGCTCCACCATCGACGCAGATAGAGCCATTTCCGGCTTATTCCAATGTAGATTCTCGCCCTTTTACTCAGAATCAACGCCAAGATCAGATACAGCGCAAAGTGGGCAAGCAGTGTAAAATAAACCGCCGGATGGTGCCAGGAGAGCGATCGCTTCAGCCGTTTGTACGCCGGCCCATTGCTCTTCACGCAGCGATCCGGAAGGACGGCCCGCTTGTGCATCACCAGCAATCGGCCTTTGCGGAAGATCTGCGTCTGATAGAACTGATCGTCCTCGACCAGTTCGACAAACTCCGTGGACTGCGGCGCGGCGTAGGGATTCACTTCGGACATGAAAGAATCCTTGTTTATTGAGTCTCAGGAAAGGAATGTCGTAAAGTTACATCAGAGCCGGGCTGTGCCGGCCCGGAAATGCCGGGGCGACACGCCCCGACTCTGACTAAACTTGCAACGTCTCGGCAATCATTTCCCGATCGACCGGCCGGATGACGCCGCGCTCGCAGATGATCGCCGCGATCAGTTCCGCGGGTGTGACATCGAACGCGGGATTGTAGACCGGGACATCGGGCGGGGCGGTCTGGCGGCCGAAGCCGTGGGTGATCTCTTCCGCTCTGCGCTGTTCGATGGGAATTTTCGAGCCGTCGGAGATGGAAAGGTCGAACGTGCTGCTGGGGGCGGCGACATAGAACGGGATGCCGTGGGCCTTGGCCAGCACGGCCACGCCGTAGGTGCCGATCTTGTTGGCCGCATCGCCGTTGGCGGCGATCCGGTCGGCCCCGGTGACGACGGCCTGGACCTTCCCCTCGCGCATCACCTGGGCGGCCATCGAGTCGCAGATCAGCGTGCAGTCGATGCCCCGTTGCAGAAGCTCCCAGGCCGTCAGCCGGGCGCCTTGCAGCAGCGGCCGGGTCTCGTCGGCGAAGACATGGAGCGTCTTGTCCGACTCGGCGGCGGCGTAGATCACGGCCAGCGCCGTGCCGTAATCGGAGGTGGCCAGTCCGCCGGCGTTGCAATGCGTTAAAACGCCCTGCCCATCCTGCAATAGTGCTGCTCCATGTTTACCAATGGCCCGGCACATCTGGCGGTCTTCTTCGTGGATTTTTTGGGCCTCTTCCAGGAGGGCCGCGGCGATCTCCTCGGTTTGCCGGCCGCGGAGCGATTCTGCCTTGGTTTCCATCCGCTTCAGTGCCCAAAAGAGATTGACCGCGGTCGGCCGGCTGGCGGCGAGTTGTTCGACGGTCTGCCGGAGCCGCTCGATAAACGCCGCCTCGGATTTTTTCATCACCGGCTGGACGCCGAGGATCACGCCGTAGGCGGCGGCCACGCCGATGGCCGGCGCCCCTCGGACGCGGAGCGTCCGGATCGCCTCGACGAGCGTCTCGACGTCGCGGCACTCGATCTCGCGGAATTCCGTCGGCAGCAGCGTCTGGTCGATCAGGAACAGCGATCCGCCGACGCCGCCGACCCAACGGAGCGTTTTCCAGTGCGTCGTCACGATTTCTTCGCTCCCGCCAGCGTCGATTGCAGCGCGGCGTCCTTGGCGTGGATTTTGGCGACCAGTTTATTCTTGAACGCCGAGAGTTTTTCCTGCAGGGCGGCGTCGGAGAGAGCCAGGATTTGCACGGCCAGCAGGCCGGCGTTCCGCGGCCCGCCGCCGCCGACGGCCACCGTGGCCACGGGCACGTCGCCGGGCATCTGCACCGTCGAGAGCAGCGAATCCAATCCGCCGGCCAGTTCAGTGGGCACGGGGATGCCGATCACCGGCAGGGTGGTCAGCGCGGCTACCGACCCGGCCAGGTGGGCCGCCCCGCCCGCCGCCGCCACGATCACCTTGATCCCTCGGGCCGCGGCCATGGTCGTAAACTGCCGGACCAGTTCGGGCGTGCGGTGGGCGCTCATGACGTGGACCTCATAAGGGACCTGGAACTCGTCCAACGCGGCGGTCGCCGCCTGGATCTTCGGCCAATCGCTGTCGCTGCCCATCACGATCCCCACTTGGGGCGTTGTCGATTCCGCCATGAAAGACTCCTTCGTTGGAAAAGGGGACTGCGTTCCATAATATCACACATAGCCGGCGGCTATCAGCCGCCGAGGGTTTCTCGCTAATCCGCGGCGGCTGTTAGCCGCCGGCTATTGTATTCGATTCGGAGGGGGTTTCAATCGCCCCGGAGTTTCCCGGCGATTTCGTCGCGGGAATCGTCGCGTTGACGGCGGCGGAGATAGAGCTTGATGGGGACTTCGCTCAAGGGGGTTCTTTCGCGGAAGACGCCCAGCAGATACCGCTGGTACTGGGGAGCGACCGCCCGCGGCTCGTTGCAGAAGAGCACGATCGTCGGCGGCTGGACGGCCACCTGGGCGGCGTAATAGATTTTCGGCCGTTTGCCCTGGTGCTCGGCCGGCGGATTGGCGTCGATCGCCGCGCGGAGCAGCCCGTTCAGTTGCGACGTGGAAATCCGCTCCTGCGATTGTTGGAAGAGATTCCAGGCGTGGTTCAACAACGCCTTGACGTTCTTGCCCGTCTGGCCGGTGATGAAAGCGATCGGCGCGAACCAGAACGTGCGGAACGTGTCGCGGAGATACGTAACCCATTTTTCGGTGGGCAGGTTGCCGGCCATCAGGTCCCACTTGTTGACGGTGAAGAAGCAGGGCTTGTACTGCCCGGCGATGTAATCGCAGAGCTGCTTATCGACCTTGCTGATCCGCTCCGCGGCGTCGAAGAACAGCAGCACCACGTCAGCCCGGCGAATGCTCCGCTCCGCGCGGTGCGTGCTGTAGAAATCAACGTCGGTCGCGACGCTCTTGGCGCGGCGGAATCCCGGAGTGTCGATGGCCAGGAAGGCCTTGCCGTCCATTTCGAAGCGGACATCGACGCTGTCGCGGGTCGTGCCCGGGACCTCGCTGACGATCATCCGCTGGGCGCTGACTAGCGTATTGACGAAGGTGCTCTTGCCGGTATTCCGCCGCCCGACGATCGCCACGCGCATCACCGGCCCTTCCGGGGTCGACGGCGTCTCGTCCGGGGCGGGCAGTTTTTCCGCGATCGCCTCCAACAGCTCGTCTTTGCCGCGGTTCTGCTGCGCACTGACGCGGATCACCTTCCGGCCGAAGCGGTAAAAGTCGTAGGAGTGCGAGTCCAGCTTTTCATGGTCGGCCTTGTTGGCCGCCACGATCACCGGAATCTGCACGTAACGCAGCCGCTTGGCCACTTCCTGATCCAACGGCGTGACGCCTTCCCGGACGTCCACCACAAAGAGGATCACGTCGGCCGAATCGACGGCGGTTGCGATCTGCTTTTCCACCTCCTCCGTCAGATTGTCGACGTCATGGATGCCCATCCCGCCCGTATCGACCAGCTCGGCAAACCGGCCGCGCAACTCGATCAGGTGGGTGACGCGGTCCCGGGTGACCCCGGCGGTGGGATCGACGATGGCGATCCGCCGGCCGGCGAGCCAGTTGAAAATGCTCGACTTGCCGACGTTCGGCCGCCCGATAATAGCGATTTGCGGTACGCCCATAAAAAATCAATGATCAGTGCGGAACGCTGAATAATGAATACGTAACGTGATAGGTATTTGTTTTTGCAGAAAAATCCCCAAACCGGTGGGGCTCGATAAGGATGTTTCTCGAATAGGGAGCACCTATTTATGATACTTTTCCCAGTTTGAAAGTTCCATCCCTACCCTGAAATTCGTGAGAAGCCGCTCAATCTTATGAATATCGGAAAAGAAAAGTCGCCATTACGCCCAGGGATGGCTAACCCAGGGGGGAAAATACTGCCACTAATCCTCGCGACGGCCATCGCGGGGCGTTGGATGAGGTGACTTGCCTATCTTATCAGCGATTCGATAGTTCAGCCTTGCTATCCCCATTCCGTCAATGAGATACAACTCTATACTGAGGGAATGAAAGAATCAACTAAGGACGTTCGTCGGCGGGCCGCCCGTATCGTCGAGCAGGCGCTCGAAAG
Source organism: Pirellulales bacterium (assembly GCA_016936015.1). Classification (GTDB taxonomy): domain Bacteria; phylum Planctomycetota; class Planctomycetia; order Pirellulales; family Thermoguttaceae; genus JAFGPV01. Next base: position 11,095 of record JAFGPV010000162.1, read on the forward strand.
CCTGCACCGCTCTGGCGTAACGCACGTCAAGAAACTTCCCCTTCCCCCCCCGGCAATTCCCACTGCCGCCGTGACCGCCGAAAATCCATCGCGATCTACCCCGATGCCCCGATCCCAAGGTAAAAAAGTCTTGCCGTCCTTGACTCAAATCGCGCAGCTCGAGCAATCGACGGACCCGCGGTGCCGGGAACTGGGGAACGTGGCCCGGGAGGTCTCGGACTGCACCCGTTGCGCCGAGTTGGCGCGGACCCGAACGCAGACGGTCTTCGGGGCGGGCAATCCGTCCGCACGGCTGGTCTTTTGCGGCGAGGCCCCGGGGGCCGACGAAGACCGGCTGGGCGAACCGTTCGTCGGCCGGGCCGGTCAATTGCTGACGGACATCATCGTCAAGGGAATGAAGATGCGGCGCGAGGACGTGTACATCCTGAACATCCTCCGTTGCCGGCCGCCGGGCAACCGCACGCCCTCGCCGGTCGAGGCCGCCGCCTGCCGCGAGTATCTCGACCGGCAACTGGCGATTATCCAACCGGAGTTTATCTGTTGCCTGGGGGCCTGCGCCGCGCAAAACCTCCTCCAGACCGACGCCGCGATCGGCCGGCTGCGGAGCAAGATGCACGATTTCAACGGCGTGAAGGTGGTCTGCACTTACCATCCGGCGTACTTGTTGCGAAATCCCGCCGCGAAGAAACAGGTCTGGGAAGATATCCAAATGCTCCTGGCGGAAATGGGGATGAAATAGTGTCGTAGGACAGGTTGTCAACCTGTTCTACAAAGATAGCCATGCACGAGATCTTCGAGCACACCGCCGATTTCGGGCTGCGGATCAGGGCGCCGGACTTGTGCACTCTCTTCGCCGAGGCGGCCGAGGCGCTCTTCTCGGCTTTTGTAGCGAACCGGGGGGGCATCTCGCCTGTCGAGAGTGTAACCGTCTCCCTGCCCACCGCCGACCCGGAGGAATTGCTGCACGATTGGCTCAGCGAACTGCTTTTCCTGTTTTCCACCCGGCGAATAGTGTTTTGCCAGTTCGAGGTCCGCTTTACGGACGCCGGTTTGGAGGGGATTGCCCGGGGTGAGAAAATAGATCGGAAGCGGCATGAGATCGAATTGGAGGTCAAGGCAATCACCTGGCACGGACTGAAAATCGAAAAAACGCCCGAGGGATACCTGGCCGAGGTGATTGTCGATATTTAACGGGGAAAAGGGCTGCGGGACCAGCCCATACGACTTGACTTCATGCCATTTGGCATGTAGAATTATGACAGAAAGTAAGTCAGAGGTTTTCTATGCCGCCTAAATCCGCCACGTCGCGTTTCAAAAGAAAAACGCCGCCGGAGAGCAAATCGAATACTACCAAAATACGCGATTTTGTATTTTGTGCCCGAGTCTATCCCGGCGGAATCATTCAATTTTTAAAAAGGGGCGTCCCCTATGCCGCCGTCCTGCGATTCCAGAAAGTAAGCCGGCTTTCACTGGAGTCGATCTCCCAGGCTACACAAATTTCGCTGCGAACTCTCGCCCGGCGCAAGATTGAAGGACGATTAAACAGCCTTGAATCGGAACGATTGTTTCGGCTTGCCCGCCTTTTCGAAAAAGCCGTCAATTACCACGAGGGCGACGTCGATGCCGCCCGCTCATGGATGGAATCGCCCAAGCTGGCCTTGGGAAATGAATCCCCTTTGGAAATGGTCGAATCGGAAATCGGCGCGAGGGAAGTTGAGGACTTGTTGGATCGGCTGGAATTCGGAGTCTATAGCTGATGCTCCACGCCTGGCGGATTTTCAAGGCGAAATACGCCGCAACCGCTTTCAGCGGCGAGGGTTCGCGCATGGTCGCTGGCCGGTGGCACAGCAAGGGAGTCCCCGTCGTTTATACTTCGGAAAACTTGGCCTTGGCCGTGCTCGAAACCTTCGTGAATTCCGATCCCGCCATGCGCCGCGATGGATACCGCTGGACGCAAACCACTTTTGCTGAATCTCTGGTGCAAGCGGTCGATCCTAAAAGTCTGCCGAAATATTGGCAAAGTTATCCCGCCCCCCTCGCCTTGCGAAAAATCGGCGACGACTGGTTCCGTCAGGCTTCCTCCGCCGTTTTAAAAGTTCCCAGCGCCATTGTCGCCTTAGAATTCAATTATCTGCTCAATCCACTTCATCCTGATTTCAAAAAAATCACGATCGGATCACCGCAACCCTTTCTGTTCGATCCTCGTTTAAAAAAGTAAGATTCCATCATGTCCAAACCCGGCTACACCGGCCCCCTCGAGCAAATCAACGAGTGTCTCTGGCGGATTCCGCGGAGTTATAAATCGGGGATGCGGGTCGAGGGGCGGATCTTCGCCGATGAAAACCTCATCAAGCAGATCCGCGCCGACCAGGCCCCGGAGCAGGTGGCCAACGTGGCGTTCCTGCCCGGTATCCAGACGGCCAGCCTCGCCATGCCCGACATCCACTGGGGGTACGGATTCTGCATCGGCGGCGTGTCGGCCACCGATCCGGCCGAGGGCGGCGTGATTTCGCCCGGCGGAGTGGGCTACGACATCAACTGCGGCGTCCGGCTGGTGCGGACCAATCTGAAAGCCGACGAGGTCCGGCCGCAGATCCAAAAACTGATGGACCTGCTCTACCGCCGGATCCCCGCCGGCGTGGGCGAGGGCGGGCCGTACCTGTTCGGCGGCAAGGAACTGCTGCGGCTGCTGGCCGAGGGTTCGCCCTACCTGGCCGCCCGCGGCTGGGCCACCGACGGCGACCTGGAACACACCGAGGCCCGCGGCTGCCTCGACGGGGCGGAGCCTGACTACGTCAGCAAAAAGGCACGTGAGCGCGGCGGCGACCAGTGCGGCACCCTCGGCTCCGGCAACCATTTCCTGGAGGTCCAGGTCGTCGACGAAGTCCTCGACGAGACGGCCGCCCGGACGATGGGCCTGGAACCGGACGGCGTCTGCGTGATGATCCACTCCGGCTCGCGTGGTTTAGGTTATCAAATTTGTGATGACGCTTTAAAAATGCTCCGCGGCGCGCCGGCCCGATACGGTATTGAAATCCCCGACCGGCAACTGGCCTGCGCCCCGGTCCGCAGCGAGGAGGGCCAAAAGTACCTCGGCGCGATGCGCTGCGCCGCCAACTACGCCTGGGCCAACCGGCAACTGCTGATGTGGCAGACTCGGGAGACCTTTGCCGATTTCTTCGGCCGGTCCTGGGAAGCGATGCAGATGAACCTCATCTACGACGTCGCCCACAACATCGCCAAGCTCGAAGAGCACGTGATCGACGGCGTCCGGAAAACCGTCTGCGTCCACCGCAAGGGCGCCACCCGGGCGTTCCCGCCCGGGCATCCCGACGTGCCCGACCAATACCGCCCCATCGGCCAGCCGGTCATCATCCCCGGCGACATGGGCCGGGCGAGTTGGATGCTCGTCGGCCAGCCGGGCAGCATGGAAAAGACCTTCGGCACCACCTGCCACGGCGCCGGCCGCGTCATGAGCCGCACCGCCGCCATCGAGCACGCCCGCGGCCGCCGGATCGACCAGGAACTGGCCGCCCAAGGCGTCGTCGCCAAATGCCGCCACTGGAAGGGCCTGGCCGAAGAGCAGCCCGACGCCTACAAGGACGTCAGCCTCGTCGTCGACGTCGTCCACCGCGCCGGACTGGCCAAAAAAGTCGCCCGCCTCCGCCCGATTGGCGTCGTCAAAGGCTAAAACCGCGACTTCTCAAATTTCAAATCTCAAATCCCCGCTCCTCCTCAGCCGCTTGCGGCTTCGCAATGTCCGTCTCACAATCCATCCATCCTCCTCAAAACCGCTTGCGGTTTCGCAATGCCCCGCCCCAAACCCAATTATCCTCCCAGCCGCTTTCTCACCTTTCTCACCCTTCTCACTCAAACCTTTTCCCCTCGCCGCGTCAGCGGCGCCAGTCGAATAGCCGGGCGGTGGAGCGCAGCGCAACCCCCGGTTACGAAACGCCAACGTGCCCCAAGCCGCGTTAGCGGCGACATAACCGATTCGACGGTGTGTAATTCAAATGATGAATATCGAAGAAAAAACGAGAACCGTTTACGGTTCTTTTTCCGCCTTCGGCGCACAACGCCCATGAGACGGGCGTAAAATAATCCGTCCCAAAACTGTCCCCCCCAATCTTCCTCCGGCCAATTTTCCTCTAGAAATTGGGCCACCCGATCTGCTAGAATCACATCTGTACAATTGTTCTATTTCAAGACACCCAATCCGGGGAGGAACAAGCCATGCCGCGCGCGACGAGAAAAAAACCAGAAAATCGTGAAAAAAAACCGCGAAAAACCGCCCTCAGCAAACGCACCAATGCACCGAAAAAACGAGAAAAAAACCCCGCCAAAAGGTGGCGGGAGGAGATGCCTTGCCAGCCTGCCCTGGCCGACGGGCCGAGGGATCCGAAGCAGCCGCTCTGGGCGCCGGAGGGGAGGGACTTGGATTTCGTACCCATCGAAATCCAGCAGGCCGCCGATGAGATTATCAAGCCCATCTACGAACAGTTCGTCGTTAATGCCCCCGAGGGACTGGAAAAATCCCTCGGGCTGACGCTCTGTCATCTTCTCTGGCTCGAAGTCCTCGATCAATTCGATCTCAAACGCGAATACACCCGGCTCGACGCCGTCCTCGGGCTGGGAAAAAACCGCGAAAGCATTATCGCCCAGCACATTCGCCTGATTGACTCGAAGGTCCGCATCGGCTACTTCCTCGTCCGCCTCCGCGAACTCCGCAAACGACTGGCCGCTTACCAATTCTCCCCTCTCCCATTGGGAGAGGGGCTGGGGGTGAGGGCATCGGGGCAAATAGACCGCTTACACACAATATGCCCTCACCCTAACCCTCTCCCAAAGGGAGAGGGGACGAATTCCAACGCCCTTCACCCTCCAATCCCCAATCCCCAATCCCTACCCCCCCCCAACTAGGCCCCCAACCGTGAAAAAATCGAATACTGATGACCAACTCGAAAATGATCCGATTTACCGGGCGCGGGCCTGCATCCTCGCCCATCCCACGGTTTTTTCCCGGCAAGGGTTCGTGGTCGAAAATTTCCGCCTCCGCAACAATCGACGTTTCGGCCCATATTACCGGCTGACTTTCCGCGAGCTCGGCCGTCAGAAATCCCTTTACCTCGGACGATCCGCCGAGGGTGCGGAAGAAATCCGCCGCTTGTTGGCCGATCTGCAACATGCCCATCGCGCCTGCCGTCAGTCGTACCACTTGCGCAGAGCAATAAAAACCTCGCTCCGCCAACTTCGAGAGCAATTACGCCGAGAACTCCAAGCCCACGGCTATTACCTCAAAGGCTGGAGAATCGTTTGCCGCCGTCAACAGGAAAGTTCCAACTCACGATTCGAGCGACATGCCGCCGACGCTGTCGACGAAGACGACGCGGGGGAGGTTGTCGGCGAGGCGTTCCATGCGGTCGAAAAAGCTTTTCTCCTCGCCTTCGGCGGGGGCGTTGAAGCCCATGAAGACGATGGCCGCGTTTTGGGAGTTCGTTTGAATCGCCCGGTAGACGTCGGAATCGATGACGACTTCGGGGGTGGCGCGGATGCGGGAGGAGTCGATCAGCTCGGTCAGGTGGCGGAGGACTTCTTCGCGGCCGGCGGCGTTTTCGATCACCCGGAGGAGGCGGATCGGCCGCTGGCGCCACTCGTCGTTCTTCGTCAGGAGATGGGCCAACAGCAGCATCAACTCGCCGTTTTCCAGGTCCCGCCACCAGACGTCCAGCGTGCCGGGCGGCGCTTCCCAGGGATCGGCGGGTTCTTCGGCGAAACGGACGGCCACGATGCTGCGCCGGAGTTGGACCACGGTGCGGAGGGTCGCCGCGAAGGATTCCGCGCGGGCGGGATCGCCCGGCCAGCCGAGCAGCACGGTGTTCGGACGCAAGCTGCCCAGCCCGTGGCACTGGACGAGCGACTCGATCCCGTCGGAAAGGTAGGGGGCCACGACCACGGCGGGAAAGGCCTGGAGGTCTTGCTGGCGGATGAAGGCGCGGAGGACGCCTTCCTGGCCGATCTGGTGCTCCACCCGGTCTTCGACGTCGCCCTGAATCACTTGTCCGAGGGAGAGGATGCCGTGGCTGGTGGTGAACCAGTGGCCGTAGACGGCCAGGTGGGGCCGGGTCCAGCCGGCGCCGCTGAGGGCGAGGATCGTCGGCCGCCAGTTCTTCGGATGCTGCGTCTCCTCCTCCAGGCGGAAGAGGTTTTTCCGGATGCGTTCGTAGAGGATCCCCCGTTGCAGGTCGCCCCAGCGGGAGACCATTTCTTTGCGTCCGAGGTACCAGTGCAGGGCGGCCACCACCACGATGGCGACGGACGCCCAGATCCAGTCGATCAGAAACATCACGGCTAGGCAGCCGGCGGCGCCGGCCAGCGACGTGGACCAGTGGCAGAGGCGGAACCGGGGACGGTAGCTGGGATTTTTTGTGGCCGATTCGTAGAACGTCGCCAGGTTCAGCAGGCCGTAGGTGATCAGGAAGGCCATGGTGATCAGCGGCGCGATGGTATTCAGATCGGCCGTGAGGATGCAGGTCTGGGAGATGAGGAAGGTGAGGACGATGGCGCGGCGCGGCTCGCCGGAGACGCCGCTGCCGGCGCCGAAGAAGCCGAGTTTCCGGAAGACGTTGTCGCGGGCGAAGGCCTGGAGGATGCGGGGCGCGCCCATCATGCTCCCCAGGGCGGAGGAGAGCGTGGCGGCAAAAATCCCCGCCGTAACCAGGACCGGCCAGCGGGCAATGTCGCCAAGCACCATCGTGTTCTCGACCAAAACGTCCCGAGGCCGGGCACAACCCAGGAAAACCGCCTCGCTGAGATAGATCAAGCCGGTCACGCCGACGGCGGCCAGGGTGCCCCGGGGAATGGACTTCGCCGGGTCGCGCAGGTCGCCGGACATGTTGGCGCCGGCCATGATGCCCGTCACCGCCGGGAAGAAAAGGGCGAACATCGTAAAGAGGTTTTCGTTTCCGCCGTATTGCGGAGCCATGTTCGCGGCCAGCGTGCGGCCGTCGAAGGCCTCGAAGGCGCCGACGTAAAAAGAGAGCAAGGAAGAGGCCAGGATTCCCAGGATCAGGTACTGGACCTTGATGGTCCAACCCGCCCCGATGAAAACACAGATGAACACGGCCAGGTTGACGAAGGAGGCGATCTGGGTAAGCGACGCTTTGCCCGCCGGGATCAGATCGGCCAGGGCCTCGGAGAATCCGAACACGTAGAGGGCCACGGAAATGGCCTGGGCGAGGAAGAAGACGATCCCGATGGCGCCGCCGAACTCGACGCCCAGACTGCGGCTGATCAGGTAATAGGCCCCGCCCCCCTTCACCTTGGTGTTGGTGGCGATGGCCGAGAGCGAGAGACTGGTCAGCAGGGTAATGACGATCGACGCCGCGACGATGCCCAGCGTGGCCCAGACTCCGGCCTGGCCGACCACGTAGCCGAATCGGAGGAACATGATCACGCCCAGGATGGTGAGCGTGCAGGGGGTGAACACGCCGCCAAACGTGCCGAACTTGCCGTTTACGGCCTGTTGTTCCCTGACATCCGCCATCGACGACTCCGGGACAATGAAAAATCCGGATTCCCAAACGGAGCGGCCTGAAGTAAGATGGCCGCCGCCTCCGGTCCTGCTCGGCTGGAAAAGCGTATTGTAGGGAAATGTCCCCGGCCGTCCAGTGTTTTGACAAGAATGAGGAGGCCAGACATTCCTGTCTGGCTAATGGGACAGGCAAAAATGCCTGTCCTCCTGAACTTGTTGTTTTCGAGGGCGTGAACCGGGTGCATTGAGCCTGGGAAAGGGCGTTTCGTGGATCCATCACCGGCAAAGCCGGACCGTCACCTGGGATTATTCGGCGCTACGGGCATCGGCGTGGGAGCAATCGTCGGGGGAGGGATCATGGCCTTGGCGGGGACGGCATTTGCCCTGACCGGGCCGAGCGCGCTCTTGGCCTTCGCGCTGAACGGAATCATCGCCTTTCTGACGGCCGTCAGTTTTGCAGAGGTCTCCTCGAAGTTTCCCCATTCCGGGGGAACCTACACCTTTGCGAAAAAGGTTCTCACGGTGGACACGGCCTTTGCCGTGGGCTGGATCGTGTGGTTTGCCTCGATCGTCGCCGCGGTGCTCTACGCCTTGGGTTTCGGAGAGTTTGCCGCGGTGGCGGCGGATGCGCTGTGGCGGACGGGGACGGGGAAAGCGCCGGCGTGGCTGACGGCCCGGCCGACGGTCTGCGGATTGGCGATTGCGGCCACGCTCTTTTACAGCGCCGTCTTGTTCCGGAAACAGGGCGGCGGCAGGCAATGGGCCAACATCGGCAAGATCTTCGTTTTCGGGATATTAATCGTCTGCGGATTGGCGGCCCTGCCGGGTCAATCGCTGCCGCGGATCGACCAGGCGCTGCGTCCCTTCTTTACGCGGGGGGCGGCGGGATTGTTCCAGGCGATGGGCGTCACGTTCATCACGCTCCAGGGTTTCGACCTGATCGCCGCCGTGGCCGGCGAGGTCCGCAATCCCCAGCGGAACCTGCCCCGCTCGATGTTCCTCTCCCTCGGCATCGCCCTGGCGATCTACCTCCCGCTGTTGTTCCTGATCGTCACGGTCGGCGTGCCGCCGGGCGAGACCTTGCGGGGACTCAGCCGCAAGGTCCCGGAGTCGATCGTGGCGATTGCCGCCCAGAACTACCTGGGGGCGTTCGGCTACTGGCTGGTCATGGTGGCGGCCATCTTGTCGATGCTCTCGGCCCTGTACGCGAACCTGCTGGCGGCCTCGCGGATTGCCGCGGCCATGGCCGGCGACCATACGCTGCCGAGGATCCTGGCCTTGAAGAGTCCCCGCCGGAATTCCCCCGTGGCGGCCGTGGCCGTCACGGCGGCGATCGTGGTGATCGTGACCGCGATCCTGCCGAACGTGGCCGCGGCGGGAGCGGCGTCGAGCCTGATTTTCCTGATCACCTTCACCCTGGCCCACGGAATCGCGTTTCTCGTGCGGCGCCGGAGCCGCGTCCACCCGCCGCCGTTTAAGGCCCCGTGGTTTCCCGCCGTGCCGGTCGCGGGCGGATTGGCCTGCCTGGCGCTGGCGGTGTACCAGGGGATCGCCATGCCGACCGCCGGCCTGATCGCTACGACGTGGCTGCTGATGGGCGTGATGTTTTTCCTGGGCCTGTACGCGCGTCACGCGCGAGTGGCCGACGCATCGCACGCGGCCAGCGATCCGGAGATGGCCCAACTCCGCGGCCGGTCCCCGCTGGTCCTGGTGCCGATCGCCAATCCGCACAACGCTCGGAACCTGGTGATCCTGGCCGGGGCGCTGGCCCCGCCGCAGGTCGGCCGGGTGATGCTGCTGAACGTCATCGCCGCGCCGCAGGGTTGGCGTCCGGAGGCGGAGCCGCAGCCCCTGGAAAACGCCCAGTCGGTCCTCGGCAAGGCAATCGCCGCTTGCGTCGAGGCCAGTTGTTTTCCGGAAGCGTTGACCACGGTCGGCGATCAGCCGGCCAAGGAGATCGGCCGAGTTGCCAAGATCCACCGGTGCGAGAGCCTACTGGTGGGTTTGAGCCGGCTGACCGAGCAGGACGACAGCACGTTTCTCGACCAGTTGATCAGCAGCGTCGACTGTGACGTGGTGGTGCTCCGCGCCCCGGCGAACTGGAATCTTTCCGCAGTGCGGCGGATTCTTGTGCCCCTGGGAGGACGCGGGGGACACGACGTGCTGCTCGCCCGGCTGCTGGGCAGTCTCTCGCGTTCCGGCCGCCGGGAGGTCACGTTTTTAAAGATCCTTCCGGAAAACGCCTCGCCCGGGGCCTGCCGGCGAGCGGAACGCAACCTGACGCGGAGGGTCAACGACCTGTGGAACGACTCGGCCGGCGTGAAGGTGTGCCGGAGCGACGCCATTGTGGCGTGCATTGCCGCCCACGCCGCCGAAAACGACCTGCTGGTTTTGGGCGCGCAGCGTCTCAGCCAACGCCGAAAGTTTTTCGGTCAACTTGCCCTCCAGGTTTCGCGGAACACGGAGAAACCCGTATTGATCATCTGCCGCCGGGGTTAGGTCGGGCGCAGTAAATTCTTACGGTCAAATTGGGAAAGACGTGAATAGCCGGCGTCCCACAGCCGCCGGAGAACTGTACCCTAAGGGATTGTCGAGGGAGTGGGCTCGTGATATAAAAGGGCATGGTCCAACTTCCGGCGACCGGTCGGGGATTTCGGGATATCATCTTTTCGAGGACGTTATGGCACGGGCCGCGAGGGATCTGTCGTGGGTGGCGCTGTTGGCGTTAATCTTCTCTTGCACTACCGGTGGAGATCCTTCCGGTGACAAACCTGCTTCGGCCCGGAAATCGGGCAAGTCTCAAGGAGTCAAAATCATGACCATCAAAATCACCACTCCCACGTTTCAGGACGGGGAGCCGATCCCCAGGAAATACACCGGCGAGGGGGACGACGTCTCGCCGCCGCTGGAGTGGTCGGAGGTTCCGGAAAACACCAAGGAACTGGTGCTCATCTGCGACGATCCGGACGCCCCCACCGCCGATCCCTGGGTCCATTGGGTGATTTACAAGATCCCCGCCGACGCCAAGGGGTTGCCCGAGGGCGTTCCGCGGAAGCCGCGGCTGTCGCAACCGCAAGGCGCCCTGCAGGGCAAGAATTCCTGGCCGCACGACAACATCGGTTATCGCGGCCCGATGCCTCCGCCGGGGCACGGGACGCACCATTACTACTTCAAGTTGTACGCGGTCGAGGCAAAACTTGCCGTCGAGCCGGGGATGGAAAAAAAGGCGATTCTTCAGGAAATCGAAGACCACGTCATTGCCGAAGGGCAATTGTTAGGGACGTATAAACGGTAATTGTTGGTCGAAGGTCGTTGGTCGTCGGTTGATACCTCAAACGACCGACGATTCACGACCGACGACTAACGAAAGAAAAGCCGTGCCCGACCGCCGAACTCACCGCGGTCCGCATCCGGAAGACGAGCGGCTGTTCTCCGAACAGTTTTGCCCCGTGCTGCGTCAGGCCGTCGCCGACCTCTGCTGGCTGCTGGGCCGGGGATATGCTTCGGACTCATCCTTGAAGCTCGTGGGCGACCGCTTCGGCCTAGTCGCCCGGCAGCGGGCGGCGGCGGCGCGCTCGGCGTGCAGCGCGGATCAGGCCCGGCGGCGGAAGACGCATGAAGTGGAATGCTCCGCCCTTGCGGGCCGCACGCTCTGGTTGGACGGATACAACGTGTTGACGACCCTGGAGGCCGCCCTGGCCGGCGGCGTGATCCTGGCGGCCCGGGACGGGACCTACCGCGACATGGCGAGCATGCACGGCACGTACCGCAAGGTGGCAGAGACCTTGCCGGCCCTGAAAATCCTCGGCCGCGTCCTCCAAGAATACCGGGCCGCACGCTGCGTGTGGTTTCTCGACCGGCCGGTGTCCAACAGCGGGCGGCTGAAGCGGATCATGGAAGAGCTGGCCGCCGAGAGCGGCTGGCCGTGGCGAATCGAATTGGCGATGAATCCCGACGCCCTGCTGTGCGACGCCCCGGAAATCGTCGCTTCCGCCGACAGCGTGATTCTCGATCGGTGCGCGGCCTGGTGCAACCTGGCCGCGGCCGCCGTCCGCCGGGAGGCGCCCCAAGCGTGGATCGTGGACCTGTATTCCGGGCCGACGAGCGAACACCCCCTTTGACGGCCCTTTGGCGGTGTGGTATTTTTATCAAGATCGGGTTAAGTTCCCTCGAGTCTATTCTATTTTATGAGGTTGATTTATGAACGCACGCAACATCGTTTTTTTTGGACTGCTCCCGACGGTTTTCGGCCTGGTTTTCATCGGGGGTTGCACTTGGGGGGAGAAACGGATCGAGCCTCCCGCCATCAACGCCTCCGATGCGGGCGAGGCGGCCATTGCGGAGTTCGATACGAATAAGGACGGGAAAATTTCCGGCGCAGAATTGGAGAAAGTCCCTTCGTTGAAATCCAATCTGGCGAAGATCGACACCAATAACGACAAGGCGATTTCGGCCGACGAGATCACCGAACGCATCAAATTCTGGCAGGACGTTTTGAAAACGGGCAAGTTGCCGATCCACTGCAACGTCTTCCGTAACAACCAGCCGCTGGTCGGCGCCGAAGTAAAATTCGTGCCCGAAAAGTTCCTCGGAGAGAACATGAAAGTCGCCACGGGAACCACCGGTCCCGGCGGCGGGTGTGCACTCAACGTTCCGCTGGAAGGCCCCGACGACGTCCCCGGCATTCCGCCCGGGTTCTATCGGGTCCAGATCACGAAGGCCGGCGAGACTATTCCCGCCAAGTACAACACCGCCACGACGCTGGGCGTCGATTGCTCGAGCGACAATGAGGCCGTTTCAAGAGGGATCAAATTCAATCTCGAATACTGATCCCTAAAACGCAACAGGTTCCGGAAACCAAAGGCTGGGTTGGAGTCGGTCCTACCGTAACGCTTGGGAGAGACGGACGCGATCCAAGGCGGAAGAATCCTTCTCGGAGGCATGCCGGGGTTTGACCGGTTCGGCCAGCCGCAGCAGTTGCGCGCCCATTTCCAGCCCCGCCCGTTTGGCCGCCGACGCGTTGATCTCAAACCGGAGGCGATCCTGGTCCCGGAAGAAATTCACGCTCCCTCCCGCTTCCGCAAAACCGGGGCTTTCGCCCACAAGCAACACGCCTTTGGCGGACAATTTCCGCAGCACCGCCTGTTGCTCTTCCTTGCTTAGGCCGTTGGAGACGAACACCATTTGGCAAGGTCCCCGGTAGTCCTGCAGCGTTTCGAAGCGTTTGACCACGATCTTCCGTCCCTGGATCGGCTTTTTCCGGGCAATATCCTGCAAGGTCTTGCCGAACGGGTCGGGGCCGAGGATGCCGATGACGAACGGCGCGTTCGGATTGGAAAACGCCGAGGCGGGCCATTGGATGTTGCAACCCAATGCATAGAGATACACCGCCTTGAGGAGATACTCCTTCTGATCCACGGGCGGAGGCGACGGGGCCGGCGCCGTTTGTGCTCCGGCGATGCCGACGCCGAGCAGAACCGCCCCCAGAACGCCAGTATTGAATAAGACGTGTTTCATGAAACGATCTTTCCGGAAAAAAATCATGCAGGCTCTCAATGGCGCCAAATCAGTTGGGTATAAACTTCCTGACGCACTCCCGTAGAAAAATTGTTGAAAATCGTGTCATTGATGGCTTCCTGATGGGCAATTCCGTCGTACAGGTTCCGGCCAACGACCGACCATTCAAAATTCTTATGGGGGCGCCAGGCCAGGCGGATGTCGCCGACGATATAGCTCGGAACGTTTCCCACACTGGTCTTGATCCCTTCGACGTAGCGTCCCGTCATATCGAGTTCCCAGTGGGCGCCGAGATCCCAGGAGGAGGAGAGGTAAAACTCGTTGCGGAAAGTCTGAGCTTCGAATTCCTCCGGCGATGATGAATTGACGACCGGATCGAATTCAAGAACCAAAAAGGAATAACTGCTGCGAAGTTTCCACTGCGGCGTGGCTGCAAATGAATTCGTTACTTCAAAGCCGTAGCTTTTCCCGGCGCCAAGATTGACGAATTGATAGGGGATAAACCAGGTGCCCGGTACGGGCCCCGGGATCCAATAGGGCAGCGACTGGAGGACGGTCTTGTCGCGATAATCGTAAAGAAAAGCGGCGATGTCCCAGGAAAAACGATCCGTCACCTGCGATCGGTATCCCAATTCCCAGGCCAGCATGTCCTCGGCTTGCGCGTCCGGATTTCCAAGGATCAAGGGATAAACGGGCACCGGAATCCACGGCGTCAGGACGGCATACACGTTTTGTTCGGCTTGCGACGGCGTGCGAACGGCACGAGAGACCGATCCCCAAATGGCGCGCTTCTTATCCGGCGCCCAAAGGAGGCGTACGGTCGGCTGATATTCAAAGCCCGACCAACTGTTGTTTTCAAACTTGCTCCCGAGGGTGAGGTACCAAAGGTCTTCCTGCAGCTCAATCTGGTCCTGAACAAAGTAACTGACGCGGTAGTCCGACCGTTGGGGCGGGATCATTCCGAAGAGAAAAGAGTTTTCCGTGTCGCTGTGCGTATTCCGATAGCCGAAGCCCGCCACGAACTTATGGCGCTCGCCGAGGGGAAACCGATAGTCGTAATCGCAATCAAAGGTGTTGCGGACCTCGCTCAAGTGATAATCCAGCCAGTGGCGTTCCGTCCGGTCATAGTAGATCTGCAATGCCCAATCCCGGTCATCATCGATCTCATGGGCCCAACGCAGTAGGGCATTTCCTCCGCTGATTCGCGTCGTGTTGAAAAACGTTTCCCAATAGGGGGGCGTGAAGGAGAATACCGGGATGTTGCCCTGATCGCCGCAATAGCCGTTGTAATAATCACCTTGGAGAGTGACGATATTATCGCTGTCCGCCTGCCATTCCGAACGGAAACCGGTTCGGACCTGCCGCCAAGCGTCGTGGGCCAGACCGTCCGGGCGATAGCCATCCCCCCGCTCGAACCAATTCCCATAGACTCGGTACTGGAAGTCGTTGCCGTTGCCGCCGCCGTAGCGGACGCCGGCAAATCCCTTTTGATAGGTTCCCGTCCCGCTCTCCACGTACGCTCCCTGTGTGTCCTTGGGACGCTTGGTGATGATGTTGATGATCCCGTTGACGGCGTTTGATCCCCAAACCGATGCCCCGGGCCCGCGGATCACCTCGATCCGCTCCACGTCTTCCAAGAGCAACTGATGTTCGTCCCAAAAAACACAGTTGAACAACGGGGTATACACCGATCGACCATCAATCTGGACCAGCAACTCGTTGCTGAACCGCCAGTTCAAGCCGCGGATGGCGATGGCCCACTTGTTCGAGTCGAGCTGAGTGACCTCGACGCCCGGAGCCATGCGAAGGACGTCGGGAATCGTCTTTGCTCCGCTGCGGCGGATCATCTCATTAGTGATCACGAACACCGCCCAGGGTGATTTACCCACCGTGGTCTCCTGCCGGGAGACGGTGGAAACCGGTGTATCCAGAGAGGGGGAACCCGTCAGTCCCGGGCCCACCCGAACCTGCGCAAGCTGTGCCACGTTTTTCTCCGCCAGCTCGAGCAGTTGATCGAGATTGTCTTCTGTAAGGGAAATATCAGTTTTACTGGTCACGTCGGGCAAAGAGGGCGGTTCCGTGTCCTGACCCATGCCTTCGGGCACGGCCTCAATAAACACTCCCCAAATCCCAAGAAAGATCAACTTGCGGAGGTTCGAGAACATGCCGGTTCCTTCCGTGGATCCCTAGCGGTTGTCAGCCGTCTTATGCTCTGTAACCGGCGTGACGTGTTGTAAATGGTTTTTTCAGCAAATCCCTTTATACTTTTCTCTTCCAGACCACGGCTCAATTAAATAATAGTGGACGAGATGAAAAGGACCTCATTTTTGACAAATCTTAACCAGGAAGCAAAGTCCCTTAAGCATTGACGCTGAAGGTGTCGCCGGGAAGTAGAAAGAACGAGGTAATATCCGGAGCGACGTGGTTTTTCTTAGTCCTTTAATTGAAACAGTCGGGCCAGGGCGTCCATCAGGACGCGGGATGCGCCACGGTGCGATTCGTCGCGGAGCGATTCCAGGGGGGGGTGCAGGAGTTTGTTCGTCAGCCGGTCGAAAGCCCGGCGGATCTCCTCCCGGTCGCGTTCGGAAAGGTGCGGCAGCTTGTGGAGCAGCCGCTGCAATTCCTCTTCCTTCGGCCGCTGCCATCCTTGTTTAAGCTGTGCGATGATCGGCCCCGCGGCGCGGTGGTGCAGATCGCCGAGAAAGCGCGCGGTTTCTTGTTCAATAATCTCCTGGGCGGCTGGCAGTTCCCGGCAGCGGTCGGCCTGGTTCCGCCGGCAGGCCTCTTGCAGATCGTCCAGACAGTAGAGATAAATGTTGGGGCGCCGGCCGATCAGGGGAGAAAAATCCCGCGGCACCGCCAGGTCGAGGATGAACAACGGCCGGCCGAATCGCGCCCGCTCGATCCGACCGAATTGCTCCGGCGTGACGATTGGCTCCGTGGACGCCGTGGCGCTGACGACCAGATCGGCGGTGGCCAGGGCCTCGCCGAGTTGCTCCCAGCTTACGGCCTTGCCCTGCCAGCGGGCGGCCAACTCGCCGGCCCGGGGGAAATTCCGGTTGATGATCGAGATCTGATGCGCTCCCTCGTCGCGCAAATAGCGGAGCGTCTCCTCGGCCGTCTCGCCGGCGCCGATCAGCACCACGTGCTTGTCGTCAAAGCGCTCGAAGATCTGCCGGGCGAAACCGCCGATCGCCACGCTGGACACGCTCACGCGACGCAGATGCAGCGCCGTCTCTCCGGCCACCCGCCGCGCCGCCCGGAGCGCCGCCTGGAACGTCGCGTGCAACAGCGGGCCGGCGCTCTCCTGCTGCGCGGCAAGTTGATACGACTCCTTGACCTGGGCCAGGATTTGCGACTCGCCGACGACCATGCTGTCCAGGCTGCACGCCACCGTAAAGAGATGCCGCACCGCCGCTTCCTCGGCGTGCCGGTAGAGATGCGGCAGGATCTCGGCCGCCTCCAGGGCACGGCGGCCGGCGAGGAACTCGGCCGCCTCGGCCGGTGTCGGCGCGCCCGGCTCCGCCGCGGCCGTGTACAATTCCACGCGATTACACGTGCAGAGCAACACCGCCTCGACCTGCGGAAACCGCTGCCGCCATGCGCGCAACGCCTCGCAGGTCTCCGCCGTTCCCAGCGTCAGCTTTTCCCGCAACTCCAAGGCCGTCTCGTGGTGGCTACAGCCGACGACTTGCAGATACATGGTTCCGCGCCTCCGTCGGCTGAAAAAGGGATGAAGGAGGAAGGATGAAGGAGGAAGGAGGAGGGAGGAGGGAGGAATGACAAATGATCAATGACAAATGACAAATACTTCTATGTTCAATTTGCAATTTACAATTTGAAATTTGCAATTTGCAATTCTGCTCTCCTCCGCCGTGCCGGGTGCCCAACTTCAATCCCGCCGCCAAAACCATGACGAACAGGAAGAAACTGAGGATCGCCAGATGAGCGACTCTGCGGCCTCGGCGCAGCGGCGGGTAAAAGAGGCCCGCCAGGGATATACCCAGAAGCCAAAGAAACGTTAGTGCCGTACTCGAGATAATCGGATCATACCACGGCATCCGGATGCTTTCAGGGCCGCCGCGGATTAGGTTGAGGATTACCCCGGCGGCCATCCCGACGCCGAGCGTCACCGTGGCGATGACCTGGGCCCGACCGGCCACGAGGGTCAGCCATTCCAGGCTGGGGAGCCGCAAACCGCGGCCGGGAGTAATTTTTCGCTTCAGGCGTCGGTCCTGCCGGAGGTACATCATTCCCGCGGCAAAACCGACCAGCAGCGCCACCGCCGCCAGGGCGAGAGAGATCGCGTGCAGCACCCCCCACGCCTGCGAGGCCGGTTCCCGGGCAAACGGTTGCGGACTGGCGACAAACCACCCCGTGGCGATCAAACCGATGACCAGCGGGAGCAGAAAAATCCCGAAGTACGTCCGGGGATGATAGACCAGCAGATAGAAATACACCCCCATCAACAACCAGGCCGCCACCAGATACCAATCCTGCCAACTCGAAAGCGGCGGTCCCTGCGCGCGCACCGCCTGATAGTAGAGAAAAGCCGTATGGGCCACCATCCCCGCCACGGCCCAGCCGATCATCACCGCCCCGCGGATCCCGCTACGGAACGTCAGCCGCGAGATCTCGATGGCCAGCACGATCGTGTAACTGGCGGCGAAACAGATTATACCGACGCCGGACATATTATTTAGTCTACCAAATCCATCTCACTTTGACACCGTACCTGCCCGTGCTGTTTACTAAAGATTACGATCGGCTGACCTTTCGCCCCGGCGTCCTGGAGAATGGCCTGGGCGTCGGCGGGCCGGAAGTGGTGAAATCCATTGAACAACGTCCGAACGCCCCGCAGGCGTTCGGGCACGTTTCGGGCGTCCATGGATTCGCCGTCATAGGTCAGCCCGGGAACCAGTTCGGCCCGCAACGCGGCCTCGCGGTTGGGGAACTTGTCCGTCAGCACGATGGCGGGCGCGCGGCCCGTTTTCTGTTCGATCTGGTCGGCAAGGTGAAACCACGGTCCCCCGTTGCCGGAACAGAGGTCCACGAATTGCTCCGCGCCGGTCGATTGCATCGCGCGGACGAGCAAGTCGATTCCGGGCGAATACGGACGGAAGAGCGACGTGACCGCCTCGAGGAATCCGGTCACCAGTTGCCGCAGCGCTCCCGGACAAGCGGGCAATTCATGGAACTCGAAGAGGTGGTGACGTTTCATATTGGTTGCACTTCCGCCCTGCATTCTCCGTTGATTCCCTTGTACTCCAAACGGAGTGGAATCTCAAGCCGCCAACGCAAGAGAAAGAGACTGTACGCCGCACTCTCTGCGCCTGCAACGCAGGTCCCGATTCTTGACTCTTCTCCTTCATATTGCTATAATCGCGGTTCTTATTTCATTAAGGCAAACGCTCGGATATATATCCACAGAGGCATTTTCTGGCACGATTTGCGTGCAATCTCTTGACTACCTATCGACGGGAGGAAATTATCACGCGCCGTATACAATCTTCTCGCAAGCGCACCTTTTGCTCGTTTTTCCTGGGCGCGGCGGTATTGGCCTTGTCGGATGCCACTCACGGGGCAACGATCACGTGGAGCAACAGCGTCAGCGGCAACTGGAATGACGCGGCCAACTGGGATCCTGAAGAGGTTCCCGACGTTTCGGGCGAGTCGGCCGTAATCCCTTCGAACCTAACCACCCCCTTTGTCATTACCCTGGATATCTCGCCGGGTGTTGACGAGTTGAACATCGCTTCGGCCGTCGCCACGATGAATCTCTACAGTCGCACCTTGACGCTCCACGCGACCGCGGGGCTGTCCAACAGCGGAACGATGAATGCCAATTCCGGAACGGCGAAGATCGACGGGAACTTGACCAACGGGAGTTCCATCAACATTCTCGGGGGTAGTGACCTCTGGCTTTACGACGGCAACGTGGTGAACAACGGCACGATCACCGTGAACTCGAACGATCAGACCATCAACACGGCGCTGCGCTTCGACAGCACGCAAACGCTCTCGGGCAGCGGGGCCATCGTGCTGAGCGGCCCGAACGACACGTTCACACGGGCCGAAATAGAAACCGGTTCCGGCTTCACGGTCACCCAGAACGCGGGGCACACCATCCGCGGCTGAGGCGGCATTACCGCCAGCCTGGTCAACCACGGACTGGTCAGCGCCGATGCCAACGGCATGTCGTTGCGCCTCTACGATTCCGACAAGAGCAACGACGGCACCCTGGAGGCCACCAATGGAGGAACGTTGCAGATCTACGGCATTGACATCGACAACACCGGCTGCGTGATCCTGGCCGACGGCGGCATCGTGTCTACCGATTACGCCGCCATTATTGGTGGGACACTTACCAGCACCGGGACATCGTACTTCTCGGGCAATGGCCCGACGACCCTCAGCGGGGTCACCCTCTCTACCAACAGCCAATACTACATCCTGGGAGGTAAAACAACGACTGTCACCAACGGATTGACCAACCATGGGACAATTACCGTGAACTCGAACAACGCGGAAGCCGACACAAAACTCCTATTCGGCACGTCACAAACGCTCGCGGGTACTGGATGCGTTGTCCTATGCGATGTTAATAACGATAGCAATCGCGCTCAATTGAATGCGGGTTCCGGCGCCATGGTGACCCAAGCCGCCGACCACACCATCCGCGGGCACGGCGAGATCAACGCCCCCCTCGACAACCTGGGAACCGTTGAGGCCGACGACGGAGTGCTCTATTTACGGAATACGGTCACCCAGCTTTCCGGCGCAACACTGACCGGTGGCACGTGGATCGCCCGGCCGGATTCCACCCTTGTCATGACCACGGGCGGCAACGTCACCAAGAATCAAGGAACCGTGATCCTCGACGGCGCCGGCTCGATTTTCACAAAGATCGACTCCCTGGCCGACAACCAGGGCGGCTTCAGCGTGCTGGGCGGGCGGAGTTTCACCACCGCCGGCGACCTGGTCAATTCCGGCTCGCTCACCGTCGACGGCGGCGGAACCTTCACCGTAAGCGGCGATCTGTCCGGCACGGGCGACACCGTGGTCTCCGACGGTTCGGTCTTGATCGCGACCGGCATTACGCAGAATTCCCTGACAATCGGCGGCAGCGGGGCGGCAGGCAGTGCCGGCAACGTCACTCCAGTACCCGAGCCGGGGACGTTGCCCTTGTTGGCCTTGGCCGCCCTGGGCGGTTTCTTCGGATACCGGCGAAGGCCGAGACTTTAATCCCGCGAGAGAGGAAAAAAGAGAGCGACACTGTTTGGCCCTTCGCGGTATCGTTCTACTCCGCCGCGAAACGTTGTAAATAGCCATTGACCCGGATTTTCCGGGCGGTGTTCTCGCTGCTCATGTAGCGGACGGTGCCGAAGATCGGCCGCTCCGGTCCCCAAGGCCGGTCGTAGCGCCCGAGGACCCAGAAGACGCCGCTGTAGGAATTCGGATCCTCGCCGTCCAGGGCGTAGCGGTTGTTCAATTCGATCAGGATTTTCAAGGCCCTGCGGGGCGAGGCCGACCATTCGAGGATCTTCTTGCCCCAGAGCATCCGCAGATAGTTGGGAATCCGGCCCTCGCGGACCAATTGCCGCTGGGCGGCGTTCCACAGCGGATCGTGCGTCTCGGCCCGTTCGAGCTGCTTCAGCGAATAGACGTATTGCCGCGCGTCCTTGGCGTGTTTTGCCAACGTCTTTTTCGCCCAGTCGGGCAGCGAATCGTAACGGTCATAGTCGCGCCGCCGCCAGCAGAAATTCAATCCGATTTCCCGCCACGTGACCAATTCGTCCAAAAAGGCCTCGGCCGGCCGGCCCATGCCCCACCACCCTTCGCGCCGGCCCGTGGGCTTTTCTCCCAGGCGGTCCGGCGTCCAACTTTCATGCCGCGCCAGGGCGGAAAAGATCTCGTGCACCGAAACGTGCCCAAAGTGCAAATACGGCGACAACCCGCTGGTGAATTCTTCCTCGACGTCGTTCCGCCGATCGCAGTAATGGATCAATCGTTTTTCGAGAAACCGTTTCAGCACCGCCCGGGCGGCGCACGGCCCGCCGACGGTTTCCGCCGGCGATACGTGACGGTCGAGGGGCATTTTTTCCAGCAGGGAATCGGCAACCTTCGAGGCAAGCTGCCTGCGGCAAGAGGGCCGTCGGGAACGAATGGTCTTCGTTAGGGGCGGAGCGGGGGGCAGCTTGAGCCTCGCCAGGGGCCGGGCTTTGGGCAGGTCGAGCAGATAGTCCCGCAAGCAGCGCTGGAGAAAGCGGCGGAAGCTAAACGCCGTAGGAAAGGCCTCCGGGGCGGTCTGTAGCGGCAGCAGGCCGTTGCCGTCGACCTTTTCCAACCGGACCGGCAGCGACTTGCCCCACGATTCCGGATCGCAGTCCAGCGGCAGTGGATAGTCGTCGCCCACGATCAGGCAGGCGTCCCGGGCGAGTTCCCGGAGCAAGGTTTCCGCCTCCCCGGGAGCCGTTTCCAGATAGGGATAATAGCCGGCGGCGGTTTTCTCGAAATCCCGAGCGTTGTCGGTCATCCCCTGGAGCACGAACCGGTGGCGCCGAGCGCTGTCCCACCGTCCCCCGCAGCCCAGCGGCTCGACGATCCACAGCGGTTTTTTCAGTTCCCTAGCCCAATCGGCGGCCCGCTGAAGGGCAAAGTTCCATCCCGCGCGGCGCACGGCATGCATCCAATAGACCACGTACGATCCGTCCGAAGCGATCGCCGCCGTGTTGCACGCCCGCACCCGCTCTGCCGGCACGGCGCTTATTGGTTTGCTGCTCATTGCCCCCTCCATATCTTTGGCAAGAATAGCCGACGGCTCACGGTCGCTAAAAGCCCAAACGCCGGTCGCAAGCGACCGGGCTAAACGATGAGGACGTCATGAATCCGACACTTCAGGGGACGCTTTCCAACGTCGCCTCGAAATCCTGCTTCTTTCCGTCGCGGAGCACGGTCATCTTCACTGTATCGCCGATCTTGCATTTATCCAGGACGCGGAAATAATCCTTAAGCGTCGTGATATTCTCGCCGTTGATCGCCACGATCAGGTCGCCGAGCCGGATTCCGTAAGGGGTGCGGAGGGTGGAACGCAGGCCGGCCTTGGCGGCGGGGCCGTCGGATTGAATCTTCAGGATCAAAACGCCGACGGGACCGGATTTCTGCGACGCGGCATACGTGGCAAGCTGTGCTCCCAATCCCGGCCGCAGCACCTTGCCGTCGCGGATCAGTTGCGTCACGACGCGGTTGACTTCGTCCACCGGTAGGGCGAAACCGATGCCGGCGTAAGTCCCCGAGGGACTGAAAATCGCGGTATTGATGCCGATCAGCCGGCCGGCGCTGTCCAGCAGCGGGCCGCCGGAATTGCCGGGATTGATCGCCGCGTCGGTCTGGATCATGTCGCTGATGGGCCGGTGATTCATCGACTCGATTTCCCGGCCCAACGCGCTGATGACCCCGGTGGTCAAGGTCTGGTCCAGCCCGAAGGGATTGCCGATGGCGAACACCTTTTGGCCGACCTGTAAATCGTTCGAGGTCCCCAGGGGAATCACTTTCAGCCGGTCTTTCGGGGCGTCGATCTTCAGGACGGCCAGGTCTTTGTCGATGTAATGGCCGACCAGTTTTGCGGGATAGGTCGAGTGGTCGGCCAGGGTGACGGTGACCTGATTGGCCCCGTTGATCACGTGATAGTTCGTAACGACGTACCCCGCTTCGCCCCAAATGGTCCCCGAGCCCATTCCTTTGGCAATGTTGACGGCGTCCAAGGTCAGGGGATTGCGTCCGACAATTGCCGTGTTGATGTGGACCACCGAGGGGGAGGCCTGGCGGAAGATCTCGATGGTGGATTTTTCATCGGCGGCCAGGTCGCCCCGGGCGGCGACCGGCCGCGGCGGGACGTTTTTATCCGGCTCTTGGTCCCGCCGCCGCCACTCGCAGCGGAACAGCAGCAAGACCAGCAACAGCAGGATGACCATCAAGGTCACCACCGCCCGGCTGGAAACGGTCGGCGAAGGGGAGGATTCGTCGGAATTCATACCCGTCATCATGGCCGAAATCCCACCCGGCGGCAAGGGCCGCCCCGCCAGATTGACAACGTTTTTTACGGAGATAAGATAACCTCCATGACGCCGTCGCATCAGGAATCCTGGTTTCATCCCTATACCAAAAAAACCTTGCTCCTGGTGCGATGCGTCTTCGCCGTCGGCGGCGGCGCGTTGGCTGTCGGCGTCTTTTGGCATCCGGCCCTTGTAGTCGGCCTGCTTTTTTTGTTCCTCGTCTGGATCACTTACGAGACCACGTTCCGCTCGCAGCGCCGCCGCC
The DNA here is from genome assembly GCA_016936015.1 of Pirellulales bacterium. Taxonomy (GTDB): domain Bacteria; phylum Planctomycetota; class Planctomycetia; order Pirellulales; family Thermoguttaceae; genus JAFGPV01. The sequence goes on from JAFGPV010000162.1 coordinate 34,463, forward strand.
GTGAGGAAATCCTCCGCGACGGGTGGAAAACGACCGCGAAGGTCGTCGATAAAACCCACGATCTCCGCCGGAGGCTGTGCTTCTTTCTGGTGCAATACGAAGATCAGGGCCAAATCCTTCAAATCACCGCCTGCGTGCCGGATGCTCTTTTCTATCAATGCGAAATCGACGACCCGGTCGAGATTATCGTCCACCCAACCCGTCCGAAACTGTGCATCGTGCTGGGAAAATGACATGCCTCGGCCGCATCGCGATTCCATCTCGACGACCTTATTGGATCTGGTCAAAGCCCGGCATTCGGGAGCGTGGCAGCGGTTGGTCGATTTGTACGGCGGAGTCGTGTACCGCTGGTGCCGGCAGTCGGGCCTGAAGGCCGAGGACGCCGCCGACGTGGTGCAGGAGGTGTTCCTCTCCGTGGCGTCGCACGTCGCCGAGTTCCGCCGCGCACGTCCCCGGGACAGTTTTACCGCCTGGCTCTCGACGATCACGCGGAACAAGATCCGCGACTGTTTCCGGCGGCAGGCGGATCGGCCCCAGGCCCGGGGAGGCACGCAGGCCCAGCAACGCTTACTGGAGGTCTCCGAATCCGATCCTTCCTCCGCACTCGAAGAATGGCCCCGGGCCGCCGATATCGTCGATGCCGAGCGGATCCTTACGCAACGGACCGTGGAACTGGTCCGCTTGGAATTCGAGCCGCACACCTGGGAGGCCTGGTACAAGACGGCCATCGAAGGCCGGCCGGCCGCCGACGTGGCCGCCGACCTGGGGATGTCGCTCCACGCGGTGTACAAGGCCAAGTCCCGGATTCTGCTCCGGCTACGCCAGGAATTGGCCAGTCTCCACGGGGAGACCACAAATCCGTCCCCTCTCCCTCCGGAAGAAGGCTCACATCAGTCCCCTCTCCCTCCGGGAGAGGGTTAGGGTGAGGGCGAGGCGTGTATCGCGAATGCGTGCCGAAACACCTGTCAAACTCCTGCGTTCTCTCTTTTAGGATAAGAGAATCGTTGTTTTGACCTATCGGAGAACATGCCATGGTGGATACACAGTGCCCCAATCCTCAAGAGCTTCGGGATTATGCCCTCGGCCGCATGGCGGAAAGCGACTGGGAGGCGATCGCCCGGCACGTGGAATCGTGCCCGCAATGCCAGGCGGTCCTGGCCACCGTGGACGACGTGGCCGATACCCTGGTGGCCCGGCTTCGCGAACCGCCGCCCGAGGATTCGTTTATCAAGGAATCGCAGTGCGAAGCCGCCTTGGCGCGGGCAAAGTACGCGGCGGCTGCCGGGGCGTCTGCGGCCGCCTTGCCATTTACGGAATTGGGAGAATACAAAATCCTGGAGGAACTGGGCCAGGGCGGCATGGGGGCCGTGTATAAGGCATTGCACACCAAGCTGGACCGCGTAGTGGCGGTGAAAATCCTCTCCCGCGGCCGGTCGGGCGATGAGCGCGCGATTGCCCGATTCGAACGGGAAATGAAGGCCATCGGCCGGCTGGACCATCCGCACATCGTCCGAGCCTACGACGCCCGTGAGATCGGCGGCATGCCCGTGCTGGTTATGGAATACGTCGAGGGGATGGACCTCGGACGCCTCGCACAGCGGCTGGGTCCTCTGCCCACGGCCGAGGCCTGCGAACTGGTCCGCCAGGCGGCCGAGGGACTGCAATACGTCCACGAAAACGGCCTGGTCCACCGCGATTTGAAACCCTCCAATCTGATCGTTACGCCGGAGGGGACGGTAAAAATCCTCGACCTGGGCCTGGCCCGCTTCCATTTCGACCAGCCTACTGGAGAAGTTACCCACACCGGCCAGGCGATGGGCACGGTCGATTACATGGCCCCAGAGCAGGCTTCCGACAGCCACGCCGCCGACATCCGGGCGGACATCTACAGCCTGGGCTGCACACTTTACAAGCTACTTACCGGTCGGGCGCCCTTCGAGACGAAACACTTCAGAGGCACGTTCGAGAAGATGACGGCCCACGTCCGCCAGCCGGTCCCGCCGATTCGGGACCTTCTGCCGGAAATCCCGCCGGAATTGGCCGTAATCGTACAGCGGATGCTCGCCAAGGATCCGGCCGACCGCTACGCCGAGCCGGCCGAGGTGGTCGCAGCGCTGACGCCGTTTTGCACCGACGCCGACTTGCCGGACCTGGTGACCCGGGCAATGGCCCAACAGACCAGTTATTCCCAACCGCTGCCGGGACTATTTCCTCGCCCGTCCGCGGCAAGTTCGCCTCGTCCGGCTACGCTTGCCTTGCGACGCCGCACCTGGATGGCCTGGGGCGTCGGACTGCTGATGATCGGCGGGGGAATCGGATTCGCCTTGGGGATTCTGATCACCATCGAAACCGATAAAGACGGCAAGACCACAACCAAAATTCAAATCCCCGACCAGGGCAGATTTCCGACGGAAACGACCAGCATGAAACCGGACGGAAAGACCGCTCTGCCAGGACTTGCCATTGGAAACAAAACTCCACTTGAGCACGGACAGAGGCTGTGCGTTTATCGACTCCGACATATCGTCGCGGACGATGCAGCGATTATCATCTCTTCTCTTTTACTGAGTGAGACGCCCCGGATGGCGACGGATGTTAAAACCAATTCTTTGGTGATTTATTGTGATCCCTCGGAAATTAAAAAGATCGGAGCATTGTTGGAAACAATCGATCAACCGAATCCTGCTGCATCAGATTACAGGAAGGAGGAAAAAGGCAAGGCCCGCGTTCCCCCGGAACCCTACACCATCGCTCCGGGAGATTCTCTGAAGATCCAAGCCGCCGGGACATTGTGGGATCAGCCCATCAACGGCGTTTACAGAGTCGAGCCGCAGGGGACGGTCGCCCTGGGACCGGTTTACGGCCGGGTGAAGGTCGCAGGGCTGTCGCTGGTCGAAGCTGAGGGAGCGATTGTGAAAAAATTGAGAGAGATTATAACGAAACCCGCAGTTTCGGTCACGATCGCCGATTGGGTGCCCCGCTCGAAGTCGAAGCAACCCCCGCCGCCGCATCGCATCGCCCCGGGCGATATCCTGAGTATTTGGGCAAGCGGAACCATCCTGGACCAACCGATCCATGGTCCCTACCTGGTCGAACCCGACGGGCAAGTCACTCTCGGTCCGGTGTACGGCCGGGTGAATCTGAAAGGACTGACTTTCGAGGAGGCGGAAATAGTCGTGCTGGAAAAACTGAAAGAGATTCTGCAAAAACCCTCGGTTTCTATCACCCTGGAAGGATGGCGGACAGAAGAAAAACGGCCGGTGCAGGAGGGAACAATTAACAAAGAACCTCATCAACCACCGTTAATTCCAGGCCTACCCCCCGGTGCCTCCTGATTGACACACTTGCGCGGCGGCGGTAAAAGGGGGGATATTATGAAGAATCCTGAATCGCTGTCTGCTGAATCGCCAAAACGGAAGCGGGGCCGCAGGCCGCGGCCGGCCGAAGCCGCCTCGGCCGGGGAAATCGCCGCCCTCGATCAAGAACTGCTGCGGCTGATCGCCCGCCGGGCCGAGTGGATCCGGGCCGCCGCCGCCCAGAGCGATCCCGCCGCGCAAAAGACGCTCGCCGCGGCCCTGGTCGGCGAAGAACTGAAAAAATTGATCGCCCACCGTGAGGGGGCATTGCCTCAAAAAAGCCTCGACGCCGTCGTCCGCGAATTGCTCAGCGGATGCCGGGCATTGATCCGCACTCCCCGGATCGCCTTCCTTGGGCCGCTCTACAGCTTCAGTCATCTGGCGGCCATCCACCGCTTCGGCCAGAGCGTCGACTTCGTGCCCGTGGGCGCCATCGCCGCCGTCTTCGAGGAGGTGCAAAACGGCCATTCCGACTACGGGCTGGTCCCCGTCGAAAACTCGACCGACGGGCGGATCGCCGACAGCCTGGACATGTTCTCCCGGATGCCCCTGCCGATTTGCGGGGCGATCGACCTGCGGATTCACCACACCCTGCTCGGCAAATGCCCCCGCAGCGAAGTTCGGGAAGTCTACAGCAAGCCGCAGGGGTTGTCGCAGTGCCGCAACTGGCTGGCGAAGCATCTCCCCGCCGCCCGGTCGATCGAGGTGACCAGCACCTCGATGGCCGCCCAGTTGGCCGCCGAAAAACCCGGCGCGGCCGCCATCGCCAGCCTCCAGGCCGGCGTGCACTACGGACTGGACGTGCTGGCCGAAAACATCGAGGACAACCCAGGCAACACCACTCGGTTCGCCGTCATCGGCGGCCAGCCGCCCGAGCGGACCGGCAACGACCGCACGGCGATGCTCTTCCAGGTCGAGCACCGGCCCGGGGCATTGGCCGAGGCGATGCAAATCTTCAAGCGGAACCGCCTGAACCTCACCTGGATCGAATCCTTCCCCATCCCCGGCACCGATCGCATCTACCTCTTCTTCGTCGAGATGGAAGGCCACCGCACCGACGCCCGCTTCCGCCGCATGTTGACCAGCCTGCAGCGCAAAACCCTCCGCCTCGAAATCCTCGGCTCCTTCCCCGCCGCCACCGTGGTCGATTAAGAGGCGGAGGAATTGGGGTCAGAGCGTCAGTAGTCAGTTAAGGTAGCTTATACTGTAGAGATTCGCCCGAGACGACGATTCGCCCATCACGGCCCAGGACCTGGCGGCCCGCTTCCTCTACGGCCCGGCCGTTGATATGATCCTGGCCGAGGAGCGGGTGCACTACGACTCCGGC
>JAFGPV010000163.1 GCA_016936015.1 Pirellulales bacterium
CAGTTTGTTCAGGAAGTTGTTCAACGGCTCGGTGACCAGCGTCAGTTGCAGGGCCTGGAAAAAGCCGACCAGAACAAAGAGCATGATCAGGTAGAAGACGCCCCTGGCGATAGGCCGTTCGACGTCCGGGATCACCTGGCCCGGCTTGGTTGAAAGCCACTTGCCCAGGCGGTTGCTCAGCCCCGTCCTCCGCAGCGCCCCGCGGACGAGCGAGGCCGCCAGCAGGGCGATCAGCCAGCCGACGACCAGCACCGCGACGGCGGCCAGGATGTTCAACACGTAGCCACCGAGAAGCTCCGACATTCCCGTAATGAGCTTCTCCCAGCTTCCCGGGTTGACGGGAGCTTTTTCCGCGGCAAATAAAATCGGTGCCATTTTCAGGGACTCCTTATTTTAGGGAGGGGAAAAATAGTCTTGAGACTCCGGGCAACAAAGTCTCACGCCGTTTATCGAGTCTCTGATGAAAGCCGGTCGCCGCATCCCACGCCCCGCGATGGCAAACGCGGGAGTCAATTGCAGCGTCACTCATCCCCGGGATTGCCATCCCGGGGCGTTATGAAGGCATTCATTTCAGAGACTTGGAACTCAATTCCAGCCGTTGCCGCCTCAGAGAAGTCTGCTCTAACCAGCGCTATCGGCAGTTTCGGTGCAGTCTCTCAGCCCAACGGAGCAGAGTCCGGTCGTACCGGTCGTGCCGGGCAGGGATTAGCAACTGTAGCGAATGTGCGGAAAGATCAGAGCCAATACGGCCAGAGTGGCACGTCCCTGAGCGCAGCGAAGGGTGTGTTTCTCAGGGCCCACGCCCATCACTTCGTTCTGGGCGTGCCACCCAATTGGACAAGTTATTTCTTTCCAACTCCTATGGCAAGATCAGAGCCGATACGGCCCCAGGTATTGTTGGCGATTGTGCTATCGGCTCGACTCGATGGTCAAGATTTTTTTCAGTTCTTAAAATGATTATACATTTACTCGACCTTATTCAGAGCAAATTGTCTTATATTAAAATGTTTTTTCATTTTCTTAGGATCATCGGTCCATGTACCATCCAATTCGATCTCGAATGCATATACTTGCTTAGAAAAATAATTATCTGCTCTGATCCGCACTAAATAACGAGAAGCATGCCGGGCACTAGTGCTATAATCATGCCCACATGGAGTAACACAGAATTCAGGCTTGAATTCAGCGATTCCATTCATGTCTGGTTTCTCAACAAATCCTATAGAGAATACTTCTTCGTCAATAACCTTACGTTCAAATGGCCTTATTTCTTTAGGGGCCCACACGAAATTGAGAGGAATAGTAACCTCTTCTCGAATAAACTCGTCTGCGACTCTCTGATGAAAACCACATAAAAGCACTTGACAATTATTTGCTGGTGAACGTGGATTGCTGTTCTTAACACGTAGTAGATAATAACGACGTGGTTTTTGAAAATCGACAATATATCCCTCATCACTGACCAATTCCAATGTTAGTTTCGGTGGTAGGAGCCAAGACCGGAATCGATCACCGTATATCGCAATAATTCCAAGTATGATTGTTGCACCAACCATAAACCAGTTTGCAATAACAGTCCATAATTCTGCTTGAGAAAATAGAAATAACATGATTTGTTCCTATCATTATGAATATTACATATCAATTGATTTAAAAAGAGGACAAACGAAAAATACACTGTATGACTTGTAATTCCATGTTTTCTTTAACAGATCCTATTACATATTCGTTCTCAGATTGATAATCTTGAGAGCTGAGATACGGGAAAACTCGCGGAGGTTGGTCGTCAGCAATGAGAGGTCGTGTGCCAGGCAGGTGGCGGCGATCCAGGAGTCGTGCAGTCCGATCATGGTGCCTTGCCGAACGAGTTCCGCCCAGATCCGGGCGTGAACTCGGGCGAGGGAAAGATCGATTCCCAGGATGGGGACGCGGGCAAGAATAGTTTCGACAAATGCTTCCCGACGCGCTTGGACGGAATTTTCAACGGCCCGATGTACACCGTGCAAGAGTTCACTGGCGGTAATTACCGAGATCCAGGCTCCTTCGGCCCCTACCTGAGCGAGAACGTCGCCGAGTCTTTCAGGATTCCGTTCCCCGACGATGAACACGCCGGTGTCCACTAAGATTCCCATGGATTACGCCCCTTATCCCGAGATGCGCTTTTTCGGATCTCTTGGAGGTCGTTTTCAAGGTCGGTGAGTTCAGAAGCGGATAAATTTGGCAAAGTAGAAAAAAGATTCGACAGATCGGCCGCGGTAAATGTAGTCGGCGCCGGTCCGAGTTCGGCAAGAGTTTTATCTCCTTCCCGAATCAAGAAATGTTCGTGTTGCGATCCAACCCGGGCGATGAAATCGGTCAGATTTTCTGCGAGTTCGGCAACGGAGATAAAGGTCGTCATGGAAAGCCGACTCCTTTGAACGGCTCTCTCCCAGTATAGCATCCCGCCGCAGGGCATTTCAACCGGTCAATGTCGGAAGTGCTACTGTTGAACCTCGAAATGCTTGCCTTGTCCAACACCGCCGCGGCCGCCGTCGCGGGGCGTGGGGTGAAGGATGATGCGGCAGCCGTTTTCCAGAGAAGCGCCGGGCACAAGTGCCCGGGCTAAACGTTGGTGCGGGTCAGTTTCAGGAAGTGGGTCGAGCAACTGATGCAGGGGTCGTAGTTGCGGATGAGGTGCTCGCAGCGCATCGCGGTTTCTTCGTCGGAAAGCGCGGCGACCTGCTCGGCCAGTTGGCAGAGGTCTTCTTCGATGGTCTTTTGATTCTGGCTGGTGGGGGCCATGATCCGGGCGGAGGCGATCGTGCCGTCGGTTTCGGTGCGGTACTCGTGCCAGCAGATGCCGCGGGGGGCCTCGGTGCCGTGCCCGCCGATGCCGGACCGCGGGGTAATCGGGATCCGCGAGCGGACCGGCGGCGTGTAATTGCCGAGCAGGTCGGCGGCCAGCGCCAGGGCGTGGACCGACTCGATCCCCCGGGCCAGAAACGCGAGGTAGCTGTTCCGCCAGGGCAGGGGCTGCTTGATCGCCTTGGCGACGGCCTGGAGGACCTCGGCCGACCGGGGGTGCAGCTTCTCGGCGTTGAGGTTCAGCCGGGCCAGCGGGCCGACCGCGTAGGCGCCGCGGGCCTTCAGCACGGCGTGCAGCGCCGTCGAATGTTCGACCTGCTGTTCCTGGGTCACCGTGCCGAACTCCTCCTGGGCGACGTTGAGTCCCTTGTTGCTCTTGATGCGGCCGAGGTTCATGGGATACTCGTCGTCGGGGCAGAGGGCGACGAACTCGTAGTCGCGTTCCAGCTTGGGGAATTGAACGATCCCGGCCAGTTCGAGCATCAGGTCGCAGAGGTCGTCGCGGCAGGATTGGATCTCGGGCAAGAGGGCGGCGGCCTCGGAGGGGCGCGGGGCGCGGTAGAATCCGCCCACGCAGACGCCCACCGGATGAACCGCCCGACCGCCGAGCAGTTCCACCAGGTCGTTGCCCGACTTCTTGATCCGCAGCGAGCGCTTGACGATTGCCCCGTGGTCCTGGGCCATGCTGATCGCACTTTCGTAGCCTAAAAAGTCGGGCAGATGGAGCATGAACATGTGCAGCACGTGGCTCTCAATCCACTCGCCGCAGTAGAGCAGGTTCCGCAGCGAGCGGATGGCCGGATCGACCTGCTCGAACACGCCCATCGCCTTTTCCAGGGCGTGACAGGAACTCATTTGATAGGCGACCGGGCAGATGCCGCAGATCCGGGCGGTGATGTCGGGGACCTCCTCGTAGCCGCGGCCGCGGAGAAACGCCTCGTAGAAGCGGGGCGGCTCGTAGATCTTGAACTCGACGTTCTCGACCTTCCCGCCGCGCATCGTCAGGTTCAGCGCCCCTTCGCCCTCGACCCGGGCCAGGGCCTTCACCTGAATCGTCCGCACGTCGTCGTTTTTTTTCTTGGCAGCGTTCATGTTTCTTTATCCCCCCTTTTCCTTGCGTTCGTAATGTTCGCTCGCCTGTTTGAATGGTTCGAGGTAGCCGTTGAACAGCCGCAACATGCGTTTCATGTCGCGGGGAGTATGGCCCAACCGTTCGGTAAACCACTGGCCCAGGGAGGGGATGTTGGGTTGCTCCATCGGGCCGAAGCAGCCGTAGCAGGCCCGGTTGAACTTCGGGCAGAGCGCCCCGCAGCCGACCTGGGTGATCGGGCCGAGGCAGGGTTTTCCTTGAGCAACCAGGACGCAGGTGTTGCCCAGGCGTTTGCATTCGATGCAGAGGCTGTGGGTCGAGATGTTCGGCTTCCGGCCGGTCAGCAGGGCCGAGACCAGTTCGAGCAACTGGTATTGATTGACCGGGCAGCCGCGGAGTTCGAAGTCGATGAAGACGTGGGAGGCGACCGGCGAGGCCGTCTCGAGCGTGGAGAGATACTCCGGCTTGGCGTAGACGTAGCGGGCGTACTCCTCGACGTTGGCCCAGTTGCGGAGGGCCTGGATGCCGCCCGAGGTGGCGCAGGCGCCGATGGCCACGAGGTACTTGCAGTCGCGGCGGACCTGCTGGATACGGTCCTCTTCCTCGGGCGTGGAGACGCTCCCCTCGACCAGCCCGACGTCGTAGGGCGGGGGCAGCACGCGGCGGCGGGCCTCGAGGAAATACGCGATTTCCACCGCGCCGACCAGTTCCAACAGTTTCGTTTCCAGGTTCAAGAGCTGCAATTGGCAGCCATCGCAACTGGAGAACTTGTACACGGCCACTTTGGGCGGGGCGGAGGGCATCGTTACATCTCCTCCTTGGTGAAGATGTCGGCGATCTCGGCAAAATTGAAGACCGGACCGTCCTTGCAAATGAACTTCGGGCCGAGCTGGCAGTGTCCGCAGCGGCCGAAACCGCAGTTCATGTTCCGTTCGAGGCTGACGTACACGTGGTCGGCGGGGACGTGCAGTTGGAGGAAGTTCCAGGCGGCCACGCGGTTGAGGATCTTCGGCCCGCAGACCAGCACCACGGTGCGGTCGGCGTTGACCTTCACGCGGCGCATGAGGTTCGTCACCACGCCGACCGGGCCGGACCAATCGCCCGTGGCGTTGTCCACGGTTACGAGGACCTGGATCGAGCCGTCGCGGTCCCACTGTTCCAATTCGTCGGCGAAGACGCGGTCCTCGGGAGTGCGGCAACCGTAGAGCAGGACGACCCGCTTGTAGAGGCTGCGGTGGTTCAGGATCCAATAGATGCTGGGCCGCAAGGGCGCGATGCCGATGCCGCCGGCCACGATCACGATGTCCTTGCCTTCCATTTCCTTCAGCGGCCAGGCCGTGCCGAAGGGGCCCCGCAATCCGACGATTGAGTCGGGCGGCAGCTTGGCGACCGCCCGAGTGACCGAGCCGACGATGCGGATCGTGTGGTCGAGATGCTCGTGCTGTTCCGAGTCGGAGCTGATCGAGATGGCCGCTTCGCCTACGCCCGGCACGTAGAGCATGTTGAACTGGCCGGGCAGGAAGCCGTACATCTGGCGGATCGCTTCGTCGGTGAACTGGAGGGTGAACGTCCGGGTGTTGAAGTTTTCCTCCCGGACGCGGAGGATCCGCGCGGGAACCGGCATCCAGGTGTTCATTCCGCAGATCGGTTCCGGCCGGGCGGCGGTTGTTGCTTTCATCATTCTCTACCTCGCTTTCACGAATCCCGGGGCATGCGCCGCGAGGCGCCTTACTCGCCGTGCGAGACGCCCAGCCGCTTCTTGTGTTTGGTGCTCCCTTCGCGGAGCCGCTGCGCCTCTTCGGTCAGGTCGATGCCCACCGGGCACCAGGTGATGCACCGGCCGCAGCCGACGCAGCCGCTGCATTCGAATTGATCCCACCAGGTGCACAATTTGTGACGCAGCCAGTGGCGGTACCGGCCGCGGATGGTGTTCCGCTCGGGGCCGGCGATGGTGTACGTGAATTGGTGCGAGAAGCACGACTCCCAAAAGCGCGTGCGGGTGATTTCCTGGCCGCTTAGGTCGGAGCCGTCGCTGACGGTGCAGCAGAAGCAGGTCGGGCAGACCATCGTGCAGTTGCCGCACGAAAGGCAGCGCCGGGCGACGTCGTCCCACTCGGGAAACTCGATGCTCTCGTTGAGCAGTTGCTTCAGGTCGGGTGTTTCGAGTTGCCGGCCCATGTGCTCGCGGGCCAGTTCCATCTTCAGGGTGGCCAATTCCAATTCGGCGCCCGAAGGGGCGCGGAGCGAAAGGTTCTCGGCCAGGGCCGCGCCGCGTTTCGAGCCGACGGCCACGACGAATCCGTCCTTCAGCTCCGTCAGGGCCAGGTCGTAGCCGCCGGCGGCTTCGGGTCCGGTGCCCCAGGAGGCGCAGAAGCAGGTGCCGCCCGGCCGGGTGCAGTTCACGGCGATCAGCAGCGCCTCCTGGCGGATTTGCAGGTACCACGGCTCCGACTCGCAGCGGAACGTTCCCGGATCGTCCCGGCCAAAGACCCGGTCCTGCACGTCGATCGCCGCCAGTTCGCACGGTCGGACGCCGAGAAACGCCAGCTTGGGCACCTGCGGCGGGCCGGCGTCCAGATCGAACCGGCCCCCCTGCACGTGGAACTCGAACAGCGGCAACTGGGCCGGGAAGAAGAACTCCTTCGGGCCGTTCGGACCGACCACGTATTCAAACCACAACTCCGGCTCGCCCTCCTCCAGGCGGTAGAAGCCCCCGTCTTGATTGTCGCGGATTCCTTGGGGCATCTCCGCTACCGAGCCGATCGGCTGCATCCTGACCGCCCCGTCCGTCACCTTCGGTCCTACGATCGAGTAGCCCTCCTTGTGGAGCGCCGCAAAAAGTTCCTCGAAAGCCGACCGCGGAAGAAACTGCCGGCTTCCCACGGGTATTTTCTGGTCTGTCATGTTTTTATGCCTCTGGCGGCCTTGTCCACCCGGGAAAGCTCCAAAGTCGTAGGTTATGCTTCAGCATAACACCAGGATCGATCCGTCGAGGGGTTATGCTGAAGCTTAACCTATTAGCGTTCGCGGAAGGTGATCCGGCCCTTGGTCAGATCGTAAGGAGAGAGTTCCACCCGGACGTGGTCGCCGGGCACGATGCGGATGAAATTCTTTCGCATTCGGCCGGCGACGTGGGCGATGAGCGTGTGCCCGCTTTCGAGTTGGACCCGAAACCGCGTGTTGGCCAACGCCTCGGTGACCGTTCCTTCAACTTCAATCGCTTCCTCTTTTTTCGGCATACTCCACTCCACTAAGATGGCGTACTATCCCAAGGAATCTCACTATCCTATAAGAACCGCCGGCCGGTGTCCAGCGGGGGGGGACTCAAACTTGTAGGAGGCGGCTCCCGCCGCCGAGGGAGGCTTTTTCCGTATCCCTCGGCGGCGGGAGCCGCCTCCTGCAAAGCGGTGAATTGCACCAACGCTCTCTTAAAACAGCGCCAGCAACACCGCTCCGCCGATCCAGGCCGGGAGAAAGAGCATCAAGAGGATCCCCAACAGCCGCCGGCCGCCCAGCAGGCCGGCCAACGCCGTCTTGGAAACCATATTCGCCATCACCGCCGTCACGATCAGCCGCCAACCGATGCGGAGCATCCCGGGATCCTCGACGGCCATCCTGGCCGTGGAGAGCGTAATGGCGTCCATTTCGGTCAGGCCCGACAGCCCGGCGACGACGTACAGGCCGCCCTGGTCGAAATAGAGCCTCGCCCCTGCCAGGGCGAACAGCACCAGGGCGTAGAGCAGGCCGAAGACCAGGGCCGATTTCAATTGGGTGGGATTCTCCTGGTCGGGCATCGGCGCCGACCGTCCGCGGTCCCGGAACCAGACGGCGGCCGCCGGCAACAGCGTCGCTCCCATAAGCAGCATCAGCGGCAGCGCCGCCGAGCGGGAAAACTCCGGCGCGACCACCGTGATGGCCGCCGTCACCCGGACCAGCGAAACGGCCGAGGCGATCATGATCACCGTCGCCGCCGAGCGGCCGTCCAGCGCCGCGGTCTTCGCCTGCCGGGCGTAGCTGACCGTGGCGGCCGTGCTGGAGATCGCCCCGCCGAGCACTCCGCCCAACAACACGCCGGCGTTGCGGCCGAAGAACTTGTAGACGATGTATCCTCCCAGGCTCATCCCCACGATCAACACGACCATCAGCCAGGTCCAGCGGGGATTGAAAACGTCCAGTTCCGGCGGCAGGCCCCAACGCGAGAAACCGTAATTCTGATCCGGCAGCAGCGGCAGAATGATGCAACTGAGGATCACGAACCGCATGATCGCCCGGAGATCGCTGTCGCCCAGTCTTTTTGCGAAGCCGTGCAGCTCGGGCTTGAACTGCAAGAGGACCGCCACGCCGCCGCCGACCGTCACCGCCAGCAGCTTGCCGTAGACCACCACCAGGGCGCCGACGGCGTACATCACCAGCATGGCCGCCTCGGTGGTGATCCCCAAGTGCTGCCGCTTCTCTTCCTGAAGCCGCCGCAGATATCCCAGGCCCAGGACGGCCACCACGCCCAACATGCCGGCCCCCAGGATCCACCCGCCGAACGCCTTGGCCAGCAGGGCGCAGAGCGTCCCCAGGACCGTAATCAAGGGGAACGTTCGCATCCCGGCGATCCCGCCGGCCGAATGCTCCCGCTCTAACCCGACCAGCAGCCCGAGGAGCAAGGCCACGCCCAGTTGCTGAAACGTCTGTTCCATGGCAAAGATCTTTCCATAGAAATTCTAGCACGTATTTCCTTATGTAGGAGGCGGCTCCCGCCGCCGATAGAAAGGGGAGATAGATTCGCAATCGGCGGCGGGAGCTCCTACAAAAAAGGACGGATGCTCTATTTCTCCGCCGCCATGCAGGCGAAATTGAAGCGGACGGCCAATTGGCCCTCGACGGTCGCCTGGGCCGAGAGAAAAAACGCCCCGCCCAGCCGCTCGACCAGTTCCACCTCCAGCCGCAGGGCTTCGCCGGGCCGGACCATCCGTTTGAACCGGACGTCGTTCATCCGGGTGACCACCGGCACCTTGGCCTTTTCGCCGGAAAAAGAAGCCGATAACAGGATCGCCCCGCACTGCATCGCCGCCTCGCACAACAGCACGCCGGGCACCAGCGGAGCGCCGGGATAGTGTCCCGCGAAAAAGTCCTCTTCGCCGGTAAACGTCTTCCGGCCGACGATCCGCGTCTCCGTGCGTTCCAGCACTTCATCCACCAACAAGAACGGCGGGCGGTGCGGAATGGCGGCAAGGATTTCGTCGGGGGTCATCATGGGCAACCAATCCTTTCACGGGCGCGTTATTTCATAAGGAACGCGTCCACGTCGTTGGCCGCGATCACGCCGTAATTGACCGCCCCCAGCCAGCCGGACATGATGATTCCCACGCTGCCGGCGTGGTACAGTCCGGCGATCTGCTCGGGTATCGCCCGGGAGACGGCCAGGCCCTCGAACTTCGTGCCGAAACTGGCGCCGTGCCAATGCAGGGTGTACCGCTTGAAGGTCCGCGGCGTGGACGCCTCGGCGTGATCGACCTGCCCGCGGATCTCCGGCAGGTATTTCTCCAGGGCGGCCAGCGCGTTTTCGACGAGCACGCCTTTTCGTGCGGCGTATTCCTCGGGCGGCAGGTCGGACCAATCCTCGTAGCGGGCGTTGGCGCTGGCCACCACGCAGCAGCGGTCGTGCCCGGGCCGGGTCTTCGGGTAGTAAAACGAAAACGTGCGGCTGGTGGCTTCCCGGCTTAGCAGCCAGTCGGTGCGGAACGCCGGCGCCGTCGAGCAGAACAGCAGGTCGCCGCAGACCGATTCGTCCAGCCGGACGCCGGGCTTCAGCCCCAGGTAGACCTGGGTGCTGGAATTGTTCAGCCGCACCGCGCGGGCCTGCTCCGCAAAATCCGCGTCAAAATGTCCTTCGCCGACGAGTTGGAAAATCGTCCCCAGCAGGTTGGCGTTGGAGACGACCGCCCGGCAGGGGATCGTCCGCCCGGCGACGGTCACGCCGGCCACCCGCCGGTTCTCGACCGTGATCTTTTCCGCCGCTCGGCTGACGAGCACGTCCACGCCGTTGCGCTGCATCTCCTCCTGCATCAATCGGATCAGCCGGTCGCTGCCGCCCTGGAAGGTGTACACCCCCTTGGACATGAAGTTGGAAAACACGATGCCGTAACTGAGCGCCGGATCCTCCAGCGTCGAGCCGTTGGCATAGGTGATCGGCTCCATCAGCAGCCGGACGACGTCGCTCCGGCCGGGAAAGAATTTTTCGAACAATTGCCCGGCCGAAAACGCCGGATCGTCGAACTGGTTCATCGTCCGGGCGGCGTCGAAAAAGGCCTGCACCGTCTCGGGCGGAATCCCAAACCGCTGTACGAGCAACCGCGTAAAATCCTCGCGGTCGAAGGTCGTCTCCAGCGTGAACTGCGGATTGTCGAAGCGGATATGCTTCAATTGCACGATCGACGCGGCGATCTCCGCGGTCCAATAACGGCGGCAGCTTTTGATCATCCCCACGGGAAACCCGTGCAGCGAGACGTCGAAGACGTGCCCCCCCGGCCGCCGGAACCACGTGGCCAGGCCCCCCGGCTTGGAATGCTGTTCGACCAGCAGCACCGAGCGGCCCGCCCGGGCCAACGTGTTGGCGGCGGTCATTCCGGCCAGCCCGGCGCCGATCACGATTACGTCGTAAGATTCACGAAGGTTCTGCGGCATCACGGCTCCCGGGACAGTCAAGCCGCTTGCGGCTTAGCAAGGGGCCTCAGTCCCTTCGAGACTCGGCAGCATCATCTTATCTGAACCACACCATTTAATCCAAGATGCAACTTACCAGAATCTCCGTCGTTCTTCCAGCCGTGGGTGTGGCAGTAGAAATCACGGCTGCGGCGGTGGGTCGAGCTTGATGAGATTTTGCTTTTTTTCCGAATTGTAGCAGTGGCATTGTCTGCAAGCCGAAAGACGCCGTAGCGGTCCGAGGCGAAACACACGGCATACCACGTACACCGCGGCCGCGGCCACCAGCAGAAGGGATAGGATCTCTTGCCAGGAACAAATTTCCATATCGCACCTGTTTAGCGGCCGCCGGCACGGCGGCCTGGTTCAACCACAAAACTTGGCCGCCGTACCGGCGGCCGCTAAACGGAATACCTTAACTCCCAACTTTATCCCCCCAGCCACGTCCCCACCTGATAGGTCGCCAGGGCGCCGAGGTACGCCAGGACCGTCATGTAGGCGAAGGTGAAGGCGGGCCAGCGCCAACTGTTGGTCTCGCGCCGCATGACCGCCAGCGTGGCGCCGCATTGGGCGCAGAGCGCGAAAAAGACCATGATCGACAGGGCCGTGGGAATGCTGAAGACCGGCTTCCCGCTGCCTTCCCACGTGACGTCGCGGAGCCGTTCTTTCAAGGCCCGGTTGTCCTCGTCCTCGCCGGCGTTGTACATTACGCCCATCGTGGCCACGACTACCTCCCGGGCCGGCAGCGAGGCGATCACCGCGCAGCCGATCCGCCAGTCCCAGCCCAGCGGCCGGACGGCCGGCTCGAGGAAGTGCCCCAGCCTTCCTAAAATGCTGTGACGCTGATGGACGCCGTCGATTTCCCGGGCGATCTCCCGGAGCCGGACTTCGGCGTTCGATCGGGCGGAATCGTTCCCGGCGAGCTGTTTCACCTGCTGCTGAAGCTGCTGACGCTCCTGGATCAGGGGGGCAACCGCGTCGGAGTGGTGGGGATAATACAGACCCGCCCAAACCAGGATCGAAACCGCCAGAATCAGCGTCCCGGCGGTGTGGAGGAAAATCCATCCCCGCCCGAGCACCCGCTGGACGACCGTCCGCAGCGAAGGCCATTTGTAGCTGGGCAGCTCCAGCACGAAGGGGGGCGACTGGCCGCGAAGCAGCGTCTTTTTCAGCACCAGGGCCGCCGTCACCGCGACAATAATCCCCAGCAGGTACAGACCGGCCAGGGTCAGGCCTTGCAGGTTCAGCAGGCCGCCGCAATAAGTTCGATCGGGAATGAACGCGGCGATCAGCAGGGTGTAGACCGGCAGCCGGGCGGAGCAGGTCAGAAGCGGAGCAACGAGGATCGTCGTCAGCCGGTCCCGTTCGTTCTCGATCACCCGGGCCGCCATGATCCCCGGTACCGTGCAGGCGAAGCAGGAAAGCATGGGGATGAACGACTTTCCGCTCAGTCCGATTCGGGCCATAAACTTGTCCATCAGGAAGGCCGCCCGGGCCAGGTAGCCGCAATCTTCCAGGATGCCGAGGAAGAAAAACAAGATCAGGATCTGCGGCAGGAACTGCAGGACGCTGCCCACGCCGCTGAGCACCCCGCCGACCAGCAGGCTCCGCAGAGCGCCCTCGGCCAGGTGGTTTTGCAGCCAACCGCCCAACGCCGTCTCGGCGCCCTCGATGGCCTCCATCGCCGGCCGTGCCCAGGTGAACACCGACTGGAAGACGATCAGCATCACCGCGGCAAAAAACAATAATCCCCAAAACCAATGCGTTAAAGAATGGTCGATGCGGTCGGTGACGGTCGGCCGACGACGATCCGGCTCGCTGAGCGCGCCCGTCAGCATCCGCTCCGCCCAGGCGTAGCGGACCGCCGGCTCGACGGCCGGAATCGGACAACAGGCGGCCCGTAAACGCTCCCGGGCCTCCTGCAGGGCGGTGGAAAGCGCCGGAGTGCCACTGCCGACTGGTCCGGCAGTGCAGCCGGCATGGTAGGATGAGCCAACCGTGGCACCCAAACCGCTGCCATCAACGCTCGGGCGGAGTCGCCCTGCCAGGTAACCGCTGGTATCCAGCAACAGACGCCGGGCCAGAAACGCCGGCATCGGTCCTGCGCCGGCAGTTCTCGAAAACGTTCCTTGGAGTCGGGCGACTTCGTCCTCGAACACCGGGGGAAAGAGCGTCTCTTCGCCGGGAGCAGGGTCTTTTACGGCCCGGGCCAGGGCCGCCTTGAGTTCGGCGATTCCCACGCGGCGATGCGCCTGGACGCCGACCACCGGGACGCCCAGTTGCCGCTCCAGCCGCGGCAAATCGAGCGCGATCGACCGGGCGGCCGCCACGTCGAGCATGTTCACCGCCACGACCGTCGGCAGCCCCAGTTCCCGCACCTGGCTGACCAGGTAAAGGTTCCTCAGCAGGTTGACGGCGTCGACGATGCAGATCACCGCGTCGACGGGATTGGCGCCTTTTTGTTGACCCAACAGCACGTCCACCGCCACCATCTCGTCCCGCGACCGCGGCGACAAACTGTATAAACCCGGCAAGTCGATCAATTCGTACCGCTGCCCGGCGCAGGTCATGCGGCCCGTCTTCTTCTCGACCGTGGCGCCGGGATAGTTGGCCACGTGCTGCGACATCCCCGCCAGCGCACTGAAGAGCGTCGACTTGCCGGTGTTCGGATTGCCGATCAGGGCGACGGTCAAGACCGATTTGGCGGCGGCGGGCATTGCGAAAAGGTGTGCAGTAGTCGGTAAATAGTGATTGATGTCAAGCGGCTTGCGGCTTCGCACGAAATATCCATTGCAAATTTCAAATTGAAAATTTCAAATTGAACGGACCGTCAAAAAATGAAATCATTCATCATTCCGCATGCATTATGACAACTATCATCCCGTTCCGCCCCTCCAGCGGCGCCGGCGGCAGCATCCCTGTCCGGGCGCGGCGCCGTCGATCGGCTCCACGAGAATATGCAACAGGTCGTCGGCGCGGAGACAGACCTTGCACCCTCCCAGCCGAACGATGCAGGGATTGCCGGGCCGGAACATTTCGATCCGCGTACCCGGCCGCAGCCCGAACTCCTCCAACCGGTGGAGGACGTCGGGCTGACCGAGCAGCCGACAGATGCAGCCGGCTTGACCGGCCGCCAGATGCTGTAGGGGAACGGAGTTTGTATTCACTAGGCGGAGCGATAAAAAACGGCAATCAGGACCAGCCCCCGATCGGGGGAGGTTTGAGTTAAGATTGAGACTCAATCTCAATCCATAAAAAGTATACTTGATCAATGACGACAACGCAAGAGGGCCTCTGGGAAAGCCGTGGCCAGGGGTCGCGGTCGTGCTAGAAAACGGCAACGATCGCGTCAACCTCCGCGTCCGCTGGCAGCGGCATTCCACCGGCCGAAACGGTGAGTATCAACCGGCGGCTCGGGCCTGGCGGAAGGGGAGGGTCTTTTGGGACTTTTCTTCCTCCTCGCGGGGCTTGATTTTCAGAGTGGCATTCGGCGGCATGCGGCGTTCGGAGATGATGCCGCGCTTGGTGGTCGAAAGGAATTCGTAAAACGCGGCGACCGGCCCGAAGCCGAATTCGGTGCGAAGGATCTCCAGAATCTCTTTCCACATCAGGCCGCTGCGGTAGATGACCCGATAGGCGGCCTTGAGCTGCTGCACCTTGGCGGGATCGAGACCGCAGCGCCGCAGGCCCACCGCGTTCAGCCCCACCACCAAGCTGCTTACGCCGTCGACGGTCACGTAGGGCGGCACGTCTTGATTGATGTGCGCCTGCCCGCCCACCATCGCCAACGTGCCGATCCGGCAGAACTGATGAACCCCCACCGCCCCGGACAGATACGCCCGGTCGGCCACCGTCACGTGCCCGGCCAACATCGCGTTGTTGGTCAAGATGACCTGGTTGCCCAGCCGGCAATCGTGGGCCACGTGGGTGTTGACCATCAACATGCAGTCATCGCCGAGGACCGTGGCGTGAGGCTCCTCCAGCGCACGGTGGACGGTTGCGTTTTCGCGGATCACGTTGCCCGATCCGATAACTAATCCTCCCCGCCGCTCAGGAACTCGAACGTGTTGCGGCAGGCCGCCCAGCACCGTCCCCTCGAAGATATGATTCCTTGCTCCCAAAATGGTCCCCGCTTTGACCACCACGCGATTTTCGAGAATGCAATCCGGCCCGATTTTCACTCCGGATTCCACCACACAAAACGGACCGATCTGTACTGACGGATCGATTTCTGCTTCCGGACTGACGAGGGCAAGCGGATGGATATTCACGTTGTAGAACCTTTTTGGAATTGATAGTGAACCCGGTCGTAGGTCTACCAATCCTATCGGTTTTTCCTGCCATACCGTTTTGATAGAATTCACGGGTCAAAACGGATTTCCCAGTCTTACTAATTTCTCACGTTATGCCACACCCCAGTGGGGTATAACCCATGCCACTGGTTTATTGGAACGGTACCCGTTACATTGAGAGGTCGGTGTCTATCCCGAGCCTCGAATCCCTTTTCAGGAGTCATTTATGTCCCCGGCCGACCAACTCTACGACGAAGCGATCGCACTCCAGCAAGCCGGCAAGTTGGAAGAGGCGGTCGGGAAATTGGAGGCCCTGCTGGTGGAATCTCCCGACTACGGCCTGGCCCATGCCGCGCTGAGCGTATTTTGCGGCAAGCTGGACCGGCACGACGAGGCCGTGGAGCACGCCCGCAAGGTCTGCGACCTGGAGCCCGACGATCCGTTCAGCTACATGGCCCTCAGCATCACCTGCCAGCGCGCCGCGCTGCTCCAGGAAGCCGAGCGGGCGATGGCCCAGGCCATGCAAAAGCAGTGGGACCTGCGGCAGCAGGCGTGAAAAATGGGGGTGGCCCCGATAGCTCGGCTATCGGGGTGCCGAAGGCACAAGAGGGAGTTCGGAGGCCTCTTGCGGCTTTGCCGCCCCGATAGCCGAGCTATCGGGGCTATCCGCTGCCCGCGTGAAAAACGCGGTTCATTTCACTCCCACGCTTCCCTTCACCGCCCCGCGGACGCCGAGCAGTTCGGGATGCCGGGCGATCTTGTCGCTGAAGACCCGGGCATCGTTGAGGATGGGGCGGAGTTGGCGGGAAATTTCGTCCAGGTTCCGGGCGGCGCGGGTCATCCGCTGGTAGAGTTCCGGATTGTGGATCAACTGCCCGACGGTCCCTTCCGAGGAGTTCAGCGAGCGGGAGAAGCGGAGCATCTCGTTGACCAGTTGATCCAGCCGGGCGGTGCCCCGGTCGAGATTGGCGATCAGCACCTGGCCGTGCTCGCCCAGCGGCTCGGTAAAGCCCTCGATGTTTTTCAGGTTCTTGTCCACCCGGGCCACCGTCTCGTTCAGCAGCCGGATGGTCTCGTGCGTGTCTTGAATCATCTCCGGCAGTTGGCGGATCGATTCGCGGAGCTGCCGGCGGGTCGCTTCGTCGCCGACGATCTCCCGCGTGTCGCCCAGCAGGGTGTTGGTCTGCTCGATCGCCTTGCGGATCCCCTCCCGATTGTCGTCGAGGATGAGGCTCAGTTTTTTCAGCGTAACGGAGAGGTCCTCGCTGGCGGTCCGCAGGCCGCTGCTGGTTTGGCTCACGGAGGCGATGGTATTTTTGAAATCGCTCTGGATGTTGGCCACCAGTTGATTCGGATCGGGGATAAAGATGCCGGAAAGGTGCGCCCCGTTGCGGATCGGTTCGCCGGGCGGCTCGCCGGAGGTGGAGCGGAGGAATTCCAGCACGGCGTCGCCCAGCAGGCTGGTCTGCACGCGGCAGACCTCGTTGCGGAAGATCCGCCACTTGTTTTTGATCTCCGCGGTGACTACGATGCTGCTCCCGTCCGGGGCGAACCGCACGTCGGTGACCCGACCGATCAGGATCCCGCTCTTGCGGACGGGCGTTCCCACGCTCACGCCCGGCGCCTGCTCGAAGGTGACGTAGATCGTGTACTCTCCCCCGCCGATCCACGTCGGCAGCGTGCCGAACATCCACGCCAGCACGCACAAGGCGATCAGCGTGACGAACATCATCAGGCCCACCCAGATTTGCATGGAGCGCTCGTTCATATCGGTATTCCTTTTACTCGACTACCATCCCCCGCCGCCGCATTTCCATGAGCCGCTCGCCGGCCTCGCCGCGGACGAACTGCGTGACCCGGCTGTCCGGGCAGCGGTCGATCGCCTCCGGCGGTCCGTCGTAGAGGATCTGCGGCTCGTCGGCCTCCAGCCGGCTCAGCGGGTAGAGCATCACCACGCGGTCGGCCACCTTCCGCGCCGTCCGCATGTCGTGCGTAACCACCACGCTGGTCACCGCGTGGTGCCGCCGCGTGCTGAGCATCAGTTCGTTGATCACGTCGCCCATGATCGGGTCCAACCCGGTGGTCGGCTCGTCGTAGAGGATGATCTCCGGCTCCAGGGCCAAGGCCCGGGCCAGCCCGACGCGTTTCCGCATCCCGCCGGACAGCTCCGCCGGCTTTTTCGCCAAAACGTCTTCCGGCAGGCCGACTTCCGCGATTCGGGCCAGCACGATCCGCCGGATTTCGTCGGGCCTTTTTACGGTGTGTTGCCGCAGGGGGAAGGAGATGTTCTGGGCCACCGTCATGCTGTCGAACAGGGCCGCCTGCTGGAACAGGAATCCGAACCGGATCCGCTGCCAGGTCAACTCCTTCTCCGTAAGCTGCGCCAAATTGTTCCCGTCGAAATACACCGCCCCGCGGCTGGGCCGCAGCAGCCCGATGATCGCTTTGAGCAGCACGGTCTTTCCGCAACCGCTCTCGCCGATGATCGCCACGGTCCGGCCGCGATGGATGTCGAGGTTCAGGTCGCGGAGCACCACATGCCGCCCGAAGGCGACGTGCAGTCCGTCGAGCCGGACCAGCGGCGGCGTTTCGGCGTTTGCAACAGGGGCGACCATGCGACGTCAACTCGTAATCTTCGGCACCTCCGGCCAGAAGCTGTAATAGACTCCGTCCAGGAAGATGCCCAGGATCAGGTTCAAAAACATGATGACCACGAACGACAGCACGAAGGCGTTGGTGGCGGCCCGGCCGACGCCCTCCGCGCCGGGATCGCAATGGAAACCGCGGTGGCAGGAAATCAGCGCAATGGCCGCCCCGAAAAACAGGCTCTTGAACAAGCCGGCGAATACGTCGAAGTAGCCCACGAAACGCTGGGAATTGATCAGGTAGTGGTGCGAGTCGATCTGGTAAAACACCACGGCGTAGACGTACGCCCCGATTACGCCCATGAAGTCGGCCATGATCGTCAGGGCGGGGATCAACAGCAGGCAGGCCAGAAACCGGGGAACCACCAGGTAATAAATCGGATTGGTGCCCATGCTCGTCAGGGCGTCGATCTGCTCGGTGACTCGCATCGTCCCCAGTTCGGCGGCAATCGAGCTGCCCACCCGGCCGGCCAGCATCGTGGCCGCCAGCACCGGCCCCAACTCGCGGACCAGTGACAGGTTGATTACCACTCCCAGGCGGCTCTCCATGTTCATCAGCCGGAACTGCACGAAGGTCTGCACCACCAGCACCATGCCGATGAACGTCCCCGTTAGCGCCACCACCGGCATGCTCCGCACGCCGATCTCGTAAAAACACGGCAGCAGCGTCTCGCGCCGCGGCAGCCGGGAAAAAAGCCAACCGAATGTCCGGAACGAAAAAACCGACAGGCTCCCCAAGCCCGAGAACCAATCAATAACGATCTCTCCCAAATCGGCAAACCAATTGGCCGATCGCTCGATCACGCCCGGAGGCCGTGGCGTCGAAATGACTGGAGTATCAGAGGACATTCTTGGCGAAGCGGGCAGGATGGGTATTTTGGAAAAGCAATCTACGCAATTGCGAACGATCAGCAATTCAATAATGGCACCAATCCAAAACGCCCTCTCATACCGACATACGGACATCCATTCCATACCAAAACAGGGGGAAAGGTAGCGGTTTCCTCAAATTTCTTCTCCGTAGTCCGGCGCCCGGGCCGACGGGCCGGTGTTGGTCTCCGCGAAATAGATCGTTATCCGATGAAAACCGTTTAGCCCGGCCGCTTGCGGCCGGCGTTTTGGCGGTCTTTTACGACATTCATTTCCGAATTCGTGGTATAAATGAAATGGTCCCTCACCGCGGATCGTCGAAAAACTCCTCCAGGGGTACGCCGCCATGAAACGCTTCCAATTTACCATCAAGGACCTCCTGGTCCTGATGACCGTCGTCGCGTTTGTGCTGGGAGGGCTAATAATCCCGGCCCTCCAACATGCCCGGGAATCGTCGCGGCGGACGCAATGTATGAATAACTTAAAGCAGTTCGGCATTGCTATTCATACCTACGTTACTCTTCACGGGAACCAATTTCCACCCTCCTCGCAAATCGTCGACAATGGCGAGCAGAAAACGGTGAGTGGCTGGAGTTTTATCGCTCACATCTTCCCTCAATTGGAATATTCTCCCCTCTATCCGCTGCCCCTGAAGCAGGTGCAGGATCCGTTGACATCCACTGATCCGGCGGTGTTAAGAGAGAAAGAAACATTGATATTGACGGCAACTTGCCCATCGAATCCGAACCGGCTGTTTTCCGAAACCAACTCCGGCCGAAAGGAATTCTTTACCAATTACAAGGCAATGGGCGCCACCACGGCCGAGAGCCTGCAGCAGTGCCTTGACACGGACGAACCGCCGCCTTATGGCAAGAAGGAAATGCACCCTGACGGCGCCTTCTTCCCGGGCAAGGGAGTTCCAATCAGTGAATTGCAGATCGACGGACTCACAAGCACCATTTTAATGGTCGAAACCATCGACGACCTGCACAGCGTTTGGCTGGCGGGGGCCGATGCAACCTTGGTCGGGATGCCCGAGGCCCCGATGGAAAAACCTCCGGAACGAAGTTTCTGGGCGCCGCAGGGATATAATGGAAAATATAGCGAGTACGCTTCGCCGGAAGTCAAAGCCTTGCGGACTTTTTTGGGCTATGATTTTCGGCCCGGCGGAAA
The DNA here is from genome assembly GCA_016936015.1 of Pirellulales bacterium. Lineage (GTDB taxonomy): Bacteria > Planctomycetota > Planctomycetia > Pirellulales > Thermoguttaceae > JAFGPV01. The sequence continues at coordinate 19,608 of JAFGPV010000163.1, forward strand.
AGATGCGGGGACCTATCCGGCCAGCGTCGGACGGACGCCGAGGTACGGGCCGTCCTCGGGCCATCCGGGCGTCGTGAATCACCTCTTCGCCGACGGCTCCGTCCACAGCCTGGACACAGACATCGATTACGCCCTCTACTTCTTCGCCATCACAAGGAAAGGCGGGGATACTGGCCATGTCCCCATGATAGGTGAGTAAGCATGGGAATCGTGTAAAAGCAAACAAGGAGGCCTGCGGGCGCAACTTCCTTTGTGGCAACTTGTTGCGACGTAAAACGGCAATCGCGTGGGACCTCTGATGGATATTGACGGACTAGCGCCATCTTCCATGTCTTCTTGCCTTCTCTTGCATTGCGTCCTAAGCCGAGTATATTAAAGGGTTTCGATCATGCTAAAAACCACTCTCCCGGGGAGTTTATAAAATGGCCAAGCAGTGTCAAGTTTGTGGAAAGAAGCCGCAATTGGGAAACTCCGTGACGCATCGCGGGAAGGCGAAGTACCTGGGTGGGGTGGGGACGAAGGTCACCGGGATCTCCCGGCGGAAGTTCAAGCCGAACCTGCAGCGGGTCCACGTCAGCCTGCCCGACGGCACGCGGAAGACCGTGCAGGTCTGCACCCGGTGCATCCGCAGCGGCGCCATCACGAAGACCATCCGGCGAAAGCCCTTCAAGCTGGCCCCGGGCGCGGCGAAGAAATAATTTGTAGGAGGCGGCTCCTGCCGCCGACCGTATTTTCTCCATTCCATCGGCGGCAGGAGCCGCCTCCTACATCAGCCTATTCTCCCATGTCCCTTACCCGCGCTGAAGTCGAGAAGGTTTCTCTCTTGGCCCGGTTGCTGCTGACTGAAGAGGAACTCGGCTGGATGACGGAGCAATTGGGGGCGATCTTGGAGTACATGGCGTTGCTGGGTGAAGTGGACACGACGGGAGTGGAGCCGATGGCCCACGCGGTCGAGGTCTCCAACGTCTTCCGTCCCGACGGCGTGCAGCCCGGCCTGGACCGCGAAGCCGCCTTGGCCAACGCCCCCCACCGCGACGCCGAGTGCTACCTCGTCCCCGCGGTATTGGGCGAAGTGTAGTAACATCGTTTGTCGTTGGTCGTCGGTCGTTAGTCGAGTGATTCAAACGACCGACGACCAACGACAAACGACCAACGAAAAAATGATGACCACCCTCATCCACCAATCGGCCGCCGAACTGCTGGGACTCTTAAACGCCGGCCAGGCGACTTCGGCCGAGTTGACCCGGGCGTACCTCGCGCGGATCGACGCGGTGGACGGCAAGGTTCGGGCGTTCCTCCGGGTCGATCCGTCGGCAGCGTTGGCCCGGGCCGAGGAGATTGATGCAAGGCGGAAGTCGGACAAACCGTTGGGGCGTCTGGCGGGTCTGCCCGTGGCGGTCAAGGACCTGCTCTGCACGACGGGCGAGCCGACGACCTGCGCCTCGCGGATGCTGGAGAACTTCCGCCCGCCGTACGACGCCACGGTCGTCCAGCGGCTGAAGGCGGCCGACGCCGTGCTGATCGGCCGGACGAACATGGACGAGTTCGCCATGGGCGGCTCGAACGAGAACTCGGCGTTCTTCCCCACGCGGAACCCCTGGGACACGACGCGGATCCCCGGCGGATCGAGCGGCGGGGCGGCCGCCTGCGTGGCCGCCCGGATGGCGCCGCTGTCGGTGGGCAGCGACACCGGCGGCTCGATCCGCTGCCCGGCGGCCCTTTGCGGCGTCAGCGGGCTGAAGCCGACCTACGGCCGTGTGAGCCGCTACGGACTGGTGGCCTTCGCCAGCAGCCTCGACCAGATCGGCCCGCTGGCCGGCTCGGCCGAAGACTGCGCCCTCCTCTTGGAAGTCCTCGCCGGGCACGATCCGAAAGATTCCACTTCCGTCGATCGGCCCGTGCCGGATTATTCCCGGACCGTTACGGAACCGCTAAAGAACCTGCGGATCGGCTGGGTCCGCGAGCATTTCGGCGAGGGGCTGGACGCCGAGGTGGAGAAGGCGGTCCGCGAGGCGATCCGGGGCTATCAGTCCCAAGGGGCGACGGTCAAGGAACTCTCGCTGCCGCACGGCAAGTACGCCGTGGCGACGTACTACATCATCGCCCCCTGCGAGGCCTCCAGCAACCTCGCCCGCTACGACGGCGTCCACTTCGGCCACCGCACCGACGAGAAAGCCATGGTTGCCGAACTGGAGGCCCAGCGGAAGGATCTGCATCAGCGGGGCGATCAAAAGGCCCTGGACGATCTGGACAACGCCCTGATCCGCATGTACCGCCGCAGCCGCGCCGAAGGATTCGGCCCGGAGGTCAAGCGGCGGATCATGTTGGGCACCTACGCGCTGAGCGCCGGCTATTACGACGCCTATTACAAGAAGGCGCTCCAAGTGCGGCGATTGATCCGCCGGGATTTCGACGAGGCGTTCAAGGAGGTGGACCTGATCGTCGGCCCGGTCACGCCTTCGCCGGCCTACAAGATCGGCGAGAAGATCGGCAACCCGCTGGAAATGTATCTCTACGATCTCTACACCGTCAGCACGAACCTGGCGGGCATCGCCGGCATGTCGATCCCCTGCGGCCTCTCCTCGACGGGTCTCCCGATCGGCCTGCACCTCCAGGCCCCGCCTTTTGAAGAAGATCGGCTCCTCCGCGGCGCCGCCATGTTCCAACAGGCCACCGACTGGCACACACGGCAGCCGGAAATCTAGTCAATTGCTGTCGTGGAGAGTCTTCGTAGGGTGGGACGAACGGAGTGAGTCCCACCAAAAACCGCGAAGAATGCCTGGTGGGACTGCGCTGCGCTTGTCCCACCCTACTTTCCGCAACAGAAACTAATCAGAATTCCACTTCCATCAGATCCTCGGCCAACTCCAGCGGCGAAAAGATTTTTCGCGCGGCGGGCAGGTCGAGATTTTCGCCGTCGGGGGCCAGGGGGTGGATGTGCGTCAGCAACACCCGGCCGACTTCGGCGCGGCGGGCGAGATCGGCCACGGCGGAGGTGGTGCTGTGGCCGAACCGCTCGGCGAACTCCGCGGCGGAGTCGGGATAATAGCATTCGTGGATCAGCAGTTGGGCGCCGCGGATCTCCTCCAGGTACGCCGCGTCCGGCGCGGCGGTGGTGTCGGTGACGTAGGCGACGCTGTGGCCGGGCCAATCCAGCCGGAAACCCAGCGCCCCGCCGACGTGGCTGACGGGAAAGCTCGTCAGCTTACCGCCCTGCGGCAGGCCGACTTCCCGGGGCAGGGGGCGGAATTCCAGCGGCGGCCGGCCGGGGAAGAGGGCCTCGGCCAGCAGGTGCTCCTGGATCGCCGCCAGTTTCGCCTCCTCGCCGTGGACGGTGATCCGCCGCAGCGGGTGTTCGTACAGGACGCTGAAAAAATACGTCAATCCGACGACGTGATCGAGGTGGGCGTGAGTCAGAAACAGGTCCAGTTCGTCGGTGGCCAGGTAGCGCCCCAGGCGGAACATGCCCGTGCCGGCGTCGAGCGCCACGCCGCACTCCGGAATTGCCAGGCAGGCGGTGTGCCGCTTTTCGCTGGGATGGTAGCCGCTGGTGCCGAGCAGTACGAGTCGCATGGGGATTATTTCTTCTTCGGTTTCAATAACTCATCCAGACCTTTAAAACCCTCTTCCAGCACGTTCCGTGCGGTGTCGCGGATGAATTGGCGGCTCAGCTCTTTGACCCGCCCGCGGTCCAGCGCCGGCCGCTTGAGCGTGCCGCCGATCGGGATCCGGATCGTCTGGTTCCGCAGCGAGGACGCCAGCGGATTGTTCGCCAGCCATTGGGACGGCACCGGCATCTCGACCGTCAGGTCGAGCGTCTGGTCCAAGCCCACCGATCCGGAGGTCCGCACCGTCGCGTTGGGGAAGAGCAATTCCATGCCCTCATGGTACACCCGGCCGTCGGCCAAACGGAAGGGGATGACCGCTTCCCGGCGGAGTTGGGCGGGCGACTCGCGGCCCAGCAGCGTGGCCAACTCGCGGATCAGCGGCCCGGGACCGATTTCGATCGAGTGCACGGTCAGTCGGCCGACCATCTCGCCGCGGTTCAGGTCGCCCAGCGGCAGGCGGCATTTCTCCAGTTCCAACGAGAACGAGCCTTGCACCGAAGTCGACTCCGCCAACACCGGGGCAACGTATTTTAAAAACGTGGCACATACGGCCGGCGTGACCTGAACCTGTTGCGCCACCGGGCCGGCCGGCAGCGTCAGTTCCAGCGGCTCGGGATTCATCCGCAGCCTTGGGTTGAGAAGCAGCCGGCCCTGGCCGACGGCCAGTTGCAGCGGCTCGATCTGCACCACACCCTGCGCGAGCGAAGGTTTGACCTCTCCCGGTCCGAGCGTGAATCCGTAGAGATACGCCGATTGCCACCCCAGGGCGGCGTGGGCTTTTCCCTGACCCAGCGAGAGCGGGCCTTGCCAGGCCACGGGCCCGGTCCCCTGGCCGCTGAGATTCACGTTCTGGCCCAGGTACGGCCGCAGCATCGCGCAGACGCGGTCCAGGTTGTAGGTGACCTGGCCCTTAACGTCGGCGTCCATCGGCGCGTCGCCGGCCCCGGCCGTCAACCGGCCGCCGAGGTTGGCGGCGACCGTTGCGGAGGCCAATTCTATCTTCTGCAGATTCAGAACGCCGCCCTTGGTATCATACGCGCCTTGGGCGACCAGTTTCGCCTTCGGCTCCTGGAACCGGTCTCCCGCGGCATTAACGGTCAGGTTGGTCACGTCGGCCGTCGTGTCACACTGGATCAGGCCGGGCGATTGCTGAAAGCGGAGGCTACCCACCATGTGACCGCCCAGGTTCCAGGTCGGCGGCCGGCTGCGGTCGATAAACCACAAGCGGAGCCGGGCCAGTTCGCCCTGATAGTTAACCGTACCCTGGAGCTTGATCGGGCCGTTCTCCGGCAGGGCCATCTCGATGCCTTCTCCCGCCGCCGCCAGGGCGGTCGTGGCAAGCTGCAACGTGGTCAATTGCAGGCGGCGCTGCGCCGCGTCCCACGAGCCGGCGGCGGCCAACCGCACCTGTGGCTCCTCCAGGTCGAGTGACGATGAGACGACGTGCAACGAGGCGACGTCCGCCGTCAGCCGCTCGATCCGGACGGAGTCCTTCGAAAGCACCGCCTGGGCGTCGATGTTGCTCTGCCCGGCGATTCGCCAGTCGTCCAGCGGCAGGAAGGGCGCCGTCCGGGCCTGCCAGTTTTCCAAGGGGCCTTGCAGCTCGGCGTGGATCGACCAGGCGTCGCCCCCGCCCGGTTCGGTCTTCGGCGGAGTCAGGGTTGCCGTCAGTCGATCCGTGCCGGAGCGGACCTCCAGCGAGCCGGTCTCCACCCGGGTTGCCGCGGTGAAATCGGTTTGCCCCTTCGCCGCCAGCACGGCCGAAAGGTTCTCCTCACGCCATGGCCGGCCGCCCGGCAGCGTGACTTGCAAATTGTGGAGTTGCAGTCGGGCGCCGGCCTCGAACTGCTGCTGGGCGTCGCGCTTCCAGTTCAGCTTCGCCTCGCCGGTTCCCGCGAGTTGATAATCCTTCAGGTCGACGAATTGCCCGAGCCGGGCGGCCAGCGGCTCCAACTGGAAATTCGCGTCCGCCGCGAGGTTCTCCGGCGTTCCCGAGCCGCGGATCTGGAGAAATTCCGATTGGCAATCCAGTTGGTCCACCACAATGGATCCCGGCAGCGTGTCGTGGGCGTCGAAGCTGAGGGAGATCGGCTGGTCCCAGGTGATCACCTGGTTGCCGTTTTTGGCGGCCAGCCGAGCGGTCCGGAGTTCCCCGTGCCAGATCGTGCCGGACACGGCCGCCTCGGCGGGCCGGCTCTGATAGGTAATCTGCACCTCGCCCGAGGTGATTTCCGTCCCCTGGCGGATTTGCAGCGTGCCGGGCAGCAAGGCGGCCAGCCGGGCCAGGTCGAGCCGGCCGTGGAAACTGAGCGGTTGGCGGAGCAGCGCTTCGAGAGAAAAAGCGGATTCTTTGCCCTGGATCCGGAATCGGCCGCTCAGCTCCGCCTGGGCCACGTCGGACTCCACCGCCACCTTTTCCACCGCAAGCCCTTCCGGCGACCAGGCGGCCCGGCCCGACGCACTGAGCCGGTCGAGCCGGATCGCCTCCTGCTTCATCACCGGCGTGCCGAACAGAAATTCCTCGACGGCGGCCTCGGCCTGTACGCTGATGGTTTGCGGCGACGGCTTCTCGCCCCAGCGGCATTGCACGTGGCTGCTAAGCCGCCCGGCAATCCGGGTCTGCGGCACAAACCGCTGGATCAACGTCTGCGCCACGGCCAGGGGGAAATTGTCGCATTGGACCAGCAGCGCCCCCGTCTCCGCCGGCGGCTCCGTAAACGACGCCGGCAGCGATCCCTCGACCGCAAGCTTGCCCGGCCGCTGCGGATCGGCAACGTCGGCCGACAGTTTGATCTTCTTCGCCGCCGTAGATTCCGCTGGCACGTCGAGCGAAAGATTCAGATGATCCAACTTCCAATTTTGTTTGGCAACTTCGTCGGCAATGTCGATCTCGCCGTCGGCAATTTCCACCTGCACGGCCGTCGGCGTCTCGGAAGGCGGCGCCGAGATGTAGTAGGCAAAGACCTCCTCAATATTCGTCTTCTCCGCCCCCATCGCCACGTGGACCTTGGGCTTTTCCACCCGAAACTGGCCGAGGTCCTGCAAGTTTCGCAGCAGTTCCCACAGCGTGCGGTTGCCGGCCGCGCGGGAAACTTCCAGCACCGGCCGGCCCCGGGCGTCGAGGATCTCCACGTCTGCCACCTCGGGCGTAGAGAACCAACCCAGCGACGCCGAGCGGATCGTAACGGTCCCCTGGAGATTCCCAAAACGGTTGACGAGCCAATCCAAAAGCGGCGTCTTGGCCAGAATGGCCGGCAGGAACCAGATCAGCACCAGCAGCAGCACGATGAAGATTCCCAACCGCCGCGGCCACCGCCGCCGCTGCTTGGCGGTCTTTTTCACCTCCCGACCTTCCGTATCTTGCCGACTTGCACCGTGAACATCGGCGGCCATGGCCGTTCCTCCTTGACCGAGCGTAATTGAAGGCATACAAAGGCAGTAGACCTTCATTCCCACGCCAGAGCGGGGGATTGTATTCTAGCGATATCTGCACTGGGGAACCAGAGCGAAATTCAATACGGTCCGCCATGAAAAAGATCATCTTGAGTGTAGTCGGATTCTTCAGCCTCCTCCTCCCGGCTCAGGCCGAGGAGCCGCTGTTTCCGTTTGTGGTCTCTTACGACGCGCCGCATAACGTCACGAACCTCTCCGGCTGGCTGCACCGGCCGGCCGGAAAATATGGTTTCGTGAAAACGGACGGCGATCGGCTGGTAGTAAAGCAAGACGGCCGGGCCGAGAGCCAGCGGTTTTGGGCCACGAATTTCTGCTTCGGCGCGTGCTTTCCGGAAGAGGAACAGGCCGAGCGGGTCGCCGCCCGGCTGGCTCGACTGGGCATCAACTGCGTGCGGATGCACCACATGGACATGTACAACATCTGGGGCAACGCGACCAAGAAAATCACGCCCGATCCGCGGCAACTCGACCGCTTGGATTACCTCGTCTATCAGCTCAAGCGGCACGGCGTCTACACGAATTTGAACCTCCACGTTTCGCGGTGGCTCGATGCGGCCGAGGGATTTCCCGATCGCGACCGCCGCCCGACGTTCGACAAGGGGCTGGACAATTTCGAGCCGCGGATGATCGAACTCCAGAAAAAGTACGCCCGAGACCTGCTGACGCACGTCAATTCCTACACCAAACGAGCCTACACCGACGAGCCAGCCGTCGCCTTTGTCGAGATCAACAACGAGAACGCCCTGTTCCACGAGTGGAACGGCGGCGCGCTCGACGGTCTGCCCGAGCCATACGCCGGGACGTTCCGCAAGTGCTGGAACGCCTGGCTGAAGAAGAAATACAGCACGACGCAAAAGCTCCGCGCGGCCTGGGGTTCCGGACTGCCGGCCGGGCAAACGTTGGACGACGGCAGCGTGGCCGTCCTTTCAAAAGAGCGGATGCCCAAGTCCCCGGCGGTCCGCAACGATTTAATTCAATTCCTCTGGGACACCGAGCGTGATTACTGGCAGGGGATGTACCGGTACCTGAAGGACGAACTGCACGTCCAGTCGCTGGTCGGCGGGACGCAGGTCGGCTGGAGTCCCGTGTGCGTCCAGGCCGGTTTGGACTACCTCGACGCCCACGCCTACTGGCAGCACCCATATTTTCCCCATCGTCCCTGGGACTTGAAGGACTGGCGGATCCGGAACGTCGCGCTGGTCAATTCGCTGGCCGAGACGCTCAGCAGCCTGGCGGGTCGGCGGGTGGCCGGCCGGGTGTTCACCGTCAGCGAGTACAACCATCCCGCCCCCAACGCCTACGCCGCCGAAGGTTTTCCACTGTTGGCCGCGGTGGGCTCACTGCAGGGTTGGAACGCCCTGTACAGCTTTGCCTACAGCCACAGCGCCGATTATGAACCGGCGAAGATCGACGGGTTCTTCAATATCAACGGCGACACGGCCAAGCTGGTCCACCTGCCGGCCTGCGCCGCGATGTTCCTCCGGGGCGACGTCCGGCCGGCCGAAAAGACGATCACCGCCGACTATTCGCGCGAGACCGAAATGAAAATCCTCCGCGAGAACCTCAGCCCTTGGGTGCTCTCGACGGGCAAACTCGGCCTGCCCGAGTGGATTGCATTTCAACACGGCATCGCCTTGAAGATAACCGCGAAATCATCCAATCTCGAAAGCCGCGACCAGTGGTCGCGGAAAACTCCGCGAAGCACCGTCTCCGACACCGGCCAGATCCGCTGGGACGCCACGCAGCCCAGCTCGGGCTATTTCCTCGTCGACACGCCGCGGACCAAGCTCTTTACCGGTTTCGTCCGCGGGCGGACCTTCTCCTTGGGCGACGTGGAATTGAAGATCGGCACGACCCGGCTCGATTGGGCCACCGTCTCGCTGGTCTGCCGTAACGGTGACGGCTTCGGCCGGCCGGGCCGGATCCTGATCGCCGCCACCGGTTGGGAGCAGAACCAGGATTGGAAGCTCAAAAAACTGCCCGATAACTTCGTCACTCTAGGAGATCGATGGGGCCACAAGCCGGTCCTCTGCGAGGGCGTCCCCGCCGAAATCCGCCTGCCGGTTGCCGCCGAGAAAGTGAAATTTTATCCGCTGGACGAATCCGGCAACCGCCGTGCATCGATCCCTATCTCCGCCCGCGGCGGCAAAGCAGTCCTCCGCCTCGATCCCAAGCACCACACGGTGTGGTATGAGGTGGAAATCAGGTAGCAGGTAATGACGCAAAGTTTGGGTTATCCAAGTTATTGTGGATTATTGGATTAAGCCGCAAGGCGGCGAACTACGATAGCCCAGGGCGGAGCGAAGCGCAGCCCTGGGGAAGAGAATTGCTCCTGATCTTAGAAGCTCTGAAGGGGCGCGCTAAGATTATACTCGAAGTTAGCTCGCCCTTTCAGGGCTTGATGCTCGATGTGGATCCCTTACCCAGGGCTGCGCTGCGCTCCGCCCTGGGCTATCATGGTACGCTGCTTTGCAGCTTAAACCTCTCCCAGTCAATCGGTTATTATTTCAAGCTTTGTGCCATCAGGTAGCGGGCACACTCAGTCAGTTGATCCAAAAAGATTCTTCATCACTTCGTCGTGATCGTCTCCAGCCCATGGGCCTTCGGCCCGGTCTCGGCCCGCCGCAGCAACCAGGCGAAAAGCAAGGCCAGAATCCCAATTGCGGTGTATATCCACATCCCGGGGCGATAGCCTGCGGGGTTTGATTCGCTTGCTTTCCAGTAAACGTTGGCCCCGCCGATCAGGAGATTGACGCCCGCCAAACCAACATTCTGGACCATGGTCATTAACCCCAGCCCCGTTCCGAGCCGGGCAGGCTCCACGATGTAGGTCACCGACGGCCACATGACCGCGGGGATGAGCGAGAAAGCCACGCCCATGAGGATCATGGGCACCAGAGGCGGTATCCGCGTGTAAGCCATGATCAGGTACACCGGAACCAGAAGCAGGGAGCCGAAGCACATCAACGTCGCCCGACGGCCCACCCGGTCCACCAGCAGGCCGAACAACGGCGTGCAGACCATGGCGAACAAGGTCAGCAGACTCGACAGGAATCCGGCAAATTCACGGGAATGACCGTGCACGTTGGTGAAGAAGATGACTGCGAAGGTTTGAAAGGGAAAGATTACGGAGTAGAAAGTCGCGCAGAGGGCCACGACGTACCAGTAGGAACGGTCAAAACTGAAGAGGTCCCGCCAGACGATCTTGTCGGTCGCGCCCTCGGCGCCCAATTGGAAGCGGCGCCCGGCGCCGCGCTCCATGAGCGCGTAGATAGCGGGTCCGACGACGCAGAGCGTTCCCACACCCACGGAGATGAGCAACGGCCACTGCCAGTATTTGTAGGCGGGCTCGGCCCAAGTGGGCGAGTTTAGGGCGGCGAAGGAACCGAACCGCGCAATCGTCAGGTTGATGCCGAAAGCGAAGGAAAGTTCCTTGCCGCGGAACCACTTGGCCAACGCGGCCGTGACGGCCACGATCAACGACTCGGCCCCCAGGCCGAAGATCAAGCGTCCGGCGGCCATCACCCCGAAGAGATCAGTCGCGGCGGTCAGGCCCGCTCCCACCGTGCAGAGCCCGCCAAACAGGAGCGTGGCCCATCGGGTGCCGATCCGATCGATGATTAATCCGCCGATCAGGACCATGAAAATGTTCGGGATGCTGTAAATGGCGTTGAGCATGCCGATATTCTTATCGCTGAACCCGAGTTGTGCTTTGAGCACGGGGGCCAGCGGCGAGATCGCGTCGTAGACATAGTAGTTGCCGCCCATCGCCAGGCTGATAATGACCAGAACCGCCCAGCGGTACCAGGCCGGCGGTTCCTTTGCGGATTTGTTTTTCGGGTCAATCATGGTGCTGGGATGGATTTCTGCTGTTTATTGAGGATCAGGAAAGAAATGTCGGATAGCCGGCGGCTAACAGCCGCCGAGCAGCGAAAAATACCCGCGGCGGCTGTTAGCCGCCGGCTATTGAACACGACACTCATTTCCTGATCCTCAAGAGGTGAATTACCGCGAATTATTGATCCGCTGATCCGAAAATCCGGCATGTTTTTTCCCCGAGCAGGGGTTGCCAGACGCGGGTTGAACCACCATATTAACGGAATATCAGCAAACTTCAATCCTCGAGGCGCTATCCATGAGCACCGACCCCAATACCGGCGGCAAAACTCCCCCGGGCAGCGAGCCGAAACGCTTTACGCCCTTCGTCCCCGAGAAGACGAGCCTGGCGGAAATGACGCTCCGCGCCGTCATCCTCGGACTGATTATGACCGTGATTCTCGGAGCGGCCAACGCGTACCTTGGGCTGAAGGCCGGCATGACGATCGCCGCCACGTATCCAGCGGCCATCATCGGCATGGCGGTCCTGCGGCTGTTTAAGGGATCGATTCTTGAGGAAAACATGGCCCGGACCATCGGCTCGATCGGCGAGTCGATCGCCGCCGGGGCCGTCTTCACGATACCGGCGTTCCTGATTGCCGGTTGCTGGAGCCAGTTCGACACCTTCGACGCCTGGGCCCGCTCCAGCGCCCTGATGATCGTCGGCGGATTCCTGGGCATCTTCTTCGTCACGCTGCTTCGCCGGATCATGGTCGAAGACCCCGAACTCCCTTTTCCCGAATCGACCGCGGCTGCCGAGATCCACAAGGCCGGCCAGCGCGGGCTGGGCGCCGCGGTGGATCTGGTTTGGGCCATGTTTATCGGCGCCGGCGTGAAGTTGGCGGCTGAGGCCAAGTTGTTCACCGCGTCCAAGGCGTTCCCCATCCCCATCCCTAAGAGCGTGCTCGGTTTTGACATCAAGGCGAAGCTAGCGACCCTCATGCCCGGAAAGGTCTCAGCCGCCCTGAACACCGGAGGAATCACGACCTTCCAGATGCCCGCCATCAGCCCGGCCTATCTCGGCGTCGGCTTCATCATCGGTCCCGAATTGGGCGCAATGAACTTTGCCGGAGGACTGTTGGCCTGGGGCCTGTTCATACCGCTCTTGATATATTTTATGGGGCCGGAGATCAGCGCCCAGATTGCCGCCAGCGGGGCCGAGGTGAAAGATGCCGACCTGGTAACCGCCGTCTGGGTGTCCATTGTGAAGCCCATCGCCGTGGGCGGAATGCTCGTTGGAGCGGCAACGACCCTGTTTAAGATGCGCAAGAATCTCAGCGGCGGCATGGCCCGCGCCGTCAGAGACCTTAAAGCCAGCGCCACGGCCGCGGCGGCCACCGGCCGGTTGGACCGCGACATGAGCATGAAGGTCGTCTTCGGCGGGCTGGCCGTCGTGTTCCTGGCGATGATTGCCGTTTACTTCTGGTTCTCGGGGAACGTCGCCGCCGCCGCCGTCGCCGCCGTCGTGATGGCCATCACCGGTTTCTTCTTCGCCGCCGTCTCGGGCAACTTGGTCGGCTTAATCGGATCGTCGAACAATCCCATTTCCGGGCTGACGCTCTGCACCTTGCTCGTCGCCGCCCTGTTGATGGTCGCCATCGGGGTCAGCGGACCCTCGGGAGTAGCCGCCGTCCTGGGCGTGGCCGCCGTCGTTTGCGTCTCCAGTGCCGTGGCCGGCGAGATGCTTCAAGACCTAAAAGTAGGCCATTTACTGGGCGGCACCCCCTCGAAAATGCAATGGGGTGACATCCTCGGCATCGTCATTGCCGGATCCGTGATGTTCTTCCCCCTGCTCATTCTGCAACAGGCAAACATCCAGACCGGCGGCACCGGCTTCGGCGACAAGGACCTCTCCGCCCCGCAGGCGGGCCTGATGGCTCAGCTCGCCTCGGGCATCGTCGGCGGCAATACGCCTTGGCCGCTCATTATCGTCGGCGTCCTAATGGGCCTGGGCTTCGTGCTGCTTAAAGTCCGCAGCCCGATGCTCGTTTCCGTGGGCATGTATCTGCCGCTAGAGACGACGTTCGCCATCTTCTGCGGCGGCATCATCCGCTGGTTGTGCGACAAGATCGCGGAGCGTCGCAGGCTGAACGCCGCGCAGCGCACCCGGACCGATAACGCCGGGGTCCTGGTCGCTTCAGGATTGATTGCCGGCGAAGCGCTGATGGGCCTTGTCGTGGCCGGCTACATTTTCCTTGCCAACGCGACGGCCTTTCCCGGAGTTGATATCGGCACGGTGGCCAACGGGATCGCGCCGTTTGTCCTGGCGGGCCTGGCGATCTACATGATCGCCCGGCCGCTGACGTTAGCCGGCGCCCCCGACGAACCGCCGCCGCCCAGCGCCGTCATGTAAGAATCCTCGAAACTTGAAGGAGTTCCCATGTCCAGCCCACTCATCTCTCTCGAACCGTCCCTGCTCTGGAAACATTTCAACGCCCTGCGGTGCATCCCGCGGCCCTCCGGCCACGAGCAGGCCGCCATGGCGCACCTCCGCTCCTGGGCCGAGGCCCGCGGACTGAAGCACCAGAGCGACGCGGTGGGCAACCTCGTCGTCTACGTGCCCGGCACGCAGGGCCGGGAACAAGCCCCCCCCGTCATCCTCCAAGGCCACGTGGACATCGTCGCCGAGAAGGACAAATCCACCGACTTCGACTTCCTGAAGGACCCGATCGAGGCCGTCGTCGAGGGCGACTGGGTCGTGGCGCCGAAAACCACGCTCGGTGCGGACAACGGCATCGGCGTGGCGGCCGCGCTGGCAATCGCCGAGGACACTTCCGTCCCGCACGGCCCCCTCGAACTACTCTTTACCGTGGACGAGGAGACCGCCATGACGGGGGCGACGAACCTCGAAGGGAGCCTGTTGACTGGCCGGACGATGCTCAACCTCGATTCTGAGGAGGACGGGACGCTGTTTGTCGGCTGCGCCGGCGGCTGCACGACCGATCTGGCCTTCAACCTGTCGCCGGGCGCCGGCCCCAAGCGCTGGGCCGAGTGGGAGATCAGCGTTACCGGCTTAAAGGGAGGCCATTCGGGATTGGCCATTCACGAGAACCGCGGCAACGCGATCAAGATCCTCGCCGAGTTGCTCGCCCGCGCGCTGACCGACGGCCGGATGCGTCTGGTTCGCATCGAGGGGGGAAACAAGCACAACGCCATCCCCCGCGAGGC
>JAFGPV010000164.1 GCA_016936015.1 Pirellulales bacterium
GCTGACGACGGTTTTCCCGACCAAGCGGACGCGGGGCAACGGCTGGGGGACTTCACCCCAATGTTTATCGAGCCAGCGGATGCCCTGAATGTCTTTCGTGGTGAAATCTTTTTGCACCCACCGCACCCCCGCCACGCGAAGCGTGGAAAGACAGCGGTAATCCAAGAGCTTTTTCGGCTCCAGACCGAGATATCCGTCGGCCCGGTCGTATCCCCGCAGGATAATCTGATCACCGATGCGGAGCCGCGAATCGTTGTAGGATCGCGGGCAGCAGAGGATGCGCTCGGGAGGACTGCCCGGCGGAGTGGCGATCGAGGCGATGTAGGCGGGCAGAGTGGCGGTGTGTCCGTAGATCGAGTTGCTCAGGCCGTAAAGGCCCAGGTCGGCGGCGGTGAAGAGGACGAGTTGGATCAAGGCCCCGCGGTTCCCGGCGGCCACCCGCGTGATCAACCAGGCCGCGTAGAAAAACAAGCTCACTCCAACGAGCACGATCCACGGCGCGGCGACGAGCGGATTGCCGTGATGGATCAATCCTACCGCCGCGATCGTAGCGCTCAGCAAGGCGATCAGCCACAGGGGTTGGTAACGTTTCCAAACTGATTCCGGCAGCGTGTTCAGGATTTTGATCAACGAGTCCGGGGTTTGCGGCCGCCGCGCTTCCCGATAGTGCCGGACTAATAGATAAAAGCCCAGGGTCGCCAGGAGCATCATCCCGCCCTGAAAGAGCACGAGGTAACGGCAAGGATCTTTAAATCGGCCGATGACCGGCAGGTACTGCTGTAATGAATAGACCAGGCCGTAACGCCCTAAGGCAAGGATCAGGGCCAAGGCGGCGAAGAGGGCCGAGGCCACGGCCAACGGTTTGAGCCGCCCCAGTTCATGCCTTTTCATTCCCAGCCATACGATCAACAGCAGCGGCACGGCCCCGAGATACAGTCCGAATTCGTGCGCGTACCTTCCCACAACCCGTTGGCGGAAGAGGTAGGGATCGACAAGCTGGAGGAGATTCAGCGGGTGGAGCGAATGATAATTGGTAAAGGCCGAGTCGGCGGACAGCCGGGCGCTGTGCCCGAGGGCTTCGAGGGTGGGTATCCATTGTACGGAACCCAACAAGAGGCCCAGGCCCAGGCCGATGACGATCCGCGGCCAGGTACTGGTAAAACAGCCGATGCAGACGCGGCAATCGAATCCCTCCGCGCAGCCCTCCCGCGGAGCGTACCGGAAGACGTACATTAAAAAACCCGCGTAGGCCGCTTCGGCCAGGAGCGAAAACCAGACGTATTGGGGATAACCCAGCAGGACCTGGGAGCCGGTCAACAACGCGATTCCCCACGTGGCACAAAGGACGCGGCGGCGGCGGCAGTCGGTCAAGACGATGTCGATGCACCACAGCAGCCAGGGAATATGGGCGATAATCACCATGGCGTTGGGATGGACGAAGTGGAGGAGGTTAAAACTGGCCGCGAAGAAGATCATGCCGCCGAACAGAGCCGCCGCGCGGTCGTGCAGGCGGCGGTTCAGGAAGAACCAGCCTCCCGCCCAGAGAATGGGATAACTCAGCAGGTATTCCAAGCCGAGGGCCGTGGGCAGCGAAAGGTACTTGTACATCAATAAGTGCAGCGGATGATAGGTCCCCGCCTGGCCTTCGCCCGTGAGATAAAAACCGCAATACAAGGAAGGCATCCAATCGAAGGGCTGGTCCTGGGCGAGCTGCCGGGCATAAAACGCCCGCAACGGAAGATGGAAACTGCCGAGATCGTCAAAGGTGTAGATCCTTCCGGCCAGAAAAGGCCCGGCCATCGCCAGCAGAATGCAGCCACCCGCCAGAAACGTCCAGAGCAGCACGTTCCGGGAGGTTCGATCAACGGTTGCGGAGGCAGCGGAGAGTTTTTTCATAGTTGCCGGGTACTTCTAATTGCAAATATCAACAATCGGACTGCAAACGGCCGGGCGGACTGCCCGCGCTGGTGGGGACAGGGTATTCCCTTCTCAGTCCTCCAACGAGAACTATAGAAGAATAGGTTATGCTGCGGAGCGACGGGACACGGAGCAGGCACACTCCGTACGCCGCCGGCGAATCGAATATATTTTCTATCCGGCGGGCGACCGAAGGGGACGAATCGCGAAAACCTCCAGACGGCAGGGGAAGCGTGACGGCGACAATGGCCCTGCAACCGCTACATTCGCTCCCGTTGGAACGGCCTCAAAGAGCAAAGCCGGGAATCCGGCCAAAGAAGGAAAATATTTCTTAACCTTTGCGATTTGACATCCGGCCGGTACGGACTAGGTTTAGGATAGAGGCTCGATACTAGGTTATCGACCTGATTGTGGAAGTCGGCCGGAAGGCCGCTTCAGTGGAGCGCGGTTCTCAGCCGGAAAATTGCCGTGACGAGCATTTCCAAGAGGTTGAAGCAGCCGCGCCCTTCA
The DNA here is from genome assembly GCA_016936015.1 of Pirellulales bacterium. GTDB lineage: Bacteria > Planctomycetota > Planctomycetia > Pirellulales > Thermoguttaceae > JAFGPV01. The sequence goes on from JAFGPV010000164.1 coordinate 2,428, forward strand.
GGCCTGCAGCCTCTTCATCCTCGATAAAGGCAAACCGGCCGCAAGGCCGGGACGCAAAGCTGCGGGCCGGCGGAAACGCCGGCAGCCGGGCTGCCGAAAGGGTGATGACGCTTTCTCGGCGTGGGACGAGGAGAGGGAGGCTTGTGTTTACCAGTTCGGGCTCCCAACGGTGAAGTGCAGGCCGGCGCCGCCCGGTACGAAGCGGCGTTTTGCCGGCGGGAACCCACTATTCTTGTTGTATTTCCGCGCTCCTCAAGTCCGAGGGGCACCGGGAATGGAGGGATATCCATGAAATCGCTCGCTTTGAAGTTACGTCGGTTCCTCGTTTCCGAGGATGGACCTACCGCCGTGGAGTACGCGGTGATGCTCGCCCTGATCATCATCGTCTGCTTGGCGGCGATCACCACGATCGGCACCAATGCCAGCACCACGTTCACTAACGTGGGCAATTCGCTCGGCGGCGGCGAAGGCGGGTAATCGGCCATGAAGTCACCGGCCCCTGCCAGGGGCCAGATTGTCCGAAATTCCGAATCCTTCGGATACTCCCCCTCGATGTCCTTTGCATCGAGGGGGATTTTTTTGACCTAGACTTGGAATAGAGGAAGTGACTTGAGACCCGGAGACAGAATGTCCCATTAGCAAACGCCCTACGACAGCGGTCGCGGGGGACGACCGATTCATGTTTTACCCCCGGGACCGCCGTCCCCGGGCGTTTAGAAGATTGTAACCTGAGCATCGAGAAAGCTCACTCAGTTTTTAGTCCCCTGGACCTGGGAAAGGTAAGTTATGTTGCAGTGGCAAGGATTATCAGGAACGATGACGGATAGCTGGCACGTTTGGTTGGTCACCACGGTGTTAATCGTCGCGGCGGTGATCGACGGGTGGAAATTAAAAGTGCCCAATTGGCTGACCTTCCCGTTCGTCATCAGCGGATGGGTGTACAGTGCCGCGGCGTTCGGTTGGGAAGGACTGGGATGGAGCCTCCTGGGAACCCTGGTCGGCCTGGCGCTGCTGCTGCCCGCCTACGCTATCGGCGGCATGGGCGCCGGTGACGTGAAACTGCTAGCCGGCGTGGGCGCCTGGGTCTGGGGAACCATCACTTTCTACGCCTTTTGTTTCTCCGCCGTCATTGGAGGAGTGATTGCCCTGGCCATGGTCCTCCGGCGGCGAAGTTGGCACCGTCATGCGATGCAATTTCAGGCCATCGTGCAAGAAATGTTTTTCGTTCACAGTCCCACCCAGTTGGCTGCCATTGCCCAGGAGCGAAAAAGCTCGATGCTCCTTTTGCCTTATGGAATTCCAATTGCGTTAGGTACGATTCTTTATTTCATTTGGACGGGGTCCCTGCCATGAAAACTCCCAAATACCCCAGTAACCCCAATTTGACCACCATGACCCAATTTCCGTTGATTCGTTTTGGGCAAAATGCCTCTCCGTCTCAAGGGAAACTAGAGAAAGTTTGCCAGTCGTGCCGAAAAAACCGAGGAGGAGCCGCCGCAGTAGAGTTCGCGGTGGTGGCTCCGGTGTTTTTCCTCCTGGTGTTCGGAATGATCGAGTTCGGCCGGATGGTCATGGTCCAGCAGATCATTACGAATGCCTCGCGGGAAGGCGCCCGGTTGGCGGTGCTGGATAGCCCCACGCCCATCCACGACGAGGTGGTCAGTAAAGTGACGACCTATCTGGATGACGCGGGCATCCACGGCGCCGACGTGAGTCTCGATCCCAACGAGCCGACCACGGGCGCCGCGTATGGAGATCCGGTCACCGTAACGGTAACGATTCCTTTTAGCCAGGTGAGTTGGCTGCCGACGCCCTTTTTCCTTGGCGAACGAAACCTGGTGGCCACGACGGTGATGCGGCGAGAAACAGTGCAATGAAAGAAGGGATGAGGGATGAAGGATGGGGGATGAATTCGATCAAGTTTCTTCGATCCCTCATCCTTCATCCCTTATCCCTCATCCTTGAATCATCGGGGGATTTATGCGAGGCAAATCGATCGCGTTGTTGATGCTGGCCTTAGGATGCGGTCTGGTGGCGGCCATCGGAATCACCCAGGTCTTGGCTAAACGAAATACGGAGCCGAGCGACGTTAAAGTGATGATGCAGCCGGTGCTCGTGGCGGCCAAGGACATTGCGATGGGTCGGGTGATCAAGCCGGAGAACGTGAAAGTCGAGTCGTGGCCCAAGGACAAGATTCCCATGGGAACGCTGACAAAGGTGGAAGAGGCCGCCGGCCATCGCGCCCGGGGATTGATCGTCGCCGGCGAGCCGATTGTGGAGAAGAAGCTGCGGCTGAACGATTTAAGCGTTACCGGGGAGATTCCCAAGGGGTATCGCGTGGTCTCGGTGAAAGTGGATTCCGTCAGCAGCAGCTCGGGATTGATTATGCCCGGCGACCGCGTGGACGTGCTCGTCTCCCTAACGCGGAACACCTCCCACGGCATCCTCGAAACCAAGACGCTGACGATCCTGCAGGACATCCGGGTCTTCGCGGTCAACGACGACGTGGAACTCAATCAGGAGAAGAACAGTAAGGAGCAACGGTCGTTCGAGGCGCGGACGATCTCGCTGCTGGTCACCCCGAAGCAGGCCGCCCAGGTAACCTTGGCCACCGAGTTGGGGCGGATTCGCCTGGTGATGCGTCCCCTGGACGAGGACATCCAGGCGGAAAACGCCTCCGCCAAGCCCTCGGAACTCATCGGCCCCTCGATGAAAGGCGACCGACGGAAGGAGGATTTGGGAAGGGAAGCTCTTTCGCATATCTTCAATCCGCCGCCGAAACAAACCAAAGCGGCTCCTACGCTCGTAACCCCCCACAACACCTGGAAGATTCGTCTTCTCCAGCCCAACAGCATTGAAGAGATTGTCCTGAAGGAGGACCGGACGGACAAGTCCCTGAAAGGCGGGGTCTGGCGGATGAGCGACGCCGAGAGCGTGATCTCGACCGGCGGCGGAAGCAAGAATCGTTCATCGGAACCGCCGCCGGCCGCCGTTTCGCCGCTTCCTCCCCCCCCGGCGCCCCCAGGAGAATCTGCTTCCGCCGGAGGAGCGGATTCGACCGATGCACAAAAGGCGGTCGACGTCCTGACAAAAATTATGCAAGGATCGCCGGCGCCGGAAACCGGAAAAACGGATTGAGAGAGTCGGATATCACCATTTCAATCGAATGACTATTTAACGCAAGGATGCCAAGGATGGTCAGGTCTATTCTTCTGCGTGTTCTTCCCCTCGGAATGATGTTGTGTTTCTGCGCGTCGGCGGCCTGGAGCGATCCGCCGGCCGGTCCCGACGCCGTCGGCGCCAATCCTCCGCTGCTGTTCGAGGTGAAGTTGCCCCGGCAACGGCTGCAGATGACGGTCGACACGAGCCGGATTCTCGAGTTGGGCCAGAAAATCCCCCAAATGGAAGTCAGCAATCCAGCCCTCCTGGATCTCACGCCGCTCTCGCCCACCCAGGTTCAGGTCTCGGCCAAGGCGAAGGGCGTCACGCAGATCAACCTCTGGGGCGAGGACCAGAAAATTTACACCATCGACGTGATGATTCACAACGACGCCCGGGAGATGACCATGCTGTTGCAGTCGCAGTTTCCCACGGCGTCGTTGAAAGTCATTCCCTTTGCCGACACGGTGCTCATTTCCGGCTACGTCGAGCAGGCCGAGCACATCAAAAAAATCATGGAGATCGCCAAGGCGTTTTATCCCAATCCGATGGACAACATCCGCGTGGGCGGCGTGCAGCAGGTCCTGCTGCACGTCAAGGTGATGGAGGTCTCGCGGACGAAACTCCGCCGATTGGGTTTCGATTGGGCGCAGATCAGCGGATCCAACGGATTTTTATCCGGTCCGAACAGTTTATTATCCGACTACGATCCGACCGGCTTGACCATTCCCCCTAATCTCTTCCGCATGGCAACCCCTTCAACGTTCGCCTTCAGCGTCGTCAGCGGCAATAATGCATTTTTTGGAGTCTTGGACGCCTTGCGGCAGGACCGATTGATGAAGATTCTTTCCGAACCGACGTTGGTGACGGTCAATGGAAGGGCCGCGAAGTTTCACGTCGGGGGGCAAATTGCCATCCAGGTTCCCCAGAGTTTAGGTACGGTTTCGATTGAATTCAAGAATTATGGAACGGACATCGATTTTGTTCCGATCGTTTTGGGCAACGGAAATATCAGCCTGGAAATACGTCCCGTCGTCAGCGAGTTGGACTATGCGAACGGCACCACGATCGGCGGAACTACCGTGCCGGGACTCAGGGATCGAAAGGCGGATACGGCCGTCGAGTTAATGGCAGGCCAGACGCTGGCGATCGCCGGATTGGTTCAGAGCCGGGTTGAAGCCGAAAACTCAGGATTGCCGTGGGTAAGCGACGTCCCTTATCTGGGTGCGGCGTTCCGCAAGACTCGGGAAACGGTCAACGAGGTAGAAGTGCTGATTCTGGTCACGCCGGAGTTGGTCGCCCCGTTGGACGCCTGCCAAGTGCCGCAGTGCGGACCGGGCCTGGCCACCACCAGCCCCAGCGATTGGGAACTCTATATGCAGGGTCATGTGGAGGTGCCGAATTGCTGCCCGACGGGGGACTGCGGCCCGTGCCTTGATTCCCGCAACGGCGGACCGCCGCCGGACGGTATGATTGGGCCGGAGCCGATCCCCTCGCCCGACCCGGGCGCTTCGCCCCACGATGCCCGCCTCCGCCGTCGGCCCGCCGCCACCGTCGCCTCCAATCCAAATAATCGGCATTCCCGCGCAAGACCGCAGCCTCTTCCCTACGGAACAGCGCCGGGCGGTCCCAACGAACCTCCCGGGTTCATCGGGCCGATCGGTTATGACGTAATTAAATAGAGAAACGCCCGTAATATAAGACCGGGAGGAGAAGGACGAAGTCCGAATGGCGAAGGACGAAAGAAATCCGAATGCTCAATGATGAATTAAGCAAGTTGGATTTTATTCCGTTGACATTTCGGTATTTGGCATTCGTCCTTCTTTAGTCATTTGTCATTCGTCATTTGTCATTCGTCATTCCTTCCTAGCCCCACCTCTTGATCAACGATCCATGAGCAACGTCCTCCGCCTAGCCCTGGTCGATCCTTCCGATGCTCAACGCGAGTCGTTGAAAGGCATGCTCTTGGGCATGGATATGATCTGGCTGGAGGCGGAGTGCTCACGGTACGAGTTTTTTGCCGACGTGGTGGCGCAAACCCACCCGGACATCGGACTGGTGGCCATCGACGCCGATCCGCAAAAGGGGCTGGAACTGGTGCGGAAACTCGCCTCGTCCTCGCCGGAGTGCGCGGTCCTGGTGGTCAGTTCCTCCAGCGACGGGAACCTGATCCTGCAGGCGCTCCGCGCCGGGGCCAAGGAGTTCCTGACCCAGCCGGTGCGGATTGAGGACCTGCTGGGGGCCTTGGGGCGGATCAGCGAGCGGCGGTTCGGCGCCGGTGAGAACCGGCCCCGAGGCTGCCAGGTCATCGCCCTGGCCGGCGCCACCGGAGGCGTGGGCACCACCAGCCTGGCAGTCAATTTGGGGTGCATTCTGGCGCATGAGGAAAGAAACGCGGTCGCTTTAATTGATCTCGATCTCTGCCTCGGAGACGCCGACGTCTTTCTGGACACGATCCCCGACTACACGCTGGTCGACGTCGCCCAGAACGTCACCCGGCTGGACTTCACGCTGCTGAAACGGTCGCTGACGAAACACGCCTCGGGACTTTACCTCCTGCCCCGCCCGGTGCAATTGGAGGACGTCAACTTGATTTCGCCCGAGGACTTGCAGCGGGTGATCGGCTTGATGAAAGCCACCTTCACGCACCTGGTGATGGACCTCTCGAAGGGCTACTCGGCCCTGGACCAGATCGCCCTCGGAATGGCCAACCACATCCTCCTGGTCACCCAACTCGATCTGCCCTGCCTGCGGAACGTGGTGCGGCTGATGATGTCGTTCAACGAAATGGAAGGCATTGCCGAGAAGGTGAAAATCATTGTCAACCGCATCGGCTTGGATTCGGGGCACATTACGCAAAAAAAGGCGGAAGAGACCATCGGCAAGCCCATCTTCTGGCAGTTGCCCAACGACTACCGCTCGATGATCGACGCCCGCAACAACGGCGTCCCCCTAATCGAACAGGCCCCCAAGGCCGCCATCACCCAGCAGATCCGGCAACTCATCGAGGTCTTGACCAACGACGGCGGCCAAGGGGCTGAGCCGTCCGACAAGAAAACCGGATTCAGCGGACTCTTCAAGCGGTGGTCGAGCAAGAGCGGGAAATAAGCTCCGCTTATCGGCTTTCAAACGCGATCCCGGCCCGAGCAGTCCCGTACATTCTCTTCACACCAGCGACGTTCGTCGGCCATCGTGGCGAACGCGAGGAACGGCGCGTCGTCGAGCACCGGCTTATAAACGTCGAGCGGCTATTGACTCTAAGGTAGTAAATGTTTCATAGCCGGCGGCTAACAGCCGCCGTGGATTGCAGTAGTTTCCCTCGGCGGCTGTTAGCCGCCGTCTATGGAGCGATTCATTTTCCACCTGATCCTTGACCAATCCATAAAGGTCCTGCAATCCGTATGTTCGGAACAATGCTTCTCGCCGCGGAAAGGGACGGATTGTGTAAGCTATCTTTTCTAGGAAACCCGTGATGGATTGTCAGGGAACGGGGGGTCCATGGACCCGGAGATTGAGCAGCAGATTGATAATGCAGCGTAACGTTTAGCGGCCGCCGGCACGGCGGCCCTGAA
>JAFGPV010000028.1 GCA_016936015.1 Pirellulales bacterium
AAATTCCACCCCGAAAAACCCCGTTTTCACCGAGAAAAAACACTGCACGGCCTTGCTTCGTCCATTTAAAAACGTCAAAAATTCACTCCCGTGGGACCGAACAAAAGATCACCAAACACCGAAAAACACCGCACCAAACGGCCTTCGCACGCCCGAAGTGCTCAACAATTCACCCACAACAATTCCCGCGCAGCCCCGTAAAATCCGGCACTTGCAAACCCCCTATTGTGCAATTATTCAGTCCGAAAAAGAGCAACAATTAGAGTGCATCAGATATCCGTGTAGCGTCATTTCACTGAGAAAATGTGGAAAATACACCGCCCTGTACGCAAAAGGGAGAGCGCGACTCACACTAGAATCGGCAGGTTGCCAAGGCCCGGGCCGTGAACGGGGCGCCGGGATAGATCTGGTACTGGTCGAGCGAACCGACGTAGTACTTGACGTTGAAGATGTTCTCGAAGTACAGGCCGAGGTCGAAGAAACTGCGCTGATAATAGAGGCCCGCGTCCCAGCGGGTGTAGCCCGGCAGTTCGGTGGGACTGTTGTAGTCGCCCAGGCGTCGGCCGACGTGGACCATGCCCAGGGCCATGCCGTAGGTCCGGTCCGCCTCGTGGATGAAATTGTACCGCACCCAGACGTTGGCCAGATGGCCCGGCACGCCGCGGACTCTTTTTTCGTTCACGCTGGGGTTCGTTTCGTCGAAGTTCCGGGCGTCGACGTAGGTCCAATTGGCCGTCATCTGGATCTCGGGATTGACCCGGCCGATCAGGGCGAATTCCATCCCCTGGCTCCGCACCCGGCCCACTTGCGAGGTGACGACGATGAAGTGGACCGGATCGTATTGGTCCACCGTCACGTGCTCCTTGTTGATATGGAATCCGCAGACGGTGCAGCTCAAGTTCGAAAGCAGCCGGGCCTTGACGCCGCCCTCCCACATCTGGCCCAACTCCGGTTCCAGCGGCTCGGTCGTCAGGCGCGGGCCGCCGCCGGGCGAGTCGAACGACTCGCTGTACACGCCGTAGTACGTAAGCATCTCCGGATACGCCTCGTACACGATGCCAATCCGCGGCGTGGCCTGCTCGAACGTCTGCGTGGTGTTGACCTCCGGAAAGATCGGCACCATCGAGCGGTCGAAATCGACGTCCAATTGATCGTACCGCACGCCGAGCAGGAATTTCCAGTGCTCGCCCAATTCCGCAAAATCCTGGACGTAGACGCCGTGACGGTTCTCCCGGTAGGTCGAATCGAAGACCACCGGCGTGGCCGGATCGGGCAGGCCGGTGGCGGGATTCTGGTAATACGGATACGTGGCGTCGAGCGCCAGCGTGGTCATCGGATTGAGCGGCGTGGACGTCGCCCCGCGGAACTGGTCGGTGATCAGCCAGCCCTGCTCGGTGCCGATCACGAAATGGTGCTGCCACAAACCCGTCTCGAACGCCCCGGTCAGGTTCGCCACGACGGACTGATACTGCTCGTTCCAGGGCGCAACGTTCTGCCGGACGCGGAGGAACGTCGTCGGGCCCAGCGGCGTCGGGCCGAGATACGTCACCGGATAGGTGCCCGATTCGGGCCCCCCGTAGAACAACGAATAGCCGCCGATGTTCCAAGCCCACTGGTCGTTGATCTGCCGGGTGAGCATCAAGGTCTGGCGATAGTCGTAGAATTCGGCAAAGTCGGTCGGCTCGCCGAGGAACCGCTGGATGGGCAACACGGTGGGGTCGTAACCGATGGCCGCCACGCCGGTGTCATACCGCTGCTTGTCGTGGACGAACTCGCCTTCCCAAGTCAATTTCGTCGAGTCGTCCAGCAGCCAGGTGACGGCCGGGGCAAGGAGAATCCGATTCTCGAATCCGAAATCGCGAAAGCCGTCCTGGTTCTCATACGCGGTGTTGAGCCGATAGAACAGCGTCGGAGTGATCGGCCCGGTCGTATCGACGGTGTACCGCTGCAGGCCGAAGCTGCCGATCTCCACCCCGCCCACGTGCCGATAGATCGGCAGCGGCTTTTTGGTAATCAAGTTCACCACCCCCGAGGGCTGCCCGGCGCCGTACAGCACGGAACCCGGCCCCTGGAGCACCTCGATCCGCTCGACGTTGGCGAAATCCCGGGGCGTATACGTCGGATCGAAAAAACCGTTCTTCCGGTAATCCCGGGCGCGGATCTGCAAACCCCGGAGGAAGAAGGCGTCGGGCCGCATCGGATCTTCCGCTTTGACCGCCCCGGCGATGTCCCGCAGCACGTCTTCGAAATGGATGGCCTGCTGATCGGTTATCAAATCCCTGGGGACGACCGTTACCGTTTCCGGAATGATTTGATCGGATACGTTCAACAACGTCCCGGTCGTCGAAGACGGGGCCAGATACCCCGGCGCGGCGGGACTGGAAAACAGCGAGCCTTCAAGCACGGAAAGGCCCGGCTGGGTGGGCGGGAAATCTTGGACCTCTCCGGCAGCCGAGGGGAGTTCGCCGACCACTTCCGTCTCGGGCAATTGCGGAATCGTCGGGGAGGCCATATTTTCCCCCGGCGGCGCCGCCATCGGGCCTTGACCCCAAAGGCCGTTTCCAAAGCCAATGCCGAGAGCCACCGCCAATGCTAAGATAAGCCGCGTCGAGCACATTCGCTGTTTCGCCGAGATCGCTTATTTTATGACAAGTAACGCAGTAGGGGCCTTGAAATACCGGAAATCCCCCAAAAAATCAAGGCTGAACGCGTCCCAAGTCGGATCTCGCTCCGCATCGTCAAAGTTGGGTCTTCCCACTCCTCCCCCGATCCTGGGGGACCATTTCGTTTTCAATAAATTGGAGCAATTTCGAGATACACAACTTGTTGATACTGGTGAGATGTTCGTGGGCCTCGGCAAACAGGCCTTCGTGCAGGCTCTTGGGAATACGGACCGTGATGACCCGGGTGGGTTCTTCCTCAAGGTTGATTCCCTGGGATCCCCGTTTCCGTAGTTCAGAAAGCATCCGTTGGATTTCGTGATAAGTCGATGTTTCATGGAACTCGGTCAATTGCTGCCGAGTGGGAAACGCCTCGCGGACTAATCCCTTGGGACCGAGGATTTCTCGGTAAAACGTCACCCAATCGGGCTGTTTTGCAAACAGGTCCTCGGCCATACGGAGCAATTGGGTCTGGTTGTCTACCGTACTGGTTGTCACTTCAGAGGTCATCCGTAACTCCTTTTATATTTCGCTAAAATGAGGCTTCAAGAAAGTCGCCACGCTGGCGGCATTCGCGGAAATACTCTTCAGAAGTCAACCCCCACGGCCCATCTGCTTGCATTGCAAGCAGTTATGTCATTGCTATCAAGACGCACGAAAAATGGGCATCGGTGCGCGGAAATCGCGCAGTAGAAATTTGCCCAAGATTTAAGCAGTCACGTTCGTCATATTTCCTAAAGTGTCCACCCCTGTCGAGCCGATAAACACTATTTTTTCAAAAAATCACTCGAGACCTTCTCGAAGAACTCCACGCATTGGGCGATCTCGGGCAGGGAGTTATCCCAATGGTTTTCATATTCGATGGAAAAGACCCCCCTGAATTTCTGACGACGGAGTTCCCCGAGCATGGAGCGGACGTCGCACACCCCCTTTCCCCAGGGTACGTCGTGGGCAAGCGATCTCTTCTTGTTGAGGTCTTTGAAGTGCAGGCTGACGATCCGTCCTTCCAATATTTTCAGCGACTGGACCGGATCAAGCCCCGAACGCACCCAATGCCCGGTGTCGGCACAGGCGCCGATCCGCTTGCTGCGGCCTTTGACGGCCTTCAGGACCGCGTCGGGATTCCAATAATGTGAGGGCCTGGGATGATTATGAATCGCCACGTTGATTTGGTATTTATTGCAGAGCTTATCAAGCAGTTCCATGGCCTCCTCGGGCGGTTCGGCAACCAGCGTTTCGATGCCCATCTGCTTGGCCCACCCAAAGACCTTTCGATCGGCCGCTTCGTCCTTGGAAAGCCCGCAAACGCCGAAGTTGATCAAGGTCACGCCGCTGTCGGCGAGTTTCTTTTTGATTACTTTCTTCGTCGCGTCCGACATATTTTCGTCAATTTGCAGATCCTTATGATCCGGGCTGAGTTTTTGACCGGGGAAGGCCTCGATGTACTTCAGCCCCAGGGAGGCGGTTTTATCGACGGCCTCGAAGAATGTGAAGTTCCTGAAGCTCCAGGCCTGGCAGCCCAGACGCCATCCCAGTTTTTCCGCCGTCGGGGCGCCAAGCGATGGGGGCGCCTTCGCTCCGAACGCTCGGGACATACCCCAAAAACCTAATCCGAAAGCCGCGGACGTTGCCAGAAATGCCCTGCGGTTGCTCAATGAATTCATGGGGTTAACCTCGTTCAAAGGTTGAAGTACATCCGGGACGACCGAAGCCAAGAGGCGAATCCAACATGCTCATTATAGAAGGCCCAACCCTTGACACACAAGATGGAGCACTTCGGCGCCCAGTCATCCGACAAACCGCAAGATCATGCGAAACAAATTCGATTTGCTACGCGCGGTCCGTCAAATCAGAGTTTCTGGGCTGGGGGGCCACTACTGACCGATCATCAGGAGCAGCTTCAGGAACCCCAAGACGGCAAAGGCGCAGAGGACCGCCAGGAGAAAGCCGATCGTATCCACCCGGTTCCACTTGAAGAACTCCCATTGTGTTTTGGGGAAGAGCTTCCGGCGGTCGACGCGGCTTGGATCGGCGTAGGCGAGTTCCAATTCCCTGGCATCCGCCTCGCGGTCGTCGAGTACGATTGTGCCCATCTTGGCGAAAAAGCGATTCAGCCGTGTCTTCTTCTCGGGCCGTGTTAGAAGCGAGACGACGATCAGCACCAGGAACGGAAGAACCGTGCGGATGAGAATCCGCACCGTTTCGTTCATGGCGTACGTGTTCGCCTGCAGGTTGAACCCGAGCCGATCGACCGCAATCAGTTCGAGGTTGAGCATGCCGGTTCCGATCGGTTTCCCATCGTCGTCGTGCTTGATGCCCTTGGTCCAGAAGACCGATCGGGCCGGCAGGGTGGTCGATTGCCGGAACTCCTCGCCGACAGCCAGGGATTCGGGCCGAGGGGTTTTCGCCCGCTCGGATTCGGGCAAGGTCTCCCAGGCGGCGATCTCACGGGTTCGCCGGTCGACGTCCATAGAGTGCGCGGTATGCGTCTCGGTCACCGACCGGACATGCGTCGTAGCGAGCAGGGAGTCGTTGTAGCGAAGCGTAGAGACCGCCACCGGCAAAAGGATCGGCAGAATGAAGAAGAAAATCGACGCGAAGGCCATCGACGACCAGGCGCCGGCCCGATTGGCCCGACGCCACTTCATCCCCAGCCACCACGTGGCCGCGATCATGACATTGATTTCCCACATGAACTTCAGCAGTTGGAGAATGCTATCGAACTGCGTGGCGATGTAGGCCCCGGTAATGACCACCACGGCGCCCAGCACCCGGCCGACCAGGACGTAGTGTCGCTCCCCGAGGTTGGGCAACAGCGGCCGGTAGATGTTCTTGGTCAAGAGACTGGAACTGGTAATCATCAGCATGTCGGCTGTGGACATCAGCGCCGACATGAGGCACGCGATCATCAGCCCCACCAATCCGAAGCCGACCGATCCGAGCAGGTCGCGGGTGGCGTACCCCCACATGAGATCGGGATCTTGGATTTTGTCATAATAGATGACCAGTGCGCAGAGCGCGAAGAAGCACCACAAGACGGCGCAGAATCGCTTGATATAGCTCCCCCAGGTCGCCCCGAATCGGCAGGCGAACTCGTTTCGCGCCGCGGCGTTCGAGGTCAGGAACTGCGGCTGGGCCGGCGTGTTGCAGATGGTCATCAACGAGAGTGCGGCGATGTAATACCACGTGAAATCCTGCGCCGTAGCCCCGCCGAGGAAATCAAAGAACGCCTCGGGCAACCGTGTATGGACCGTCGCCAGCGCATCCAGCGGCCCGTGGCCTCCGTAAACCGTGTTGATCTTTGCCCAGCAAAAGGGAAAGAGCATTATCGTCAGGAGGATGATGGCCATGCCCTGGAGCGTGTCGGTCAAGGCGGCGGCTCCCAGCCCGCCCGCAATGCCGTAAATCATCACCACGACGCAAATGATCCAGATCAGCACTGCCTGGTTGATGTGGGAAAACAGCTTTCGGGGAGCCTCCCGGTTGAGTACGTTGAGCCGATCCCGTTGCTCGTCGGTCAGTAAACGGTAGTCCCGTTGTTTCAAATGGTCCAACTCGTGCGCGCGATGGAGTTCGGCCTTCTCGGCGGCGTTTAATTGTTCCGCGCTTTTCGGGGCCAGGGCCAGCACCGTCTTGGAGGCGGCGCCGAAACCGACGGCCAGGTGCGCGATCATCACCATCGCAGCCACGAGGGTATACAGGCCGGCGATGGCCTTCGAGCCATAGCGCTCCTCGAAGTAGTCGGCCATAGTCAACACGCGCAAACGCCGCATCCACGGCGTGATGAGCCAGTAAAGCGGCGTGGTGAAAAGGTAATTCAGCGAACTCCATACGCCCGCCGCTCCGTTGGTGAACGTCGTCGTGGCCACGCCGACGGGACTTTCGACGTTGGTTCCCTGTCCGAATGCGGTGAAGGTCTGAATGAACTTGCCAAAGCGTCGCCCCGCGAGAAAGTAGTCTTCCTCGCTCTTGACGCGCCGGGCGGCCCAGAAACCGATGGCGATGATGGCCGCGAAGTAGATGCCGATGACGATGAAATCGGGGAGGTCCAGCCCGTAGTGCATCCAAGATACTCCGTCTCTTCAAGTCGTGTAGGGGCGGTTTGTCGTATCGCAGGGCGCGGGCCGATCCGTGGGTCCCTGGCCGGAGCAGAACCCATGACCCGTGGAGTGAATCCGCCGTTGTCCGCGGGTTAATCGGCCGGAGGCAGCGCCCCGCGCCGGCCGGCGTGCAGTTTTGCACTCAGTCGCTCGATCGTTTCCTGGTATTCGGGCTGATGGGCCAAGTTGACCGTTTCTCCCGGATCGTTCTTGTAGTCATAAAGCTCAACGGCCACCTTTTCCTTGCCGCCCTTGATCCACTCATTGTAGCGCCAGCGCCGGGTTCTCATACTGTATCCCATCACGTCCACTTTCGGATAGTATTTCTGGTCGCTCGTGTAACCTCGTCCATCCCCCGGACGATGGTACTGGCTGAATGCGGCCGATTTCCACGGGCGGTCGGGATTGCGCATCAACGGAACCAGGCTGATCCCTTCGAGATCGTCGGGAACCGGCAGGCCGGCCAATTCGCAAATAGTCGGATAGATGTCCACAAACTCGACCAGGGCATCGCACTTTGCCCCGGGATGCTTCTGTCCCGGAGCGCAGATAATCAACGGCGATCGCGTCGCCTCTTCAAAGTTCGTCTTCTTTGTCCACAAGCCGTGGTCGCCGAGATGGAATCCGTGATCGCCGAACAGCACCACGATCGTATTGTCGTGCAGCCCGAGCCGGTCCAATTCATCGAGCAACCGTCCCACCAGCGCATCGACGAAACTGACCGAAGCATAATAGCCGCGGATCAGTTGCCGGGCTTGTTCGGGCGTCACCGGGCCGTGGTTGGGCATGTCCACGTGGCCGCGCAACTCTTCCCAGTTCGTCAAAGCCAGAGCGGGCACATCCTTGGGCGGGTGTGCATTGGACGGCAATGGGATCGAATCGGTTGGATAGAGGTCGAAGTATTTGATCGGCACATGGAACGGCAAATGCGGTTTCCAGGTGCCAAAGGCCAGGAAGAAGGGCCGATCCTTGATTTTCCGTAATGCGTCGAGCGTTCTCAACAGCGTCTTGCCGTCAAACTGCTGGTCATCGGAGAGTTCAGAAGGCCAGGCAGCCGGGTATTGTCGCCGTTGGTCGTAACTTCCTCGCTCCGGATCCCAGTGGGGCACGCTCCACGAGAGCGCGTCGTCCTTGCCTCGGTGAAAGATCTTTCCTAAACCTTGGGAGAAGTATCCATGGTTCTTGAACTGCTGGGGCAAGGTCACGGTTTGGGGAATTGTATTCCGGAAATGTTCGACCAGATCCCACACACGCGTGGTGTCGGGGCGTTTGCCCGTCAAAAGCGAGGCCCGTGAGGGACAACAGACCGCCATCTGGCAGTAAGCATGAGTGAAGATCGTGCCGCGCTCGGCCAGCTTATCGATGTTCGGCGTATGGATTTCCGGATGGCCGTAGCACCCCATAATAGGCTTCATATCGTCGAGCGAGATAAGCAGGACGTTCATGGGGCGCTGAGATTCGGCCTTCGGTTCTCTCGGGTCGGATCGCATTTTTTGCGATTCCGGGGCTCGTGGGTTCTCGTCCGTATCGGCGCAAGTTGCACCTGCGGCACGATCACCCGTGCGATCCCAGCCCGTTGACGAGACGAGGCCCCCTTGGTTGCCGCCGCTATTGCCGAGCCCCTCGATGCCAACAGCATCGGCTCGGGCGGCTAAACCCAGTACAACCATGAAACCTAAAACAGAGAGGCCAATGCTCGCTTTTCTTCTGCGGAATCCACAGTACATCGAAGCACCTTCATCATCCGATTTGAACCTTCTGATTAACGGCCGCAGGCTGCTCTCGGTTCTGGAATTGATCAAAAGGTTCGTTCATCACAAAGCAGTTTCTAGAATATACGTGTCAGGAGTTGCGCCGCTTTGGAAACAGTCCATTGTGAACAGATCCACCGCAACACGTTGTATTCGGCGGGGGGGCTCTCAAATCCTGATTAATTGGAGAGATGTTCACTTCTCGCATGATATCTATTGTTATGATTCGAGAGAATTTGTCAACCTTTCCTCTGTTTTTTGTGAAACTCTTCCCACCATCTCATTTACCCGTTGAAATCTCTGGTGCCCCCCCCCCCCGCCTTCGGGTGTAACTATGAATTGTTTAGAATAAAAAACCTTCAGAACTCGAGAATGCCCCAAATATCAAGGGTATCCCCATCGACTCTTCAGGTATGAACTTTCACCGTGATAGTTACGTAACCTATTACGAAAAAAAGCGATATCGTGCGAAAAGAATTTTCTCATACAACGAATAATCCCGTAGATGCCGTACCGGAAAGTTCATTTACCTGGTAGTCTTTTTGTCTTTGCTTTCCGGACTTATGAAGGACTTGGCTTCAATTGACGATTGCCGGAAAGGGAATTATAATCAGTGAGAACATTGGAACTCATCTTTATCTCCGGGCGTGTGTTTCATCCGCATTTCGCGTCTCTGCATCGCTTCTCGGGCTAGGATGCGTCGGTTTTCCATAAAGCGGGCAAACTATACGAATACTGCTCCTTTATGATTTGACTTGCGCACAGGAGGAGATTGGTGACCAACGAGGTTCCATCCAGCAGGCGAAACCAACCGTCTGTCCATTCGGCGGATGGGAGTTCTTCTGCGCGTTTGCCTACACCCCCCGATTCAACCCCCTCGCAGTACTCCCTGTTGCCCGAACAGCCCACGGTCATTTCGAAGTCGACTCCGACGGTTCCTCCGGAGATTTCCGATTCCGCCCATCGGATCTTGGAAGGCCGGATTCTCCCCGGTGATCATTTGGGGCATTTCGAGTTGATCGAATACGTCGGCGGCGGGGGGATGGGCCGGGTCTTTCGGGCAACGGACACGCGATTGGCCCGAACCGTGGCGCTGAAAATTCTCCCCCCCGATCAAGCGGCCGATCCGGAAACGCTTCAGCGGTTTCAAAACGAGGCCCAGTCGGCCGCCCGGCTCGATCATGACAATATCGCCCGGGTGCATTACGTCGGCGAAGATCGGGGAATCCATTTCATCGCCTTCGAGTTTGTCGAGGGGGTCAATCTCCGGGTCTTGATGGAACGGAAAGGGGTGTTGCCGCTCGGCGAAGCCGTGATTTACGTCTTGCAGGTTGCCGAAGCCCTCTCCCATGCCGACTCCCGGCAGGTGGTGCATCGCGACATCAAGCCTTCGAACGTGTTGATTACGCCGGAGGGCCGGGTGAAGCTGATCGACATGGGTTTGGCGCGGCTGCGGCAGCTCGATCCTGACGCCGCCGAACTGACGGCCAGCGGCGTGACGCTGGGCACCTTCGATTACATTTCGCCGGAGCAGGCGCGCGATCCCCGGAACGCCGACATCCGCAGCGATATCTATTCGTTGGGATGCACGTTTTTCTTTATGCTCACCGGCCGGCCGCCCTTCCCCCAGGGGACGGTGCTACAGAAGCTGTTGCAGCATCAGAGCGAGCAACCGCCGGAGGTGCGGCAGTTCCGCCCCGATTTGCCGGAAGAGATCGCCCCGGTCCTGCGGCGGATGCTGGCCAAGGATCCCCAGGATCGCTACCGCCACCCGGCCGAACTGGTCGCCGACCTGACGACCGTGGCCGACCGTTTGGGCATCCAGACCCTGCCGGCCGTCAGCCAGGTATGGCTCTCCCCGCCCGAGCGGCGGACGCGGCCCTGGCGGCGTCACCTTCCGTGGATGGCGGCCGTGGCGGCCCTGGTGGCCATCGTGCTGTTTCTGAACCGGATTTGGACGGCGCCGGGATCGGGCAATTCCCCGACGGCTCCTTCCTGGGGCGAAACGAAAAAAACGGCTTCGGAGTTGCCCGCCCCGCCCCTCGAACCGGCGCCCAGCCCGCCGGGCAGTCTCTCCTCCCCTCACGCGCCGCCCGGGGAATCGCCCCTGGAGACGGTCGAATCGTCACCTGCTCTGCCGCGCTCCGAAGTTCCATCGCCGGCGGCGTCGCCTTCGGCGGAACGGGATCATACACCCTCCGTCGGTTCCTTTGTCCCTTCCCCGGCGACCGATCCGTTCACCCCCGGCATTTTGCCGTTTGATAATTCTCTGCAATCCGAGACGCTTACGATGGCAGGGAGCGTGCCCGATTCCGTCCCTCCCCATTGGCCCTGGGAACTGCGGGGACCGCGTTATTCCTGGGAGAGCCGGGCGTCGCTCAATCCGTTTTCGCCGACGGCGCCGAGCCGCGGTGCTGGCGGACTCCCCTTGGCGGCCGTTCCAGCCGATTCCGAACGTTTCATCGCCGGCCTGACGCCGTTCGAGCGGAGCACGATCTTGATCGTCGGCGACGGCGAAGGTCCCCGGCGGTATCGTACCTTGCAGGCGGCCTGCGACGCGGCCCAGTCGGGCGACGTGATCGAGCTGCACTTCACCGGGCGGCGCGAACAACGACCGCTCCGCCTGACGGATTTCAACCTCACGATTCGCTCCGGCGAGGGCTATCGGCCGGTCCTGCTGTTCCGCCCCGACGACGCCGATCCCGTCAAGTATCCCCGAGGGATGTTTTCCCTGAGCGGCGGCCGGCTGACGCTCTCCTCCGTGGCGGTGGAATTCGAGACGCCCCGCGATCTGCCCGCCGAAAGCTGGTCGCTTGTGGAAATCCACGGCGGCCAGACCCTGCAGGTCCAACGGTGCGTGCTGACCGTGCGGAACACCTCGGGACAAAACCGGACGTATCATCCCGACGTGGCCTTTTTTCGGGTACAGCCGGCACCGGCCGCCGATGCCGCCCTCGATCCGTCTTCGCCGTCGGCCGTTCCTCTGGCCACGCTGGAACTGACGGACACGATCGCCCGCGGCGAGGCGGCGCTGCTGGTCGTTACGCACTTGCAGCCGGTCCACCTGGTCTGGGAGAACGGCCTGTTGGCCACCACCGAGTGCCTGGTTGCCGCCGGGGGCGGGACCGAGGCGCCCAAGGCCGAGGCCACCTTGCAAGTCGATCTCCGCCACCTCACGGCCGAGGTTCGGGGAGGACTGTGCCGCCTGACGACCTCGCCCGACGAACCCTACTTCTTCCCCGTGCACGTCAACAGCCTGGACAATATCTTTTTCACCTCGCCCGGCGTCCCCCTGCTGGAACAGATCGGCGTCGGGACACCGGAGGATTTCCTCCGCCAAATCGTCTGGAACGGCAATCGGAATTATTACCAGCAGGCCGACGTCCTCTGGCGAATGGAACCGCTTACCGGCAATTCCCCGCCCGAGGTCCTGGACGCCGAGGCATGGAAGAACTACTGGGGTTCCTCGCGGGAGAATCAGCCGCGGTTCGGCCAGGTAATTTGGAAACACCTCCCGTCGCCCGGTTGCCCGGTTTCCAGCTACAGGCCCGCTGACTTCGCCCTGGGGGAAACAGCGCCGGCGGATTCCGCCCTCGATCCCCCCGGCGACGGTTGCAGCGCCGGCCTGATCCCCGAACGCCTCCCGCCGGTCCCCCTCGATCCGACCGCACCGACCAATTCCCCAGGTCTCGGGACCCGGGACGCGGAACTCGGGACTCAATAATTTCCGCGTTCGGCGGCCCGAATCCCCTGCGATGAATGTCCTCGCTGCCCGCACCGCTTGTCACAATCCCGGATCCCGAGTATGGTAGAATTCAAGTGCCCTCGGGCGATTAGCTCAGTCGGTTAGAGCGCCACGCTTACAACGTGGATGTCGGTGGTTCGAATCCGCCATCGCCCACTTCTTCATCCCTTTGACAGCACGTGCCAGCGGGCCTTTCTGTTTGAGAGGTATCGGCTACAAGATCGGCCCGCAACGGCATCGAAGTCCCTTCGCGATCCTTCTCGTTGGCCACGTGGAATGACCGCTTGGGCCCCCTGCTCGGCAATCACTTTGATCAAATCGTCGGCATAGTATCCTTTATCGGCAATCACATACTTTGGTTCGTACGATGCCAATAGCGTTTCAGCACGTAGTACATCATGCTCCTGGCCTGGTCCCAATTGCATTTCCACCGGCTGCCCTTGGGCGTCCACGGCCACATGGATCTTGGTGCTCAATCCGCTGCAGGATCGTCCCAAGGCTTCCCCTGCATCCGTTTTTTCCCACGTCTCCCGCCGCATGCAGGTGTGCGCGAATGGTGGTGCTGTCGAGCAGCAGACTTTCCAAATCGGGATCGCGAAGGGGCTCCTTCATGCAAGATTGACGGTCAACACGACCTAACCATGTTTAAAAAACGTACAACCTTGGTTCTTCGATCGGCACTCTTCGTTTTTGCTGCCTTGGGACCGTCGCTTGCCCTTCGGGCGGACTCGCTGAAGATCGCCGGCATCGAGCCGACGCCGCTCTTTCTGAAAACGGAGGCTG
This sequence comes from Pirellulales bacterium, assembly GCA_016936015.1. Lineage (GTDB taxonomy): Bacteria > Planctomycetota > Planctomycetia > Pirellulales > Thermoguttaceae > JAFGPV01. The sequence continues at coordinate 13,040 of JAFGPV010000028.1, forward strand.
GCCAGCCGCTGCGGCAGGTCGTCCGCTTGGGCCTGGAGAACACCGGGGCCGCGACCGAGGCCAAGGTGAAGATCGCCCTGGCCGGCGCTCCGGCCGAGGAACAGCCGTTCGGCGCGATCGGCCCCAATGCAACCACCAAGGAAATCCTGGTCCCTGAGATCGTCAAACCCACGGAGCTGACCGTCGAGTTGTACGCGCAAGGCGCCGCTCAGCCGGCTGATGTGAAGAAGATCCTCTTGCAGCCGCAAAGAAAATGGAAGATCTACTGCGTCTCCTATTCTCACCACGACTTGGGATTCGGCAATTATCCGCACCGGCTGCGGACCGATATCCGGCACGCTAACATCGAGCTGCCGCTGCAGTTCTGCCGCGAGACCGATTCCTGGGACGAAGACAGCCGGTTCCGCTACGTCATCGAGACCAGCGAGCCGATCACGAGTTTCCTCAGCACACACAGCCGGTCCGACGCCGCGGAGCTGGCCCGGCGGATCCGCCAGGGTCGGATCCAGATCGGGGCCGTCCACACCACGGTCAACACCGAGCAGGTCAGCCACGAACTGCTGGCCCGGCTGTTCTACCTGACCAACCGGCATACCTGCGACCTGCTCGGAGTGCCGCCCGCCAAGACCGCCCAGATCGACGACGTGATCGGCCTGACTTGGCCGCTGGCCACCATGTGCCACGAGGCGGGCGTCCCCTACCTTTTCCATGGGCATAACCTCTGCGCGGATTGTTTCCAACCGGCGTCCGCCGAGGCGGTCTTCTTCTGGCAAGGTCCCGGCGATGACCAGGAAAACCGGGTCTTGGTGAATACCCGAAGCTACGGGTACGACGCGGATTCGCTCCAGGGAGGCGATCCGCAGGCGGTCCTGAGGATCATCCAGGACGCCGAAAAAAAGCAGTGGCCTTACGACGCACTGTTGAGCCAAGACAGCAGTGATTTCCAGTTGGTTACGCTGGACAACGCCACCAAGATCCGCAATTGGAACGCAAAATGGGCTTATCCCCGGCTGATCTGCGCCACGATGGACATGTTCTTCGATGCGATCGCCGCCCAGGCCGACCCGGCAACAATCAAAACGTTCGCCAAGGACGGCAACAATCAATGGGCCGACCAGGATTCGACCGCCGCGACGGCCCTGGCCGAGGCTCGCAAACAGGGCGAAGCCATCCCCACCGCGGAAAAATTCGCCACTGTCGCCTCGGTGCTGGCCGGCGGTGAATATCCCTGGACCGACATCTATCAAGCCTATCACCGCTTGCTCCTCTTCCATGAACATACCCAAGGTCCCGATAACGTTTTCGACGGCAGCCGCGAGAATACCCAACGCGTCGAAACCGAACAGGCCGAACTGCGGGAGATGGCCGACGACGCGAAATTTTTTGCCGACCGTGCCCGGAAAATCGCCCTTGACCGCCTGGCCGGACTTGTCACTACCCGGGCGGAGCGGACCGTAATCGTCTTCAATCCGCTCAACCATGTGCGGACCGACCTCGTCCGCATTCCCGCCGCCGACCTGGGCAAGAACGCCGGCCTAGCCGACGCCGCCACGGGCAAAGAGGTTCCCTGGCAGCGTGAGGGAGAGACGATCTGCCTCGTGGCTTCCGACGTCCCCTCGCTGGGCTATAAATCCTTCCGTGTGGTTTCGGGGCCACAAGCGGCCCCGAATTCTCCGGCGATGACCGCGAAAGGCAATCTTTTGGAAAACCGCTTCTATCGCGTTCAATTCGATGCAACGACGGGTGCCATTTCAAGCATTTTCGACAAGCAGTTGCAGGTCGAGTTGGTCGATCAGTCCGCGCCGCACAAGTTTAACGAGTATCTTTACGAACGATTCGAAACTCCCAACGTCAAAGACGCCTCCAAATGGTATCGAGTCCAGTCGGCCAAGCTGCATGGATCGGCGGGACCGGTCGCCGCCCGAATGACGGTGCGCGCGACCGCCGTCGGCGTCGAGAAAATGGAGCAGAGCGTCACTCTCTACAACGGCTTGCAGAAGATCGATTTCACGCTGGACTTCATCAAATCTCCTTCGGGACGGAATTGCCGTGATCGGTTGGAAGACGTGCGGAACAAGGAATCGGTGTACGTCGCCCTTCCCTTACAGGTCCCCGATTTCTGCATTCACCACGATTTGCCCGGCGTCGTCAAGGAACCAGTCAAGGACTTGTTCCAGGGGGCCTGCACCGCGTATTACGCCGTCCGCCACTTCAGCGACGTTTCTAATCCCCGCTACGGCGTGACGGTTTCCGCCCCGGAAAGTTCCTTGATCGAATATGGGCATCCACGGTCTTGTCCCAATCCGCTCACGCAAGTGAACCTGGGGAATTTCGCCCATTCCTATGAAATGGAGATGACTCCCCCTGCCAACAGCCGGATGTATCTCTATTTGATGAACAACATGTTCGACACGAACATCCCCTTAAACCAGCCGGGGCCGGCCCGGTTCACCTGGTCGCTACGGAGCCATCCGGGCGATTGGAAAGAGGGCAAGGCGGACCGGTTCGGCTGGGAGACGCTCAATCCGCTGATCGCCAAAGTCGCTATCGGCAAGCGGAGCGGGCCACTCCCCGAGTCGGGAACGAGTTTCCTTACCGTCGATCAATACAACGTCGTCTGCACCACGATCAAGCCCGCCGAGGCCAACGGCCGGGGGATCATCCTCCGGTTTGTTGAGACGCAGGGCAAGCCGACCACGGCCTCCTTCCGGGCGGCATTTTTCGGAACGCCGGACCAAGCGATCGAGACCAGTCTCTTGGAAGAAGACCGATCTCCGCTGAAAATGGATGCCGACGGCAAGGCGTCTTTCGCCATTGCGCCGTTCGGCGTGAAGACGATCCGGCTGGTTTCGAAGCCGCCGCGTCTTTCCGCCCCGTCGGACCTTGTTGCGAATCCGCTTTCCGACATGGAAGTCGTTCTGCATTGGAAATCGCCCGACATGCCTACGGAGCGCAGGGGATATTACCACGTCTATCGCGACACGAAGCCCGACTTCCAGCCGGGCCTGCTGAACCTCGTCAGCCGGGTCGCCGCCACGTCGGTCGTCGATCGGCCCGCGCTCCACTTCGGCGGATGGATCAACAACCGCCTGGAACCGGAGACGACCTATTACTATCGCGTCTCGGCCGTCGACCGCTGGAACAACGAAGGCCCGGCGTCGACCGCCGTCCGGACGACCACGCTGAAGTCAATCGCGAAAAACGCCGTGCCCCGTCGCGTCGAACGGCTCTCAGCGACGTGGATCAAGCCGTGGGAGCAGCCTCCTTACGTCAATCTCCTGTTCCGCACCAACTGCGAATCCGACGTGGTGCGATACGAAATCCACCGCTCCACCGCTCCGGGATTCGTTCCCGACGAACAGACGCACATCGGTGACGCTGTCGCCAAAGCCGTCATCAAAGGCTCCACCGCTTATGGGCACACTCCCGTCGACCGCCGCATGGACGAGTTCGACCATATCATGTATCAGGACAACGCGGTTACGGCGTCCACCACCTACTATTACCGCGTCTGCTCCGTGGATGCCGCGGGCCAAAGGGGACCTTTTTCCGAGGAAGCGGCATCGTTCTGAATTAAACCCTGCCGTAGGTTATAGTAAAATCGGTAACGGAACGTTGGAGAGAAAAAGCCGGTTGCAGTTGATCTTGGCAAAAAAGAGAATTGGGACATGACGCCGGCGGCTCACAGCCGCCGCGAATCGTGGAAAATTCCTCTCGGCGGCTGCTGAACCCGACTATTCTGCGGATTCAGCTTCTCGAGCAGGCGCTTCGGCATCATCAGGACCAAGCTCACGGCCGATAACCTTCCGGATGCTTTTCGAACCACTTCCACGCCGTGGCCACGATCGCGTCAATCTCGGTGAACCTGGCCGACCAGCCTAACTCGTTGCGGATTTTTTCGACGTTGGCGAACAGCACGGCGGGATCGCCCGGGCGGCGGGGACCAAACTCGTGGGGGATCGCTCTCCCGGTAACGCGCTCGGCCGAGGCAAGAATTTCCCTGACGGAATACCCCCGGCCGATACCGAGGTTATAGCACCGGGTGTCGCCGGGCTGCAAGGCATTCATTACCGCGATGTGGGCGTTACAGAGGTCTTCGACGTGGACGTAATCGCGGATGCAGGTGCCATCGGGCGTGGGATAGTCGGCGCCGAAAACGGTGACTTTTTCCCGACGCCCCAACGCGACCTGCATAAGCACGGGGATCAGGTGCGTCTCCGGGTCGTGGTCTTCGCCCAACGAGCCGTCGGCGGCGGCGCCGGCGACGTTGAAGTACCGCAAGGCGGCAAATGCGAATTCCGGATGGGCCGCGGCGTAATCGTGCAAGATCTGCTCGACAAACCACTTCGACCAACCGTAGGGATTGATCGGTTGCCGCCGCTGGGTCTCGACGATGGGCGTGGACTCCGGCTCGCCGTAGACGGCGGCGGTCGAGGAAAAGACCATCCGCCGGACGCCGGACGCCCGCATCGCCTTCAGCAGGCTGATCGTCCCCGCCGTATTGTTGTCGTAGTAGCGCAGCGGTTCCGCGACCGATTCGCCCACGTAGGCCAAGGCGGCGAAGTGCATCACGCAGTCGATCTTTTCGCGGCGGAGCGCCTCGCTCAGGGCCGTAGTCTCGGCCAGGTCGATTTTCAGGAACGTCGCCTTCGGATGCACCGCCGGGGCGTGGCCGCGGTAGAGATTGTCCGCCGCCACAACCCGATGCCCCTCCGCGATGAGTTGCTTGACGGCATGAGATCCGATGTAGCCCGCCCCCCCCGCAACCAATACGTTCATGGATATTCCTCCGGCTCCTTCGAGACAGTCCATTTCAAGAGGAACCGGCCGGAATGTCAACCGGGGACGGTTTGAAATCTCCGCAAGAGTTGGTATGCTCTAGGCATGAAAATCGTCGTTACGGGCGCTAAAGGCCAATTGGGCGGGGAACTCTGTCGGCAATTGGACGACAAGGCCGTCCCGCTGGACATTGAAGAACTCGACTTGACCGACCGCGACGCGGTGCTGCGGTTCATGCTGTCGCTTCGGCCGGCCGCGATCGTCAACTGCGCCGCGTACACCCAGGTGGATCAGGCGGAGCGGGAGCCGGATCGGGCCAGGGCGGTCAACGCCGCGGCGGTCGAACACCTGGTCGAGGCCTGCCGGCGGTTGGATTGCCCCCTGATGCAAATCAGCACCGATTACGTTTTTTCCACTCCCAACTCCCGCCCTTACTCCGAGAAGGATCCCCCGTCGCCGCGGGGAATCTATGCCCAAACCAAGTGGGAAGGGGAACGGGCCGCCGCCGCGTGGCCGAAGCACTGGATCGTGCGGACCTGCGGTCTGTACGCCCGGCCCGGCGACGCAAGGGCGAAGCATTTCGTCAAAACGATGCTCCGCCTGGCCAGCGAAAAACCGGAACTCCGGATCGTGGCCGATCAGCACTGCACGCCGAGCTACGTCCCGCACGTCGCCCGAGGACTGCTATTCCTTGGCGGACTGACCGGCGGAACGCCGGCGCCGTGGGGTCTGTATCACCTGACCAATCGCGGAGCGACGACCTGGTACGAATTTGCCGCGGAGATCTTCCGCCGGGCTGGCCTGAACGTGCAGTTGACGCCGATCACCACCGCCGAGTACGCCGCCCCGGCGCCCCGGCCCGCGTACAGCGTCCTGGACACGGCCAAGTACCATGCGCTGGGCGGCCCGGCCATGCCGGATTGGAAGGAGGCTTTGGCGGAGTATTTAGCGGAGCGGGAGGACGGCCGATCCTGAGGATTGACCGACAAAATGTCAGTCCGCTCATTCTGGGCGCAGCGAAGAATCCGGATTGTCTAAACGAGAACGCAGAAAATCAAATCTGTTTAGGGTGTGCGTGATAGATCATTCTACGCCCGGTACAAGTGCCGGGGCTAAACATCCGTTCTCCGCGGCCTTATTTAGAAGCCCGGAAGGAACGTCTCTTTAGAAAACGCCGCGCGGCGGCGGTCGCGGGGGTAAATGGGGCCTGCTTCCACCCCCGGGATCGCTATCCTGGGGCGTGCATTGGACATTATCGACCTGGACATTAATAAAATAATATACACGATCCGAGGATTGAACGTGCCGCAAAAGTGACATAAGAATTACGCAATTAGGACAGTTTTTCCCTTGCAGATCGGTTATTCTATTAGGAAGACGCTTTTTCCATTTTTTCCTCCCGGGAGTTGATTCCATGACGCCATCGCGAAAAACATTCCTTCTGTGGCTCGTAATCTTGTCGGTGGAAAGTATGACGATACGGCTTGGGGCCGTGGAAAGTTCCTCGGCCGAATACCTCTCCGATTCACTTTCCGACCGCATTCTTACGGTGACGCAAGGGTGGGGCGAACTGGGACTGAACACCGCCGTAAGACCGGCCGGCCAACCGGGCGCCAAGATTCGGATCAAGGACCGGGAGTACGCCCACGGACTGGGACATCACGCCAACGGCGAGATTGTCGTGGAGTTGAATGGGCAATTCAAAACCTTTCAGACGGACGTCGGCATCCAGCGGCAGGACGACCGCAACGTCGGTTCCGTGATCTTCCAGATCTTTGCCGACGGGAAGAAGGTCTTTGACAGCGGGATCGTCCGCGAAAATGATCCGCCGCGAACGGCGTCGATTCCGGTCGAGGGCGTGAGCGAGTTGCGGTTGATCGCAACCGACGCAGGCGACGGGATCACCTGCGACTGTGCCGACTGGGCCGACGCCCGGCTGATCCCCGATCCGGCGGCGGTAAAAAATCCCGTTCCGCCGCCCGTAAATATTGCACCCTTCGCCCGGGTCGTCGCCTGGAATCCGCAAGCCGCCGGCGGCACGAAGGCCAGTCGTGTGGAGGAGTTTCCCGCCGAAGATATTGCTCCGGGGAAAGAACTGCTCCCCGGTCCGGACGGGTCCTATTCCGTCCCGCTATCCGACGGCAAGGGCTGTATCGGCCTGCAATGGTACGAAAATCGGCTGCTCCGCCGGTTGACGCTCGAATTTCCCGGCGCCGTCGCCGTGCCCCCGGCCGACTCGGTGCAATTGCAGTTCTGGACCGGCGAATCGGCCTGGCAAGGACAATGGCAGCCCGCGGAGATCACTCCCGAGAAAAAGGGAAACGCCTTGGAGTGGAAACTGGGCTTTCAACAACTTCCCCGAGGCACACAGAAGGTCCGCTGGATTTTCTCCCGCGACGACCAACCTCTGGCGATCAAGGACTTTTCCGCGCTGACCCGATCGCGGTGGAGCACGGTGGGCGTCCGCATCGAATCGACGCATCCCGATGCACCAGAGAAAGTCGGGATCGACGTCTATAACGGCCTGCTGCTCGATCCGCCGGAAGGATCCCCCTACCATTGCACCTGGGATACCTCAAAACCCTTGTCCCTGAAGGTCCGTTCCAGCGCGGCCCAGCCGTACAAGGCCGATCGGACCGTGTTGCGGTTCCGCTTTCCCAAAACGGCCTTCGGCGTAGCGGTGGAGGACTTGCAGGCAAACGACTGCGTGTACGTGCCTGATACCGGATTATTCGTCACCCGCCAACCGCCGCCCGTGACGCTTGCCGAATACCTGAATAAGATCGCCGGGAAAAAGACCGTCATGGAGGAAGTCCATGAAAAGCCGGACCAGGATTTTCCCCACGCCTGGTCCGTGGTCCACAATCCGGTTCAGGACCTGGGTCCGACGATGCTCTCGCTGGCGTGCGACAACCGGAAATTCATCGTCGACCGGGAAGGGGCGGTGTCCTTCAACGAATACGATCGATCCGACGATCCGCAGTACGTTCTCGCCAATCAATGGAGCGTGATGAATCCCGTACCGTGGCGACTCGTTCCGCATTTCGGGCAAGGAAAGAATTCATCCGTCAGCCGCCATCTCGAGGGCGGCTGGTTGCCAATCCCCGTAACTTCAGTGACGGAAGGCGGCGTGCTTTATCAACAGACATCTTGCGTCGCCCCGGCGGGCGAGGCGGTCGACGGGAAACCTGCATGGCTCCCCGATCGGGCCGTTTGCGCCGTCGAGTATCTCGTGAAAAACAACGGGACCGAACCAGCCGACGCCCGACTGACGCTGCATCTTGCATCGCAAAACAAAAAGTCTTTTACATTTAAGGAAATCAAGAATGGCATGTTGGCCGTCGGAGACGGCCACGTAATGCTGCTCATCGACACGCAGGGGGCGGCTCCTTTGGAGCTAAAACAAGAGGCAGGGGGAGTGATCCTCTCGGGCAAGCTCCCCGCGGGAGCGGCCGCCCGATGTTCCGTCCTGATCCCCGCCTGGAAAGTCGAACCGACGGATTACTCCGCGCTGGCGGAAAACAACTCGTGGCTCGAGCGCGCCAAGGATTATTGGAAAAAACTCTTCGAGCCGGCCATGCAGATCGACGTTCCCGACGCACTTTTGACCAACGCGATCCGCGCCTCGCAGGTGCATTGCATGTTGGCCGCCCGCAACGAGGACGCCGGCTCTAGGATCGCTCCCTGGATCGGCTCGTACTATTACGGGCCGCTGGAAAGCGAGAGCAATGCCATCATCCGCGGGATGGACATGACGGGCCACGGCGATTTCGCCCGCCGGTGCCTGGATTATTTCCTGAAAAAATGCAACGCGGCGGGCTTCATCACCACCGGCTACACCCTGGTGGGCACCGGCGAGGTCCTCTGGACCCTCGGCGAGCATTACCAACGGACCCGCGACCGCGCGTGGATGGAGAAAGTCGCCCCGGAGACGGTCCGCATCTGCCGGTGGGTCATCCGCCAGCGTGCCAAGACGAAACGCCTCGACGCCCGGGGTGAAAAAGTGCCCGAGTACGGCCTGATGCCGCCCGGCGTGACCGCCGATTGGAACCGCTTCGACTACCGTTTCTTCAACGACGCCTATTATTGCGCCGGTCTGGAGGCAACCGGCCGCGCCTTGGCCGATATCGGCAACCCGGCCGCGCTGGAGATCCTGGATGACGCGAAACGGTATCGGGAGGATATCCTGCGGGCATACCGTTGGGAGCAGGCCCGGATGCCCGTCGTCCCGTTGCAGAACGGAACCTGGGCGCCCGACGCCCCCTCGCTGCTGGATTGTTTCGGCCGGATCGAAGATTTTCTGCCCGCCGAAGACGCCGGTCGAACCTGGTGCTACTGCATCGAGATCGGCGCGCACCACCTTGCAGCAAACAAGATCCTCGCTCCGGCCTCGAAGGAAACCGATTGGCTGGTCGATTATCTCGAAGACGTCCAATTTCTCCGCGACGGATGGTTCGATTATCCCGAAGCCAAAAATCGGCAGGATGTCTACTGTTTCGGTGGCTTTGCGAAGGTGCAGCCTTATTATAGCCGGATTGCCGAGGTCCATGCGCTGCGCGACGACGTTAAGGCCTTCATCCGCTCCTACTTCAACTGCATTCCCAGCCAGCTTGGCTGTGAAAATCTCTCCTTCTGGGAGCATTTCCGCAACGCCGGCGCATGGAACAAGACCCACGAGACGGGCTGGTTCCTCTGCCAGACGCGGACGATGTTCGTCACGGAACGCGGCGACGATCTTTGGCTGGCCCCCTTCGTGACCAACCACTGGATGAAAAACGGCATGAAGGTCGCCGTCCGCAACGCGCCGACCGAATTCGGCGCCGTCGGCTACACGATCACCTCCGCCGCCGCCGACGGGCACATCGACGCCGTTGTGCAACTGCCCCCCCAATGCCCTGCCCAAAAGATCGTCCTCCGGCTGCGCCATCCCGAGGGAAAGCCGATTCGCTCGGTCACGCTCGACGGCAAACCTTATACGAATTTCGACCCGAAGACGGAAACCATTACCTGGACGCCGCAGGAAGGAACCGTGACGATACGCGCAAACTACTGATGACCCTGAAACCTGATAAACCGCCGGTCTTTCCCGATCATTTTGGTTGTTGCAAAGACTGATCACATCGCCTTTTCTTGAAAGGAATTTATCATGTTTCGGAACCGTTTGTCTTTGCAGGGTTTTACTTTGGTGGAACTCCTGGTGGTCATCGCCATCATCGGCATCCTGATTGCATTGCTGCTTCCGGCAATTCAAGCGGCGAGAGAAGCTGGGAGGCGATCACAATGTGCCAATAACCTCAAGCAACTCGGCCTGGGGGTACTCGCTTATGAGAATCAATATAAAACCTTGCCCCCTGGCGCCGTTTGGAAAGACGCTATCTGCGCAAAGAACAGAAACTCCATCTTTTTCTACCTTTTGCCCTTTATTGAACAGCAGCAACTCTACAAGCTCTATAAGCTTTCTCGGCCAGATCTAACGGGTCAAAAGTATAGCGGAAATAATGTTTATTTCCGCAGCATGCCGGTTTCCTGCCTCGTATGTCCCAGCGACGATCATCCGCTGAAGTTCACGTTGCCGGCATCCGTCCTGGCGTGGTGGTGCCCGGCAGGCAGCACATCGACCGCCGCAGGCCGCACCGTGGCTCTGCACAACTATGCCGCCTCGGGCGGCTCAAACACCGTTTCCAATAATCCCAGTTGTTCCGCCGTCAACCCGTATGTAAGTCTTGCACTAGGGGATGGATGGGATCCCGACAATTCCAGCGGCCCCTTTAACCGCATGGGATATTGCGAAAAATTAAAAGCGATCAAAGACGGCACGGCGCATACCATCTTTCTCGGCGAAATCCGCCCTCTCTGGAGCATCCACGGTCAACGAGGTTGGGAAGATTCGTGCAATGGAAGCGGTTTTATAACCACCATTATTCCCATCAATTGGGATACCCGTAATCGTGAAGGAACAGGCAGCACGATGCACCAGTACTGCAACTGGAACTATGAGCTGGGTTTCAAATCGGCCCACCGCGGCGGGGCCCAGTTCGTTTTCGGCGACGGTGCCGTGCATTTTCTTTCCGATTCCATCGATCATCAAACCTATCAATACTTGGGAGCTAAAGCGGACCGTCACTCGGTCTCCCAAGAGCACTACAACTAAAACGGGAAAAAAACGATGCAATCTCTTTTCCCCCTTTGCAGTGCAGCCTGCCTCTTGCTCGCCGCCGGCTGTGGCGGAGGTTTGAAGCCGGTTCCCGTAACGGGCGACGTGACCCTCGATGGGAAACCGGTTGACGATGCCGGAGTGCTCTTTTGCCCCAAGGAAAAAGGCCCCGTCGCGATCGGCGTGACGGATGCCGCCGGTAAGTTTCAACTTTCCAGCAACGATCACAGCGGCGCCTTGCCGGGTCAATACCGGGTTGCCATCACCAAACAACAAATTCTGGGGGAGGAAAATTACGGCCGGCTGGGACCGAAAGCCGTGCATGTCAAGTGGCTTATCCCCGAAAAGTACAGCCGGATAAAAACCTCGGGCCTTCAGGCCACAGTCAAGCAGGAGGAGAATGAATTTCATTTTTCGCTTTCCTCTCAATAGAGAGCATGAAACCAAGAGCTTTTTTCCATTCCAATGTTGCCGATTTATTGGAATGATCCATACTCGATCACTTCCGCCACTGCCCAAGGGACACGTCGACGCCGTCGTGCAACTGCCCCCGCAATGCCCTGCCCAAAAGATCGTCCTCCGGCTGCGCCATCCCAAGGGAAAGCCGATCCGCTCGGTGACCGTGCAAGGCAAGCCCCACGCCGATTTCGATCCGAAGCGGGAAACCGTAACTCTCGATCCCTCCGGCGGAAAGATCACGATCCGGGCGGAGTATTGAGATATCTCGGACCTGCCGCCATAATCGTGAAGACGAGGGGATCCTTCAATCCGGACGGATAAGATCGAAACGCCTTCTTTTTCTTCACCAGCGCAGTGCGTACTTCACGGCCTCCATGCCCGAATCGATCTTGAACAGGGAACGGAAGAAATGGGAGAAAATATTTCCATGAAATTCACCGTCCTTTTTTTCCTGGGGGTATTGTTCTCCTTGACTCCCGCGGCGGAGCCTCGTTGCAGGGCCTCCGACGACGCCGTGGATTCGGATATCTCCGCTTCTTCAACCGATCCGGCCCGGGAGGGAGCGATTCAGTCGGCACTGCCGACGCTCACGCCGCGTCCCGTCCCCGCACCGCGGGACTTGAGCGGCACGTGGAAATTCGCGAGTGCTTTGTCAAGGAAAAATTTTAGGCGCCACTGTTGGCTTGCCCAGCAGTGCGCGGCGCTCAAACACGTCGGTTGCGACACTGCTGGACAAGCCCACAGTGGCCCCCCGTTCACAAAATGAGGCTTGGCAAGGGACTAGGTCGTGTTGACATTCACATCTTGGACCATCCATCCCAAGCCGCTCAAGATCGACGTGAAAAACCAACCCGGCTCAAAACTCCTCTTGCAAATTGGCCACCCCCCTGTATAATGTACATTAGTCCATTCTCGCTCCTTGGCAATCCGATCCGAACACCCGGCCTTTACGTGGAAAATAGGCGCTGACGCTCAACCACTCGGTCCAAAACGGGAGTTTCGGACCGATAAGAAACGGTTCCCATAAAAAACGTGGAAAAAAAGAATTTTGTTGAGCAACACGATAACCCGAAAGAACCAATTTCAATAAACACCACCCGTCTGGGACCCCTCCCGTGCATTTTTCAACTTTTAATGACCAACTCCCGGGTGCCCTCGATCGCTCCGCGATCGGGGCGGCCATGCCGCAAGAGGTCATTGGCCTTATTTTTTGCACCGTACCACACACCCATTTCAACACACCCCTTGCGCACCTCAGGAATTTTTGTGTTTTACAATTCGCGGAAGACACGGTAAAACACGGTTCACAAGACCCCACATTGTGCAAATAATCGAAAAACAGGCGATTTATGGAAAGTGCCATTCGCCGACTACCAAAAACACCGTAAAAACACGGCTCTCTCGAACCGCAAAGGAAAGTGAAATTATTCCCCGTCAACACGTCCTCGTGGTCTGTCCATTTCGACTTTACCAATTGGATGCCACTGCTGGCTTGTCCAGCAGTGCAGGAAACACGGTTGGACAAGTCAACCGTGGCACACGTAAACTCAACTTGGACAGACCACTATTTTCCCCCTTTCCCATCCCATGACGATGAACCAAATATTATCCTGTCTCTTGTTCGCCGCACTTTTTCAACCGGCCCTCCCTGCAGCCGCTCCTGCCGAAGGGCCGCGCGTGGAGGACGTGCAATTCAAAGCCCAATGCGACGGCTCGGCCCAGCATTACGTCCTCGTCGATCCCAAAGGATCCCGAGCGGACCGGCCGCGCGACTTGCTGATCGTCCTGCACGGCCACGGCAGCGACCGGTGGCAGTACGTCAAGGATCCGCGGGACGAATGCCGGGCCGCCCGGGACGTCGCGGCCGCACACGGTATGTTGTACGTCTCGCCCGACTACCGTGCGAAAACATCCTGGATGGGCCCGAAGGCGGAAGCCGATCTGGTGCAGATCATCAAGGAGCTGAAATCCCATCGCCGCATCGGGAAGGTTTTCCTTTGCGGCGCCTCGATGGGCGGTTCGTCGGTCTTGACCTTCGCCGCCCTGCACCCCGAGTTGATCGATGGCGTGGCCTCGATGAACGGCACGGCCAACCACCTGGAATACGAAAACTTCCAGGAATTCATTCGCGAGTCTTTCGGAGGAACCAAGACGGAGATCCCCACGGAATACAAGAAACGGTCGGCGGAATACTGGCCGGAACGGCTGACAATGCCGGTGGCCATCACGGCCGGGGGAAAGGATACCGTCGTGCCTCCGCAAAGCGTCCTCCGCCTGGCGGGCGCGCTCAAAAAATTGCAACCCAACGTGCTGCTGATCTATCGGGAAGCGGAAGGGCATTCCACCAACTACCAGGACGCCAAGGCCGCGATCGAATTCATCATCGAGAAGGCGACTGCCAAGGTCGCTTACCTCTCCGATTTGCTCCCGGAGCGCGCCATGTCGATCACACAGGGCTGGGGGGTGTTGGGCGTCGACACGATGGTCCAGGCAACTCTCCGCGTGCCCAAGCCCGTCCGGCACCTTGGCGAATTGGGCATCGACACCAAGGTCGTGCCGTCCGACCAGCCGGCCCCGAAACTCCGCATCAAGGACCAGGAGTACGCCCACGGACTGGGGCACCATGCCCACGGCGAAATCGTCGTCAACCTCAGCGGGCAATATAAAACGTTCGAGAGCGAGGTGGGGGTCCAATGGATGGGCGGAACGAGTCCCGGTTCGGTCGTTTTTCAAGTCGTCGTCGACGGCCGGAAAGTCTTCGACAGCGGCGTGATGCGCGAAAACCATCCGCCGCGGCCGGTCAAGGTCTCGGTGGAAGGGGCCGACGAGTTGAAGCTGATCGCCCACGACGCCGGAGACGGCATCACCGCCGATTGTGCCGATTGGGCCGACGCCCGATTGACGCAGAACCCGGCCTTAAAAAATCAGTCCGTGCCGACTGCCGATATAGCCCCTTTTGCCCGGGTGCTCTCGTGGGATCCGAAAATCATGGAAGGGACCAAGGCCCTCCGCTCGGATGAATTTCCTGCCGCCGACCTGGCCCCCTACCAGGAAATCCTTCCCTCCGCGGAAAAAACTTATGCGGTTCCGACAGCCGACGGCCAAGGCTGCATCGGACTGCAATGGGACGAAAATCGGCTGTTGTGCCGCGTGGAGCTTGAGTTTCCCGACGCCGCCTCCGTGCCGCCGCCTGAGTCGATCCGTCTGGAATTCTGGAACGGCGAATCGGAATGGCAGGGGGCGTGGCAACCGTCCGCAACCGTGCCGGAGAGGAACAACAACCGCTTGGTGTGGCGCCTTGACGTTCGTGATTTACCGCTTGGCGCCCAGAAAGTCCGCTGGGTGTTTTCCCACGGGAAACGGCTTCTCGTACTGAAAAGTCTCTCCGCTTTCACGCGGTCGCGGTGGAAGACCGTGGCGGTCCGCATCGAACAGGCCCAGCCCGGTCCGTCAACAAAAGCGGAAATCGAGGTCTATAACGGCATGCTCGTCAATCCACGTCCAGGATCGCCCTATCATTGCGCTTGGGACGGTGCAAAACCGATTTCGCTGACCGTCCTTGCCAGTGCACGGCGGCCCTACAAGGCGGATCGGACGGTGTTGCGGTTCCAATGGCCTGACACCGCGTTCGGTGTGGCGGTCGAGGACCTGCTGGACCACGATTGCGTGTACGTGCCCCACGCCAATCTTTTCGTCACGCGAATCCCGTCCCCCGTCACGCCGGCTGAATACCTCGGGAAGATCGCCGGGAAAAAATCCATGCTGGAAGAAGTGCGCCAACGGCCGGACCAGGATTTCCGCCACGCGTGCGCCGTAATCCACCATCCCCTCCAGGATCGGCAGTCTTGGGTTCCGATGATGATTTCGCTGGCCTGCGACAACCGGAAGTTCCTCGTTTACCGCGACGGTTCACTCGTCTTCAACGAGTACAAACACTCGGACGATTACCCGGGAGAGAACGACGGGATCCATACGGTCGCCGCCAATATCGGCCAATGGCGGATGGTTCCGGGCTTCGGCGGAGGTCAGGGGCTACAAATCAGCCGACGTCTCGCAGGCGGCTGGCTGCCCATGCCGGTTACCACCGTGAAGGACAAGAATATTACCTACCGGCAGACGACCTTCATCGCTCCCGTGGGCGAAGCCCCGGCGGGCAAACCGGTCTGGTACCGCGATCGGGCTTTGGGCGTCGTCGAATACGCAATCATCAACAACGACACCAAATCCGCCGACGTCCGGCTTTCGCTCCAATTCGTCTCGGCGCAAGATCCCAATAAGCCCGTGAAATATCATGCCGTTCCCGAAGGGATCATGGTAACGACCGGCGACCGCGTCTTGGCGTTTATCGGCGGGCGGAACGCGGCGCCGCCGGCGTGGAAGATCGAACCGGCCGGAATCGTCCTCTCGGGCACGTTGTCCCCGGGCGGCGCAATCCCCTGCACCGTCTATCTGCCCGCCTGGCAGGCCGTCCCAGACGACTTCGCCGCGATAGTGAAGGACACCCCTTGGGCACCGCGGTTGAAAAGCTATTGGCGGTCGCTGCTTGCCCCAGCCATGCAGATCGAGATTCCCGACCTGTTGCTCGATAATCTGATTCGCGCCTCGCAGGTGCATTGCCTGATGGCCGCCCGGAATCAGGAACAATCGAAATACGTCGTCCCCTGGATCAGTTCCATCTTCTTCGCCTATCTCGAAAGCGAGGCGAACTCGATCCTCCGCGGGATGGACATGACCGGCCATCCCGAGTTCACCCGGCGAGGACTGGAGTTCTATCTGAAGGAGAGCAATCCGGCGGGTTTCATCACGATCCTCGCTCACAACAAGATCACCGGTATTTCGTGCGGCTATACATTGGTCGGCACCGGTGAGATCCTGTGGACGCTCGGCGGGCATTACCTGCGGACGCACGATCGGGCCTGGCTGCGGAAGGTCGCTCCCGACGTGGTCCGCATCTGCCGCTGGGTCATCCAGCAGCGTGAAAAGACGAAGCGGCTGGACGCCCGCGGCCGGAAAGTTCCTGGGTACGGTCTGGCGCCCCCGGGCGTCAGCGCCGACTGGAACCGCTTCGCCTACCGCTTCTTCAACGACGCCCAATACTATCACGGATTGGTCAACGCCGGCCGCGCGCTGGCCGAGATCGGCGATCCTGCGGCGCCGGCCATTCTGGAGGACGCGAAGAATTATAGGGACGACATCATCCGTGCGTACCACGCCATGCAGGCCCAAATGCCCGTCGTGCCGCTGAAAAACGGCACGTGGGTCCCGGCCGATCCCTCGCTGCTGGGAAGCTACGGCAACGTCGAGGATTTCCTGCCCGGCGAGGACGAGAACCGAACCTACGTTTACAGCGTGGAACTCGGCGCCAACCACCTCGTCGCCAACGGGGTCCTCGATCCGAATGGTCCGGAGGCCCGGGGAATTACCGATTATCTCGAAGACGTCCAGTTTCTTCGCACACGGAGGGAGACGGATCCCCGGAACGTCAACCCGTTCGATTGGGGCGGTTTTGCGAAAATGCAACCCTATTATTGCCGTGTTGCCGACATCCACGCCCAGCGCGACGACGTGAAGCCGTTTATTCGGTCGTATTTCAATGTGATTCCGGCACTAGTCAACTTCGAGGATCTCTCGTTCTGGGAAAACATGGAAGGCCGCGGCGTCGGCGGCGCGTGGAACAAAACCCATGAGACCGGGTGGTTCCTCGGGCAAACGCGGACGATGTTCGTCACGGAGCGCGGCGACGAGCTGTGGCTAGCCCCGTTCGTGCCCAACCAATGGCTTAAGGACGGGCTGAACGTGTCGGTCCGCAACGCCCCGACGCGATTCGGCAAGGTCGGCTACTCGATCACCTCCTCCTCCGCCGCCGCCGGACACATCGACGCCGTCGTGCAACTGCCCCCCCAATGCCCGGCCCGGAAGATCGTCCTCCGGCTGCGCCATCCCGAGGGAAAGCCGATCCGCTCGGTTGCTGTCCAAGGTAAGCCCCACACGGATTTCGATCCAAATCAGGAAACCGTCTCCTTCCCCCCCAATGCCGAAACGATTACAATTCGTGCGGAGTATTAAAGCCATGAACGCGACAAAATCTCCCGCCGTGGCCTTGGTCACCGGCGGAGGCAAACGTCGGATCGGCAACGTCGTCGCCCGAGCGCTGTCCGAGCGGGGATACTCGATCGCTCTGCATTATCACCGCTCGGCGGAGGAGGCCCGGGAGAGCGTGGCGGAGTTGCGGGAAATGGGCGTCGAGGCCGAGGCGTTTGCCGCCGACGTCGCCCGGGAAGCCGAGGTGCAGCGGCTGTTCGCTCAGGTCGAAGAGCGTTTCGGCCGCTTGGACGTCCTGGTCACGGCGGCGGCGATCTGGCTCTCGAAGTCTCTGGAGGAAACCACGGCCGAAGACGTCCGCCGGCACTTCGAGGTCAACGCCCTGGGAACGTTTCTCTGCTGCCGGGAGGCGGGCAGAATCATGGTCCGGCAGCCGACCGGCGGGGCAATCGTCACTTTCGGCGACTGGGCTACGGCCCGGCCCTATCCGCACTATGCGGCGTATTTTCTCAGCAAGGGGGCGATTCCCACGCTGACGCGGACGCTGGCCGTCGAGCTGGCGCGGCAGAATCCGGCCGTCCGCGTCAATTGCATCCTGCCCGGGCCCGTGATGGTCCCGGAAGATCTGAGTGAACACGAGGTCCGCGGGGCGGTGGCCGGTACGCTGGTCAAGCGGCTCGGCAAACCGGAGCACGTCGCGCAGGCGGTCGTTTTTCTCGTGGAAAACGACTACGTCACCGGCGTCTGCCTGCCGGTCGACGGGGGACGGACATTAGGCGGGGAGGCAATGGGGTAGGGTCGAGAGTCGTCAATCCAGATCTTCCTCCTCATCGAGTTTCAGGGCCATCATCGCCTCGTAGGCGTCATCGTAACTGGGGTACGGTCCGGGATCGATCACGGCGCCGCGGCGACGCCGGGCGGCTTCTTCAGGGCTGACGCCGTGAGGAATTTCCGCCACTGTCAGTCCGTCATACGTCTCGACGATTTCGTACTGGACCATGGCCGACCTCCTTCCAGGTTTGATTTATTAGCCCGGATTTGCTATCCTGGTCAGAATTCACCTACACTGATAAGTATATCATCCCCGGGAAAATCTACCATGCAATCCGATACTTTTTCGCGGTCTATGATCACGGTCCTCCGGAGACGGTCTATAATTCCGTTGGCAATCCTTCTAATAATCGGATTTGGAACGCGATTTGCGTCGGCCGACTCGGGAATTTTCCCCTACCCCTACAAGCAGGAAGTCCTGCCAAACGGCTTGAAAATCATCGTCATTCCTATGCCCGGCTCGGGCCTGGTGTCGTACTATTCGATTGTGCGGACCGGCAGCCGCGACGAGGTCGAGCCGGGCAAGTCGGGCTTCGCCCACTTCTTCGAGCACATGATGTTCCGCGGCACGAAGAACCTGCCCGGCCCCGAGTACGACCGGCTGGTTTGCAGTCTGGGCGCAAAATACAACGCCTCGACCACCGACGACTTCACCCAGTATTTTCTCACCTTTCCCAAGGAGGACCTGGAAAAGATCGTCGAGGTCGAAAGCGACCGCTTCCAGAACCTCTCCTACGGCCGATTGGCGTTTCAAACCGAGGCCGGCGCGGTCTACGGCGAGTACCGCAAGGGCATCACGCAGCCGTTTGCCCTGTTGGAAGAAAAGCTCCTCGACCGGGCCTTCGACAAGCACACTTACAAGCACACGACAATCGGCTTCGAGGCCGACATCAAGGCCATGCCCCAGGGCTACGACTACAGCCGCTCGTTCTTCGAGCGGTTCTATCGGCCCGAGAACGTGGTGATCCTGATCGTCGGCGACGTCAAACCGGCCGAGGCCTTCGCCCTGGTGAAGAAGTATTACGGCCATTGGAAGCGGGGCTACGAGCCTCCGAAAATTACGCCCGAACCGCCGCAAACGGCCGAGCGATCCGTCGAAATCAAGTACCCCGGCCGGACGCTGCCGATCCTCTGCCTGGCCTACAAGGGGGCGGCCTACGATCCGGAAAACCGTAATTACGTCGCCGCGCGGCTGATGGTCGAACTGGCCTTCGGCCAGACCAGCCCGCTCTACCAGGACCTCGTGCTCCGCCGCCAACTGGTGCAGTTCCTCGTGGCCGAGGCGCCCATGAACCGTGACCAGCCGCTGTTTGCGATCTACACGATGGTCAAGAAGCCGTCGGATGTTCCGGTGGTCAAGGAAGCGATCGAGCGGACGATCAAGGAGTACCAGACGCAATTGGTCGATCCGCAACGGCTGGCGGACGTGAAGCGCCGGCTTCGCTACGCCTTCTTGATGTCGCTCGATTCGCCCGGCGCGACCGCCGCGAAATTGGCCCGATTCATCGCGCTGACGGGCGGGATCGAAACCGTCAACCGGCTTTATGCCGCCTACCGGTGCGTCACCCCGCAGGACGTCCGCCGCGCCGCCCGGCTCTACTTCCAACCTCAACGCCGCACCGTGGCGGTGCTCAAAGGGGAATAGGAATTGCAAATTGTTCATTGTAAATTGCAAATTGCAAATTGAACAAGTGTTAAAAATACCGTTACGAACTGAGAATTCGATCATCAATGAAAACCTCCCACTTACCATGTCGCACATGATGCCCAATTTCAAATTTGCAATTTGTAATTTACAATTTGCAGTCCTCCTTTTTGCGGCAACCGCGCCGGCCGCCGAGCCGTTGCCCATGACGCAGGTCGTCGCCCTGCCCGAGCCGGGCGATCCGACGGTCTGTTTCCGCCTCTGGATCCGGGTCGGCTCCGAAAACGATCCGCCGGGCAAGGAAGGACTGGCCAACTTGACGGCCGAGATGCTCACCCAAGCGTCCACCCGGCAGAATTCCTACGAGCAGATCCTGGCGAAACTCTTTCCACTGGCCGGCAGTTACGACGCGACGGTCTCCGTCGAAATGTCGGTCATCGCCGGGCGGATCCACCGCGACAACCTGTCGGAGTATTGCCCCCTGCTGATGCAGGCGGTTTGCGAGCCGGCGTTCTTGCCGAACGACCTGGAGCGGCTCAAGAGCCAGACGCTCAATTACCTGCAAAACTCGCTGCGCTACAGCAGCGACGAAGAACTGGGCAAGGCCGTGCTCTACAACACGATTTTCCGCGGCACGCCCTACGGCCATCTGCCTGACGGGACGGTCCGGGGCGTTACGAGCATCACCGTGGACGACCTGCGGGATTTCTACCGGCGCTACTACACCCGGGAAAACGTGATCCTGGGACTGGGCGGAGGTTACGACGAGGCACTGCTTACGCGGCTTCGGACGGACCTGGCGACCTTGCCCACCGGCACTCCAGAGACGGTTCCGCCGCCGACGCCTCGACCGATTTCCGGCCGGCAGGTGGTGATCGTCGAGAAGGGGAAGGGGACGCCCGCCACGGCGATCAGCATCGGATTTCCGATCTCCGTGCTCCGCGGCAGCCGCGACTGGTACGCGTTGGCGGTGGCCAATTCCTGGCTCGGCGAGCACCGCAATTCCCACAGCCACCTGTACCAGGTCCTCCGCGAGGCGCGGGGTCTGAACTACGGCGATTACTCGTACATCGAACACTATCCGAACGGCGGCTCGTGGGAGGTCCCCCCGGTCAACGTCGCCCGGCGGCAGCAGATCTTCGAGATCTGGCTCCGGCCCGTGCCCAACGCCGCGCGGGTCTTTGCCCTGCGGGGCGCCCTGCGGGAATTGAAACTGCTTACGGATAACGGACTGACCGAAGGGCAGTTCACCGCCGCGCGGAACTTCCTCAGCAAATACACCCGGCATTACGCCCCCACGGTCATGGCCCGGCTGGGCTATGCCCTGGACGACAAATTTTACGGCATTACGGGCGGTCACTTGCAAAATTATCCCAAGATTTTAGACGAACTGACCCGGGAGGAAGTCAACGCGGCCATTAAAAAATATCTGCAATACGAAAATCTCCAAATCGTCTTCGTCACCCAAGGCGCCGCCGCCTTGAAAGAGGCGCTGATCAGCGACGCCCCCAGCCCCTATAAGTATCCCACCCCCGTGCCCGACTCGGTCCTCAAGGAAGACCAGGAAATCCAGACCTTCCCCCTGAAAATCCCCCCCGAGAACGTAACGATCGTGCCGGTGGATGAAGTGTTTGAGAAGTAGGAAGGAAATCGTAAGTCGAGAGTCGGGGTGAAAAGAGTTGGTCATCAGAAGTTGAAAAATGCACGGGCGGGACCCCAGAAGGGGTGCTCCCGCGTCTTGTTCCGAAGCCGGAGTTCCGGAACGAGTGAAATTGCAGAGCGGCGAGAAGTTTGGCCAACAAGGATCACAATCGGGCAATTTTTTTAGCTGCTCGCCCTCATTCGGAGGGTATGAGGGGAAGGGAGGCGCAGAGTATCTCCCGGGCGGTTCTTTCGTGTGGATGAATTATCAAAGAACGGATTTTTCGATATATATACGTACGTATAGTATATCATCCGGATTTGAAAATGCAAGCCTGGTTTTTGGCCACCCTATATTAGGCGTCTAAATGCTTTCATTTCCCTCTCAAAGACCTGATTCAGAGTCAGTAGCATCATATTTGTGGAAAGTCCAACAGGATCTGTTGGATCAAGCTGAAAGACTTCTTGGTCCAAGAGACAAAAGCAAGAAAATCTATCAGCCTGTCTTTCAGGACAATGGACCATATACAATTAATACACCAAACATGGACGGTGCCTTCGCTGCACTGAGCAGAAATGCGGCTGGTTACTGGCCAACTGTGGTCTATGAATTGGCTCATGAGACGGTGCATCTATTAAATCCAATCGAAGGCAAAACCAATTGGTTTGAGGAAGGAATAGCCGTTGCATTTGCAGTGGAGATGTCACACATGTTGACTCCTCATCCGATGAAACCCGATAAGGATACGAACTATGAACGAGCACTTGTTCTTGTAAAACAACTGCCCATAGATTGCTTTGCGGCAGCGAAGATAGTTCGCAGTTCGATTGGTTCGTTTTCATCAGCAACAGTATTAAATTTACAAACTCTTTTACCTGAGGCGGATATCACACTACTTACTGAACTATTGGTTAAATGCAATGCACGATAATTGGCGAATTATAAGGAACACCGCATGAATTGAATTGGGAGCTTGTCTCCCAAAACCTGACGGCCTGGGCTTGACGACGTCGTCCACGGTAGCAGCCAGTCATTGATCCACCGGCGTGGGGACGATGGGGGCGATCTTGCAGGGCTTGGGGGGAATTGGAATGGGATACGTTAACCCAGGCCTTCGCTACGCTACGGCCTGGGCTGTCATGGCGCGCCGCGTTGCGGCTTAAGCGAATACATCACCCCCTCTTGGGGATCGCCAGCAGAGGCCGGGAGGTCGGCCGATCCGATGTGAGTTGACAATCTACCCCCCTGGTGGCTTGGGGGTAGGAGCGTTATACTCCGTGGTTTGACGATTGCTTTTTCGTCAAAACGGCACTGGCATAGCCAGTGGCACACAACCGGTTTGCCCCCGCGATTGCCATCGCGGGGCGTTTGACACCATTGTTGGATTTTTTCCTCAACCATTCCCCATGACCCGCATTGCTATCCTTGGCGCCACGGGCTATACGGCCCTGGAACTGATTAAAATCCTGCTTCGGCATCCGGAGGCGGAGATTGTGGCGGTGACCAGCCGGCAGGAGGGGCAGCCGCACGTGGCGATGATTCATCCCACGCTCAGCGGGCGGTTGGACCTGCGGCTGGAAGACCTCAGTCCCGCCGAGGTGGCGGCCCGGGCCGAGTGCGTCTTCAGTTGCCTGCCCCACGGGGCCAGCGCGACGGTGGTTCCCGCCCTGCTGGAAGGCGGCGCCCGGGTGGTCGATTTCAGCGCCGATTACCGTCTGACCGACCTCGATTCCTATGCCGAGTGGTACGGGCAGAAGCACGCCGATCCGGTTCGGGTGGGCAAAGTCCCTTACGGCCTGCCGGAGCTGTTCCGCGCGGCGATCCCCGACGCCCCGCTGGTGGCCAATCCCGGCTGCTATCCGACCTGCGCGATCCTGGCCCTGGCCCCGCTCTTGAAGGCAAAGCTGGTTGATCCGCAGTCGATCATCGTCGATTCGAAAAGCGGCGTATCCGGCGCGGGACGGACCTTGAAATTAATTACCCACTATCCCGAGTGCAACGAGAGCATTGCGGCGTACAACGTGGGCCGGCACCGCCACACGCCGGAGATCGAGCAGATTTTGAGCGTCGCCGCGGGCGACGGCGTGGAAGTGATCTTTACCCCGCACCTGGTTCCCATGGACCGCGGGATCCTCACCACGACCTACAGCCAACCGGCCACCAAACTGACCGAAGAGAAGCTGATGCAGACGCTTCGCGAATTCTACGCCGAGGAGCCGTTCGTCCGCGTGGTCGATCACCTGCCGGCGACCAAGGATTCGATGAACACGAATTTTTGCGACGTGACCGCCCGAATCGTCCGCGGCCGGGTGGTGACCATAAGCTGTCTCGACAATTTAATCAAAGGCGCCTCGGGCGCCGCGGTGCAGAATTTTAACATCATGTACGGCTATCCGGAAACCACGGCGTTGTAAGGAAATTTCAAATCGCAAATTTCAAATTGCAATAAAAATCCCTTTCCTTTCGTTCCGAAACTGGAGTTTCGGAACGAGAGGATACATCTCTCAAGGAGTCTCCCCTTCCATGTCGATTCGCGTTCCCCAGGGGTATGTGTTGGCGGGCGTCCACTGCCGGATCAAGCGGGATCCGCAGAAACAGGACTTCACGCTGGTGATGTCGGAGGCGCCGGCCGCCGCGGCGGGCGTGTACACGCAGAACCTGGTCTGCGCCGCCCCGGTGCAACTCGACCGCAGCCGCACTCCCAGCGAAAAGATCCGCTGCGTGGCGATCTGCTCGGGCGTGGCCAACGCCTGCACCGGCCAGCGGGGCCTGGAGGACGCGGAGCGGATGGCCCGGCTGGCCGCCCAGGCCTGCGGGGCCAAGGAGGATGAAGCCCTGGTGCTCTCCACCGGCGTGATCGGGGCCTTCCTGCCGATGGACAAGATCGAACAGGGCATCTGCGCCGCCGCGGTGAAACTCGGCCGCAGCGAGGCGTGTTTTCTCTCGGCCGCCCGGGGGATGCTCACCACCGATACCGTACACAAGATTGCCGGCCGGGCCGTGACCGTTGCCGGCCGCGAGTACCTGATTGCCGGAATGGCCAAGGGCGCGGCCATGATGGGCCCGAACATGGCCACGATGCTGGCGCTGATCTTTACCGACGCCCCGCTCGATCCGGCCACGGCCCAGACGGTGCTCCACCGGGCCACCGACGACAGTTTCAACTGTATCAGCGTCGACGGCCACGTCAGCACCAACGATACCGTCCTCTTCCTGGCCAACGGGGCGGCCGGCGGCGAGAAACTGTCGGGCAATGACCTGGAAACCTTCCAGGCGGCCTTTACCGAGGTCTGCATCGACCTGGCCCGGTCGATCCCCGCCGACGGCGAAGGGGCCACGCACCTGATTACCCTGGAAGTCTCGGGCTGCAAGGACCGCGATACGGCCCTACAGATCGCCAAGACGGTGGCCAACAGCCCGCTGGTCAAAACGGCCGTCAGCGGCGCCGACCCGAACTGGGGACGGATCGTCTCGGCCTGCGGCTACGCCGGCGTGCCGCTCGATCCGGCCGGCATTTGCCTGAAACTCAACGGCTTCCCGCTCTACGAGAACGGCGCCCCGGTCGATTTCGACGCCCACGCCGTCTCCCACTCCATCCGCGACAACCACGACACGCTGATCCAGCTTAGCTTCAAGGAAGGGACCACCTCCCGCCGTTTCTGGACGACCGACCTGACGGCGGAATACGTAAGGTTGAACGCGGATTATCATACGTAAAGAGACGAAGCCTCTTCGATGGATTGACAGGCAGGAATGCCTGTCCTCCTGAACGGGAAGAGGCAAGATGCCCCTTCTACTTTACGAAGACGGCGGCGGCGATGGTGGTGGTCCAGAGGCCTTTCTTGTCGCCTTCGGCGGTCTGCACCTCGGAGCGGGTGCGGATGATCTTGCCCGACATGTGGTAGATCTTTTTCCGTTCGTCGTAGGCCTTGTCGATGTCGAACTCGATGCCCAGCGTGGTGGCCAGCATCGTGGCGGCCATGTCTTCGACGAGGTCGCGCATCCGCGATTCGGTCATCCCGCAGTCGTGGTGCTCGCTGATGTACCCATATTGCTCGCCGGAGGCGGGGACCGCCAGACCGATGCCCGCCCCGATCAACCGCGACGGCTCGTTGGTCGAGGATTCGGCCAGGACGCAGTGCACGATCTGGCCGGCTTGCAGTTTCGACAGTCCCCGCTTTTTCGAGATCACCTTGCAGAACGGGGGAAAGATGCTGGAGACGCGGACGAGGTTGTAAATCTCGATCCCCGCGTCGCGCAGCGCCAACTCGAAGCTCTGCAGCCGGGTGACATGTTTACCCAGGCCGTGCGTGAAAAAGACCTCTTTCGGCACCAGCGGTTCTTCCACTGCAGGTTCCTCCTTTCATTTCGAGAGTCGAGGGTCGAAAGTCGAGGCGGATTATTATTTATCGACTCTCGACTTTCGACCTTCGACTATCGGATTTCCACCAACCGTTTCATTTCCCGCACCGCCGTTTCCAATCCGACCATGATCGCCCGGGCGACGATGCTATGGCCGATGTTCAGTTCGTGCATCTCCGCGATGCGGGCCACGGGGATGACGTTGCGATAGGTCAGGCCGTGCCCGGCGTGCAGGACCAGGCCCGACTGCCGCACCACGGCGGCCACGGCTTGGAGATTTTCCAGTTCCGCGAGTTGGGCGGGACCGGGTCGGGCCTCGGCGTAGCGGCCGGTGTGCAGCTCGACGGCTTGGACCTTCAGCCGGGCGGCCTCCTCGATCTGGCGGGGATCGGGATCCAGGAAGAGGCTGACCGGCACGCCGGCCTCTTCCAGCCGCCGGACCACCGCCGCCACTTTTTCGCGCTGCCGGCAGAGGTCCAGGCCGCCCTCGGTGGTGATCTCCTCGCGGCGCTCGGGGACCAGGGTGGCCTGATCGGGTTTCGTCTTACAGGCGATCTCCACGATCTCGTCGTTGCAAGCCATCTCCAGGTTGAGCTTGACGGTGACCGTCTCGCGGAGGATCCGCAGGTCGCGGTCGGCGATGTGGCGGCGGTCTTCGCGGAGGTGGAGCGTAATGCCGTCGGCGCCGCCCAATTCGGCCAGCGCTGCCGCCCAAACCGGATCGGGCTCGTACGTCCGCCGGGCCTGGCGGACGGTGGCCACATGATCGATGTTGACGCCCAAAAGCGGCATGGCGAAGGGATTTCCAAACGTTTAGCAGTCGCCGGCGCGGCGGCTTGGATTTACAAAACATTACAGGGCCGCCGTGCCGGCGGCCTCTAAACATCATTCAAGAAGAAAAATTATAACTTTTTTCGACTCGAAGGCAAGGAGAAAAAGCTCCACGGAAGGAAAGAATCCGTTCCCTGCATACCGTCGTCACCGGGCCGCGATCGAGGAGCGGGAGAACCGGACAGGCCCGCTAGCGCCGCGGGGCGAGGGGACGCTGAGAGATTTGTTGTTCGCCGTCGGGATTGTCGAAGATCGTCCAGACCGGCGTCAGCCGCTTCAGTTCCTCAAGGTATTCCTTTTGCTGCCGGGCGAGGCGTTCGTCCTTGATTTTCTGGCTGATTTCCACCTGGGCGGTTTCGAAGGGGGTGGTTTTCTTTTCGATCCGCTCGGTAACGCGGATAATCGTGTAGCCGCTTTCGTTTTCGAGGATCGGGCTGAGCTGCCCGACGGGCAGTCCGAAGACCGCCCGGCCGAGATTCTCGTCGACGAGGCTCCCCTGGGTCACCCAATCGCGGGCGCCGCCTTCGGCGGCGGTAAGCCCATCGGAGCCGGCCTTGGCGACCTGGTCGAAAGGCGCGCCGGAAAGGATCTGGTTGCCCAGGGCGACCAGGGCGTCGTGCGCCGCTAGCTTGTCGGGAAACTTAGAAAAGCGGACGACGATTTCCTCCCACCGGGCCCGGGCGGGTTTCTCGAAATCGGCCAGGTGCTCGCGGTAGTATTCCAGCATCTGGTCGTAAGTAACTTCCTCCTCTTCTTTCTCCTTGAATTTTTCCCGGGCCCAGATTTGCGCCAGTTGGATCTCGATGAAAGCCTTCCGCACCCGGTCCAGCGAGCCGCCGTAGGCGCGGAGTTGATCGTCCAGTTCCTTGGCGGAGACGACGCCGGCGTCCTTCTTCAGCTTCGGCAACTGGACTTCGTCGAAAAACTGGTCGATTTTTTTCTCGGTCTGCTTGATGCCCTCGGCGGGGATATTCCGCTTGGCGTCGAGGAGGACGAGCTTGGTTTCGATTTTGTATTTCAGAGACCTTTGGATCAGTTGCTTGCGAGCTTGCTCTTGTTGCCAGTCGGGAATCTTGTCCTTAAGCTCCTCGAGGGCCTTGTTGACGTCGCCCATGATCTCGTAGGCGAAGATGGCCTCCGAGCCGACCTGGGCGAGGATCTGCGTCCCCTCGCAGAATTCCCAATGCGACTCGATCTGGTAGGGGGCCGCCGGATTCAGGCCGGAAATCCTCGGGGGAGTAGCCGCTCCGGGAGCGGTCAGACCCGTCGGCTGCGACCCGGCCGCGGCGGGCGAATCGGTCGGCCAGGAGGCCGGCCGGGCGGCGGCCAACGGCGCCGCCGGCGAAAGGGAAAAGGCGCTGTAATCGGGAACCGACCGAGTCTGCATCGGCTCCATCATCGGCACGCCCAGTTGGTTTCCGTTGGGAGATAGATATTCCTGGGCGAAACCCGGTGGACACAGCGGCCCGAGAATTCCTCCCAGGACAATCCCCATCAGCAAAAAGAAAAGGCGTAACGGCACGGAGTCGGCTCGGCGAAGGTTACAAAGTTATTATTTCCAGCTTACTCTTTGTAAAGCCGCGACCAGTGGTCGCGGTGGCGAAAGAGCAAAAGTGGGTACTATCATTTCTCTTATCCGCGATCACTGGTCGGGGCTTTTCAGACATACAAACAAGGCGGGGGGGAGTATAGCGGCAAACTCACTTCGGACGCAACAGCGATTTAAGAAGATTCAGGAGCGGTTCTCGATTCCCAACCTCTTTCTCCACAGGCAGATAGGCGCTGCGGTTATCGACCACCCTCAACTTCCCGCCTTCCCGTAAGGCCAGCCGGCGGATCTTTTCCGCCGAGGTGTATGTAAAAACCACGTAGGGATCCTCGAGGTGGATCGAATCAATTCCCCAGGCGTGGGCGAAAATACGGATTTCGGCCAGCGTCAGCAGGTGCTCGGCGTCGGCCGGCGGGGGGCCGAAGCGGTCGATCAATTCCGTCCGGAAATCGGTCAATTCCTCGATGTTTCCGACCCGGGCCAGGCGGCGATAGAGGTCGATCTTCAGTCGCATGTCGGGAACGTAACTGCGGGGTAGATACCCTTGGCCCGGTAAATCCACGTTGACATCGACGGTTTCTTTGGGCGGCAGGTGCTTGAGCTGCTGGACCGCCTGTTCCAGCAGCGAGCAATACAGTTCGTAGCCCACGGTGGCAATGTGCCCGCTCTGCTCGGTGCCGAGGATGTTGCCCGCCCCGCGGATCTCCAGATCGCGCATGGCGATGGCAAAGCCGGCCCCGATGTCGCTGAACTCCTCGATCGCCCGGAGCCGTTTAATCGCCGCCGAGGAGAGCGGCTTGTTGGGATCCAGCAGCAGGTAGCAATAGGCGCGGTGCTTGTAGCGTCCCACCCGGCCGCGGAGCTGGTGCAGGTCGGCCAGCCCGTAGCGGTCGGCCTCGTCGATGAAGATGGTGTTGGCGTTGGGAATGTCCAGTCCGCTCTCGACGATCGTGGTCGCCAGGAGCAGGTCGATTTCGTGATCGACGAATTTCAGCATCGCCCGTTCCAGATCATGTTCGGGCATTTGGCCGTGGGCGATGGCGAGTCGGGCCTCGGGCACGATCTGCCGCAGCCGCCGGCCGAGGATTTCGATGTCCTCGACGCGGTTGTGGACGAAGAAGATCTGCCCGCCGCGGTTGAGTTCCCTGAGCACCGCGGGACGGATCAGCTCCGGATCGAAGCGTTGGACCCGGGTCTCGACGGCCAGGCGGTCCTCGGGCGGGGTTTCCAGGTTCGAGATGTCGCGCAATCCCAGCAGGCTCATGTGCAGCGTCCGGGGGATGGGCGTGGCGGTCATCGTCAGCACGTCGACGATCTGCCGCAGGGTTTTCAAACGCTCTTTCACTTCGACGCCGAACCGCTGCTCCTCGTCGAGGATGACCAGCCCCAGGTTGCGGAAGCGGACGTCGCCCTGGGCCAGCCGGTGCGTGCCGATTACGATGTCGACGGCGCCGGCCGCGAGTTTTTCCAGGATTTCCGCCTGCCGGCGGCGGGTGGCGAACCGCGAAAGAGCAGCGATCTGGAAGGGGAACTCGGCCATCCGCTCGGTGAAGGTGCGGTGGTGCTGCTCGCAGAGGACGGTGGTGGGCACGAGCACCGCCACCTGGTAGCCGGCGTCGACGGTTTTAAAGGCCGCCCGCATCGCCACCTCCGTCTTGCCGAAACCCACGTCGCCGCACAGCAGGCGGTCCATCGGCCGCGGCTGGCGCATGTCGGTTTTGATGGCGTCGATGGTCGCCAACTGGTCGGAGGTCTCGTGGTAGGGGAATGAGGCGTCGAATTCCCGCTGCCACTCAGTATCGTCGGGGAAGGCGATGCCGGGTCGGGTCAGCCGGGCGGCCTGTATCTGGAGCATCCCCGCGGCCAACGCGGCGACCGACTCCCGGACGCGCTCCTTCTGCCGCTGCCAGAGCCGCCCGGTGAGCTTGGCCAGCCGGGGCCGGCTCCGCGTTCCGCCCACGTACTTCTGCACCAGTCCGATCTTGGAACTGGGGACGTAGAGCTTCGTGCGGCCCTGGAATTCCAATTCCAGGTGCTCCTCAACCTGGCCGCCGCTGTCCAGGAGCTTCAGCCCGCGGTATCGGGCGATGCCGTGCGCCACGTGGACCACCAGGTCGCCCTCGCGGAGTTCCAGGAAGCTGTCGATGGCCCGGGTCAGGCGCCGCCGGACCGGCCGGCGAAGCTCGGTGCGGCAGAACAGCTCGCCGCTGCTGACAAGCACGATCCGCTCCGGCACGAGGCGGAAGCCGTTGTGCAGCGTGCCCAGCGGAAAATGGAGCCGCTTCTCCCGGGCGGCCCGCGTGTCGCTGAAGATGTCGCCCAGCCGCCGCGCCTCGGCCTCGGTCTGGCAGACGACGAACACTTCCTGTCCCTGGCCGGCCTCGTCCAGTTCGCCGCGGACGCGGTTGATGTCGCCGCTGAACCGCTCGACCGACTCGATTTTCAGCCGGCAGGTAGTCTCCAACGATCCGCCGGCCACCGCCGCCGCGGAGATGGACGGAAAACGATACGCCTCGCGCAACACGCCGGCCACGTCGTGCAGCTCCGCCGGGTGGTCGAGCCGCTCCAGATAATGCCGCCCCTGCTGCTCCAATTCCAGCGGCTCTAGCAGCAGGAACCAGCTCCGCGGCGGCAGGTAATCGGTCAGATGAGCGCGGTCGGAAACCCCCGGCGGCAGGACCGTCACCTCAACCGTGTCGATCTCCCCGAGGCTCCGCTGGCTGGAGACCTCGAACCGGCGAAGCGACTCGATCGCGTCGCCGAAAAATTCGGCACGCACCGGATCGAGCCAGTCGGGGGCGAAAATATCCACAATCCCGCCGCGGACTGAAAATTCGCCGGGCAGTTCCACCGCGGGCAGGTTCTGAAAACCGTTCTCCGCCAGCCATCGGGTCAGCGCTTCCACCCGCAGTTCCTCGCCGACCCGGAGCCGCCGCGACTGCCGGTGGAGCGTCTCGGGCCGTGGCACGGGCTGCAACAGGCTTTGGATGCTGCAAACGATCAGCTTGGGAAAGGCGGGGCTAAACGATTAAAGTTCAATAAATCCTTCAGCACCCGCAGCCGGTCGCCGAAGATGCCGCTGGCGGCGTCGTGCTCGCCGGGGAGCGATTCCCAGGCGGGAAACCGCTCGGCCGTCTGGGGAGCGAACAGGGCCAGGTCGTTGATCAGATCGTCCGCTTCATCGTCGTGCGGACAGACGACCACCAGGACGCCGGGAGCCTGTTGAAGAAGCGCCGCCGTGATCAGCGCGCAAGAAGACCCCCAGACTCCGTCGAGTGTGGCCGCGTGCCCGGCGAGCAAACTGGCCGTTACTTCGACGAAGCCCGCCTGCTGCTGCAAACGCCCGGCCAGTTCCGCCAACCGGCCGGACGCCGGTAACTTCGTCCCGGCAATGGACATTTTCAAGGGATGAAGGATGAGGGATCAGGAAGGCGGAAGGCAACGAGGATTGCTTCTGCTACAAGAAAAATTCCAATATCCCTTACTGAACAATTTCCCTCATCCTTCATCCCTTAGCTTTTCCCTTGACGACGTTTCTCTCGCGAGCCACCGCCACGTGAACCACCACCGCGTGAACCTCCGCCTCGCGATCCGCCGCCCCGCGAACCGCCGCTGCTGGGGGGACGCTTGCCGCGGGATTCCATGTTTTTGGCAATGATGACTCCGATCGCGTCGGGCCAGGTGGGAATAGCACGGAAGCTGGATTTCTGCTCCCGCTCTCCCTGGTCTTCCTCTTCCCAGTCGGCGTCGATGCGCTCTTCCTGGCGAAGGCCGTCATCGGGCCGGACCGATTCGTCGTCGGAGGCGATTTCCTCGCGGAGGGTCCGCTTGTCGGACGGCTCGCCGCTGCTTTTTGGTTTCCGTTTCTTCCTCCGGCCGGCACGGCGATTGCCGCGCTGAGACGGCGGTTCCGCCCGATCTTCGAGCGAACGTTCTTCTTCGTCTTCACCAAGAAACAACTCAGGGGAATCTTCTTCCCGAACGATCGGTTCCGTCTCGAAATCTTGGACTTTCTTCCACGTCAAGCGGGAGACGTCCGCCGATTCTATCTTGGGAAGTTCCGGCGGGGGCGCCGGTTGTTTCTGATCGCGCTGCCGGTCATGGCGCTTGCGCCGCCGCCGCTTGCGGGATCCGGTCGAGGCGGCATCCTCAACCGGGGACGGCGGCAACGGTCCTTCTCCACCGAACAAGAGGGCCTCGGCTTCCTCCCGGGAAAGGTACTCGGCAATATCCAAGGCTTCTTCCTCGGCGGTCGCTTCTTCGGAATACGACTCCTCCACGGGACTTACATCCTCGACGATCGCCTCCGGAGGGGCAGGCGGAACCTCGATTCCCAAGTTCTTGGCCAGGGCATCCCAGTCCGGCGCCGCAGGCGCTTCGGTCGGGCGGGACGATCGGGGAACGTCGTGGGAAATTTTTGGAGGAACGACGGCAGGAGGAAAAACCGGCGGTGACTCCGGTTCCGACGGGAGAGATTCCGCCGCAGGTTCCAAGGGTGGCGGCGGCTCAATGGGTTCCGCCCCGAGCTCTGAGGCTAGCTGCGACCAGTGATTGGGAGATTGAGAATCTGACATAACGGAGGAACCCTCCATGCATTACACACAAATGACTAATCCGAAACCAATGCGGTACAAAATGTTACGATCATCGCATCCAATCCGGATCAACTCCATTGTGATTTACAAATAGGTAAAATTCAGTATAGGTGGTTTTTAAAGCTCTGCAATCCCCTGTGAAAACGGAAAAAAATGGTTGCGATCTGTAGTCAAAATGATTATCGCGACATCACTTTGATATGGATTTTCTTGTCGCCTTCTCGAAATCTAATAACCGATACAATTTCACATTTTGCAAGTCTTTTGATATTAGATATTTACGTCGCCTGTTTCAAGGGCAATTTATAGATCCGGCTGGCATGGAATTCGCATGGAGCTTTTTTCATGGAAGCGATACATTTACCTCATTACGAAGGAGATCGCTCATGGAACCCTACTCCTCCCGGCCGATTCAATCCAACCCATTGCTCACGATCTTTGTCGGATTCCTTGCCGCGACCTTTTGTTTCTGGGATCCGAGTGGGTCTTTTGCCCGCGGACCGATAAATTCCCAAAAAAACTTTTCCTCAAACCGGGGAAATCCATCGCACGTAACGCGCGGCAATCCGTCGAACCGCGGTAGTTTTACCCGCGGCCAACACCATCAGCCCTCGATTCACCAGGCAAGACCCTCGGCAGGGTCTCGAATTTCACACTCCCCTTCGTTTTCTCGCCCTTCCTCCGCAACGCGGAGCACATCCCATGTTTCGTCGCAGAGATCCGGCGGATTCCGCCCGCTGAATAATCCGACCGCTCCCCGCACGATCAACTTGAGATCAGACCTGAACGCCGGCAGAGGCGCCGTTTCCCGGACAACCCATCATTCCACGAACACCAGCACCCGTTTCGCACCGTCGACTTCACGGCAAACGAATTTCCGGTCTCATTCGCCTTCCCCGACCAACGCGTCTCGGTGGGCGGCGCCTCCATCCCTCCGACTCACCGGTGATCACGGTTCCTCCGGAATGCACAACCGCCATACCCTGGCAGGGCCAGGCGGCGGTTCTTCCGGGATGCCGCGGAATTCCACCCGGTCGATTCAGGGGCCTCGAATCAATCCGGGACGCCTGGGCAGTTCGCCGGCCGTGACGCCCACCCGGTCCTTCGATGCCGACGCCAAACGATTGCAGCAGCGGTTTCGCTCGACTAATCTGCGAACGCTGCCGGCACACGGCAGCGTTCCCCGGCAGGGCCAAGGGATGCCGACGAAGGTAAAAACCTTGCCCGGCCTCCAGCCGCGGAACCTGGGAAAATCCAACCTGCCCCGATTTGAAACGACCTCCAAAACGACCTACCGGCCGGGCAACTCGCACCTGCCGAAATCAGTTTCGCGGAACGGGGGAGATTTAAAACACGTGCGTAAGGGCATGCAAGCGAACCGCTTTCCCCAGCGGATGAAATCCGGCCAGTTGGAAACGCTGGGCAAGGGCGACATCGCCCGAAAAGTCCATCTGGCCGACCAGTACAAGCATCATGGCAAGGGCGACGTCGCCCGGCGGCTCGGCCTGGAAAAGAATGTCCATCACAGGGTGGGTTTTAATCCGGGCCAAAAGCGTTTGACCCCGGTTCCGGGCCATCTCTACGGTCACAAACCATCGTATTATCACGGCCGGGTGCATCCGCATTACACGAAATCCTGCTTCCGGTTCAATTACTTTGGTCCGGGCTTTTATGCCGGCATTGCGTGGTATCCGCATTGGCGTCCCTGGGTCGCCTGGTCGTGGGGTTACAACTGCCATCCGCTGTGGGATCCACGGCCGCTGTGGTGCCGGCCGATCTTCTATGATCCCTGTCCGGTGTGGATCTATTGGCAAGTGCCCGTCTGGCGGCCGCTGCCGGTCGTGGCCTGCGGAACCTGGGTGGACGTGGCCGCGGCGCCCGTCGCGGTTCCGGAACAACTCGACCTGCAACTGCTGGCGGTCCGCTTCGTCGATCCGGGACATCCCGAGGAGAAACTCGGGCCGCGTTACCGGGTGTGGTTCCGCAACAACAGCACCGTGCCGATCACCACGCCCTTCGACGTGATGCTCCTGGCCGGCAACGACCGGCAATTGGCCGCCGGACTGCCAGGACAGGGCGTCCGAGTGCAGGCGATCGACCCGGGGGACGTGCAAAGCGTCGACATCCGTCTGCCCTTCGAGGTGGCAAGCATGAACCGCGACGCGGCCGGGCAGCCCGCCCCGTTCTCGGTGCTCCACGTGCTGATCGACGCCAACCGGGCGATCGACGACATGGCCCGGGAAAACAACGGGACCGCCATTCCCCGCGAAGAGGTGTTGCTGGCCGATCCGGCCGCCTTCGAGGTCGAGCCGGCACAGGCCGCCGCCGGCGGCGAGATGCTGGTGGCCGGCGAGGGCCTCGGCCCGTTGCCCGGCCAGGCGCTGATCCATGTCGCCGGCAAGGAATACGAGGCGGAGATCACCGGTTGGTACGACCTTGGTGCCCGGCTGAACCTGCCGCCGATCCCCGTGGCTCAGCCGACCGACGCCGAACTGATTCTCATCCGCGGTGACGGCGCGGCGGCCAATCCGCTGAAAATCCAGATTCAGCCGTCCGCCCAGCCGCAAGGCGGCCCCGAGTTCGAGAAACCGCAGACCTTCGCCCGCTGAATTGCACCGTCGTGCAAGTTCAGATAAGATAACCGGCGAGTTTGGCTCGCCGGTTTTTTTGTGCAATGACGCCCCGGGAGAATTTCCTCATGAAAAACGTGCTCTTCCTCTTGACGATCAGTTCCTGGACCTCGGCGGCAATGGCCGCGAACGCCGGCCAATTCCTCCCCCAACCCCATTACCATCGGCAGCCGGGCGATCCGGAGTGGCTGGCGCAGGCGGTGCAATTCCACGGACATTTAGGGCCTTGGGCGGTCGCCGGGGTTCGTGCCGGCATGACCGGGCGGAAGGCCGTCGGCGCCAAGGGCTATTTCGACGTCCGCGTCGAAGCGGAAGGGCCGTTCGTCAGGCCGCCGCAATCCTGCTTCCTCGACGGATTGCAGGTCGGCGCGGGGGCCACCCTGGGAAAACGGAATCTCACGTGGAAGCGGTCCAAGAACATCGTCATCCGCGTGAAAAACACCCAAACCGGCGCCACGGCCGAGATCCGGCCCAGGGAAAAACTGTTGAAAATCGTTGAAACCTTGGTTCCGGATACCGGCGAGGAGGAGGACCATCATCATCACGACGAGGAGGCCCATCATCATCACGCGGAAGACTCGGTCGAGGCCCTGGCCCGGGAGCTTGCTGGCCTGCCGGAAAAGGAAGTATTTTCGGTGAAGCTGTTGAAATCTGAACAAACGACAGAGAACAAGTAATCTTCTCCCATTAAGCTGCGACCGGTGGTCGCGGAAATCGGCGCGACCGACGGTCGCGGCTTTATGATGGCGCCGTCATTCATTTTCGTAACGTGTCAGGTCGGGTCGGAGCGGGCCGTCAAGGTCGAGATCGCGCGGCGGTGGCCGAAATTCCGGTTTGCCTACTCTCGGCCGGGTTTCTTGACGTTCAAACTGCCCGAGAAAATACAATATGCCGAGGATTTCGACCTGGAGAGCGTTTTCGCCCGGGCGTATGCATTTTCGCTGGGGAAAGTGCAGGGGGCGGATCCGGCCGGAATGGCCCGGCAGGCGTGGGCGATGCTGGAAGGCCGCGCGGTGCGGCGGATCCACGTCTGGCCCCGCGACGCCGCCGTAGCGGGACACCGCGGCTATCAGCCGGGATTGACGCCGGAGGCGTTCGAGGTGCATCGGCTGCTCTGCGAAACGCAGCCTCCCGACGTCCACCTGCCGTCCGGCGCCGCTGAGATGCGAAATCCCGCCCGGCGCGGCGAGTTGATCTTCGATTGCGTATTGGTCGACCGAGAGGAGTGGTGGCTGGGTTTTCACAAGGCGGCCGGGCCGGTAACGCGCTGGCCCGGGGGAATGCTGCCGCTGGAGCTGCCCGCGGAGGCTGTCTCCCGGGCGTGGTTGAAAATGGAAGAGGCTCTGCGGTGGTCGGAGTTGCCGATTTCTCCCGGGGCCAGGGTAGCGGAGATCGGCAGCGCCCCCGGCGGGGCCAGCCAGGCGCTATTGGCCCGGGGATATGACGTCCTGGGCATCGATCCGGCGGCGATGCACCCGGCGGTGTCGGCCCATCCGCACTTTACCCACCTGCGGCGCCGCAGCACTCAGGTCCGGCGCCGGGAATTCCGCAAGATCCGCTGGCTGACGGCCGACATGAACGTGGCCCCCAACTACACCCTGCAAGCCGTGGAGGCGATCGTCACCCATCCGGAAGTCAACGTCCGCGGCCTGCTGCTGACGCTGAAGCTGACGGACTGGAACCTGGCGGACCAGGTGCCGGAGTATCTCGATCGCGTCCGCGGTTGGGGCTACAACCGCGTCCGCGCCCGGCAGCTCCAGCACCATCGCCAGGAAATTTGCATCGCCGCTTGGCAGAGCCCTTTTCGCCGGAAAAGCCGGCATGGCTCCTGAATCTCCGTCCGATGGGCATCCAACCTGAAGTTCTCGGTTTTTCGATTATGCTTTTCGGTAAATCAGTTGAAGAGGCTACAAGTTGCTGTTAAATAAGAATATATGTTATCACAATCAGTCAATCTGGAAGACGCTTATCGGAAATAGTCATTATTCATGTCGATTC
Source organism: Pirellulales bacterium (assembly GCA_016936015.1). Classification (GTDB taxonomy): domain Bacteria; phylum Planctomycetota; class Planctomycetia; order Pirellulales; family Thermoguttaceae; genus JAFGPV01. The sequence continues at coordinate 50,557 of JAFGPV010000028.1, forward strand.
TCGACTACGCCATCCTCGTCGGTTTTTTGCTGTGGATGCTCGTCATCGGAGGGATTTGCACCACGCGGATGAAAAATTCCGGCGAGATGTTCGTCGCCGGAAGGCAGTCGCCGTGGTGGGTCTCGGGCCTGTCCGGCTTCATGACCATCTTCTCGGCCGGAACCTTTGTCGTTTGGGGGGGAATCGCCTATCGTTTGGGTCTGGTGGCGGTGACCATCCTCATGATTATGGGTTTGAGCACTTTTTGCATCGGGCTGTCCATTGCCCCTCGCTGGCAGCGATTGGGGATCACCACCCCGGTCGAGTTTCTCCGCATCCGCTTCAACCAGTCCGTAGTGCAGGCTTACACGTGGCTGGGGATGATCTATCGCGGCATCGGCATGGGTGTGGGATTGTATGCCCTGGCGGTGATGGTCAGCGTGTTGATGCCGTTGCCCGAGGGATTCCCGCTGCGCGATCCTCGAACCGGAAACCTCTCGGTGGGCGGAGGGATCCTATTGTGGAGCGCCGTGGTGGTGGCCTACACGATGGCCGGGGGACTCTGGGCCGTGCTGCTTACCGACGTGATTCAATGCATCATCCTCTGCCTGGTAGTGTTGGTGACCGTGCCGCTGTCGCTCGGGGAAATCGGGGGACTGGGCCAACTGTGGCGTCAGGCTCCGCAGGACTTTTTCCAGCCGGCGGCGGCCGAATACTCCTGGGGATTTTTAGTGTTGTGGTTTCTGGTGGGTTATTTTCGCTATTCGGCGGATTGGCCCTTCGTGCAGCGCTACATCTGCGTCCCTTCCCCGCGCGACGCCGCCAAGGTCGCCTTCCTGATGGGCGGCCTCTACCTCGTCAGTCCGCTGATCTGGATGCTGCCCGCCATGGCGTACCGGGTAATCGATCCGCACGCCGATCCGGAAAAGGCCTATATCCTCATTTGCCAGCGGGTGTTGCCGTCCGGGATGCTGGGGATCATGGTGGCCGCCATGTTTTCGGCCACGGCCAGCATGATCAGCGGGATGTTGAACGTCTTTGCGGGGGTCTTTACGCGCGACGTGTATTATCAATGCTGGAATCCGCAGGCGAGTGAGCGGCAGATGGTCTTGGTCGGCCGCCTGGCGACGCTGGCCTACGGTGCATTCATCACCTTCGTGGCCTTCCTCGTTCCCGAGGTCGGGGGCGCGGAGGACGTGGTCATCGCCCTGGTCACCGTGCTGCTGGGTCCCCTGATGTTGCCCGTGGTTTGGGGATTTTACTCCCGGCATATCAGCTCCCGCGCCGTGTGGCGGACGCTGATCGTCAGCAGCGCGGCGGCGGCCGGGGTCTATCTCCTCCTGGCATTGTTGCCTCCGGTCGTCAGCAACGGGGAAACGGTGAACCAGTCGGGTGCGCTCGGTACGTTTCCACGGTTTTCGACGCCGGTCGCGCCGCAAATATTGGAACCGTTTTTCCTGTGGATGAAGAGCAGCGGCCCTCTGGTGAATTCCATCCTCGGATTCGTCGTACCCTTGGCGGTGTTGCTGTTCGAGGAAGTCCGTAGCCGGCGATTCGGCGCCGACGCCGGCTGGCTGCGTCTGGAATCGTTTTTTGCGGTCCATCGGGAGAAAACGGCGGGGATTAAAGCGTCGCGGATGCCGGCCGTGCTGGTCGCGGCGTCGCTACTGATGCTGGGCATCGTGATGGCGGTCATTACGGCCTGTGCCTCAAAGCAGCGTCTCACCCTGGCGATATTCTCCTTGATGCTCCTCCTCGGCGCCGCGGCGGTCTTCGGTAGATTGGCTTTCCTCCGTCCCGGAACTTCCCTTCCCTCTAATCCGGATCTTCCTTCGTGAGTTACCAGATCGTAGGCATCGGCGAAGTGTTGTGGGACCTACTGCCGACCGGTCCGCAGATGGGCGGAGCGCCGGCGAACTTTGCCTATCACGCCCATGCCCTGGGGGCACGGTCGGGCCTCATCTCGCGAGTCGGCGACGATCCTTTGGGCCGGGAGATCCTCGATCGTCTCCGGCAGTGGGATTTGCCGGCCGACGGCGTCACGGTCGATCCCGCCGCGCCGACCGGCACGGTACCCGTGACGCTCTCCGCGGACGGCCAACCGGAATTCACCATCACGGAAAACGTCGCGTGGGACCGGATCGAGGCCGATCCTCCCGCCCTCCGGCTGGCCGCCGCCGCGGAGGCGGTCTGCTTCGGCAGTCTGGCGCAGCGCAGCCCGGCTTCGCGGACCGGCATCCGGCGGCTGGTGGCCGCCGCTCCTCCCGCCGCCCTGCGAGTCTTCGACGTCAATCTCCGTCAACATTATTACACCCCGGAGGTTCTGGAGGCATCGCTTCGGTTGGCGAACGTCGTTAAAGTGAACGATCGCGAGTTGGAAGTCCTCGCGGAGATCCTGCAACTTCCGGGCGGGATGAAAGAACAAATCCGCCGTCTGGCGGACGATTACGCCCTATCCGTCGTGGCCCTGACGCGCGGCGACCGCGGCAGCCTGCTCTATCGGGAGGGTCAGTGGTCCGACGATCCCGGGAGGCCGACCCGCGTAAAGGACACGATCGGCGCCGGAGATTCCTTTACGGCCGCGATGGTCCTGGATCTGCTGGCGGGGCTTTCCCTCGATGCGATCAACCGCCGGGCAAACGAAGTGGCCGCCTACGTCTGTTCTTGCCAGGGCGCGACCCCCCCCTTGCCCGCCCGCCTCCGCCGAGGAAGATAGGTTCTGAGTTGGAGTCTCTTTCGACGGCGCCCTGTTTTCATCATTCTTGACCGCGTTTAAGGGAGGTCTATAATTCGTTCGGTCAGGTATCGAATACTAATCGCTGGAGAACGCATCATGAGGATACGATCTCGGCTGACCGTCATTGTGATGGCGCTTCTTTACAGCAACGGTTTCCACGGCGTTGTCCGGGCGGACCATAGGATCCTGGTCCGAGGAGACGGAAAGCCCGCGTATTGCCTGGCTTTTTCTCCGGACGGAAAGCTACTGGCCGTGGGAAAATCGGACGGCGCCGTTGAAGTTTGGGACCGGGAGCGCGGCCAAAAGCCCGTGATCTTCCAGCGGCATCAAGGGCCGGTGCACTGCGTGGCTTTTGCCCCCGACGGCGGCACGGTGGCCTCGGGCGGCAGTGATCAGACCGTCATGCTTTGGGACCTTGCCGGGAAAAAGCGACTCGCGGAGTACCGGGATTTTCTCGGGCCGGTTCGGAGCGTGGCCTTTTCGCCCGACGGCAAGCGTCTGGCGGTCGGCGGCGGCGTGTTCTGCCGGATCGGCCAGCTCAGCGTCTGGGACGTGGATGGAAACCGGCGGACACTCGAATTAAAAGGCCCCCAGCAGGTCGTCGCTTCGGTGACGTTCTCCCCCGGTGGGAAACTCCTGGTTTCCGGGGGAGGGAGATTTTTAAAGCCGGGTGAACTCTTTAGTTGGCAGATGCCCGGCGGAACCTCTCAACCCGGCTGGAAAGGTCCGACGGATGAAATCCTCTGCGTAGCCTTCTCCCCCGACGGCAAGACCCTGGCGACCGTCGGCTTCGACGCCTGGGTGAGGCTCTGGGACGTCGCCACGGCCCGGCAGACGGCAGCCTGGCGCGGGCACCTCCGCGAAACCTTTTTCGTCGCTTTTTCCTCGGACGAAAAATGGCTGTTGTCGGCCTCGATGGACAATACGGTGCGGCTTTGGGATCCGAAGACCCCCCGGCAACTCACGGCACTGTATGATCCCTATGGCGAACGGGCGGACGGTGAAGTGCTCTCCGTGGCGGTCTCCCCGGATGCCAAGTGGATTGTTTCCGGGCGAATCGACGGGGCCGTCAAATTGTGGAGCGTGGAGAAGCTGCTGGCTGAAGGCCCAACCCCCCTGTATCCCTACGATCCGCATCTCGCGCCGGTGGCTTCGGTGCTTCGCCATCCTCCGTCCACGCCCCGCCCCATCATCGCCCCCGCCGGAGACAGGCCGCCACGCCGAAAACCATCAGTCCCCAAATCAGAACCGATGCGGGTTCGGGGAGCACCTGTTGTTGAGTAGCGGGATCAATCGAGAGATCGTCCATCAGGAATCGCCGGTTGTGGCAATCGGCAAGCCCGTTTTCAGGGAAAACCACCGAAGAACTGAAGGTTACGCTGTCGATCCCCGACCAATTGAACGCCGTTAAGGTAGTGCCCGCGCCATCCACATAGAAAGTCGTCTGCTGGACGAGGCTGTCGCCGTTGTAACCCTTGGCGGTAATCTCTAAATCTTCGTCCCCCATCGCCGCGAAATACGCCGAGTTCAAGGTGAAATTGGTATCGCTGGAGAAGGATACGCTATTCCCGAAATAATTAACGCCCATGTTGTTTGTCGGGGTAAATTCCGCCCCGGATCCACTGGAATGGATCAGATACGGCCCTGCGTTGATGTAATAGAAACCGCTGCTCCAACTCAGCCCTCCGTAGCCGTTCGGGATCTGGTCAGTGGATCCCGGCAGATCGTTAAAGTTGATCATAACGGCCTGGGCGGCTGGAATTCCAACCATGAGTAGGGCCATCACAGAGAGGATCACAATGAACCAGGTTTTTTGAGACATGGCATGTTTCCATTGTCAAAAGGACATCACAGTGTCCGAAGATAGACTCTGACACGAGACGAATGAGCAAATTCCGGGCCGATTCTTTAGATACTGGATGATTTAATAAAGTTCTGATGTAATTTCTTGCCAGGATTGCAGATCGAACGCCGGCAGGGACAAATCCGGGCATGGAATCATCGCGCGGAACGTAAAGGAATTTGAACAAATCCGCGATTAGATTATCATCATTGTATTAAAGAATTCGCATTCCCCGGATTATTCATCATCATCCTGGGCGAAGCAGCGTCATCCTGAGCGAAGCGAAGGATCTTTGTACTCCAGAGCCAAGATTCATCGCTATGTCGAGAATGATTGTTATCCGTTGGTCGCGGACGCACTGTATCGGCAGAGGGGATTTCTCCGGTTTATTACTCGTTCGCACTTCAGGCCGACGCTCGACGCTCCCGCCAGAGACAGGCCGTCATCCCAAAGGCCATCATACCCCATATTAAGATGGACGTTGGTTCGGGCAATACCTGTTGTTGTTCGTTAATCGATAGGTCGTCCATTGCGAAATGCGTTCCATGACCAGGGTACGCGTCGTGATGGATCCCTCCTGTAGAGCTGAATTCCACCTTGTCGATCCCCTCCCAATTGAATTCCACTAAGGTGTGGTGGTCGGCGTCAACCAGGAAGGTCTTTTCATTCATCATGGTAGAGCCGTCGTACCCCTTTGCGGTAATCTCTAATCCATCGTTCCACGCACCCGTGAAATATGCTGAGTTAAAAGTGAATTTCGAATCGCTTGAGAAGGATACAGGATCGCTAAAAGCTCTATAGGCTATGTTGGTCTGGGACACCACTCCCGGCTCATAACCGTTGGGATATGTAGGATAATTATTGCCATTCATGTACCAGAAATCACTGCTCCAAGTCATACCCCCATAGCCGTTTGGGACATGCGTACGATGCCCCGTCAGGTCGTCGAAATTTATGATGAAAGCTTGGGCGGCTGGAGTCGCGGCCACGAGTAAGGCTGTCGCCAATAGGATTGCCACGTACCAGGATTTTTTCAACATCGCCCATCCTCCTTTATAAAAAACAATGAGAAACAAACATTACAGCGTCTGAAAAGATTTTCTGACGGCAATGCACCGAGCAAATTCCGAGCCGATCCTCCGAAAGTTGATTATTTAATATCAGCCGGAGTGCGAAATCTCTTGCCAGATTTGCAGATTTGCCTTTGGAAGGGGGACTCTCTTCCAGGAAACCGTCCCCTGGTGCGTTAAGAGAATTAAACAAATCTGTATTCAAATTATCATCTTGTTTCAGGGAATTCGCGCTCCTTCGGATGATTCATCCCCATTATCCTGAGGGCGCCGGCCGGACGCCGTCGACAGATGGTCGGCGCTGATCGGCGAAGGATCTCCATTGCCTGCACAAGAGCTTGGATTCTTCGCCGCACTCAAAATGACAGTGAACGAGACTATCCGGATCAGCGCGACCGGGGCGGGAGGATTTCGACCAACAACGCTTGGTCGTCTTGATAGCGGACGCGGCACCGCGGCTCCCGGGCAAGGACCGACCGGAGACCAGGGTGCCGGGCGAGGCTGACCACCAGGAACCGCAGGCGGCAGCGGTCGGCCAGAGCGAGCCAGCCGGTCGCGCTCGAGCTTGAAGGTGCGGAGGAGTAGGCCAACGGTTCGACCGCACCGCCGGTGCGCCATATTAAATAATCGGTCCAGTCCCTGGGAGCGACGATTTGGCCCGCGATCTCCCGGCCAACCAGATCCTCGGCAAGATGGTAAGGCGTGTCGGCGGAAAAGACGGCGGGATCGGGACGATGCCGGCCCGTCAGCAGGGCGTAACTGGGCGGGGACCAAATCACGGTGACAAAAACAACCGCAATCAGCAGCCGGGTCCTCCACCGTCCCGCGGCCGCCGCTTCCGCCACGGACGGAGAATTTTCCGCCGGCCGGGACCGCCAAAGCGCCGCGGCGTGGGGCGCCGCCAACCAGGGCCATAGTAGGGCCCACCACGTTCCCATCTTCATACTCGTCACCGCCAACAGCCCGAAACCCGTAAGCAGCAACATTTCCCAGGCCGTCTTCCGACGAGGGCTTGAGGAGACCAGTACGACCGTCAAAACCAGCGACACCATCAGCATTACGCCCGGGAGGCTGAATGCCTCCGCCGGCCGCCACGGAGCGATCCAGGAAAAAATGGTTTGCCACGCGCACCCGGCCGTCGCCGGAAGCAACCAAACGCCCCGGGGATTCAAGCAGACGCCGGCCGTGCTCAGCAGCAGCGCAAGCCAGGCGTGGGCGACGGCAGGCTGAATCCAGGTCGTCATCAAGTTGCGTTGTTTACGCCATGTGTCCCAGGTGCTTCCCACAGTAAAACACGTCAATGCCGCCAGCCCTACGAGAAACGAACCGTGCAGGTTGGCCCATAGCGCGAACAGCAAGGGAAGCCAGAAAAGGGGATGACGCCGTTGCGGTAATTGAGTGATTGCCCAGAGGACGCCGACGAAGGCCGCCATTCCAAGCCCTTGGGCGTAGAGGATCCCGACGCCGGGTAAACACAGCACGAAGGCGACGGCCGCGGCGGCGGCCCAAGCCCAGGAAACTCCTCGCCCCGCCACCGCCAAGGCAAGCCCGCCCGCCGTCAGGGTCATCAATAAAGCGTGGGCCAGCACCAATCCTTCCGCCCCCAAAACGCGATACCAAAGGTAGCCGAGCAGTTGGCTCAGCCAAGAGGCGTTCAGGTGCGGCTCGGAGTCGGCCAAAGAATGAAATGGATTGCCTTGGGGCAATGCGCGATGCTCAACCATCCAACGGCCGATGGAAAGATGCCCCCAAAGGTCCGCGTGGTTCAGCCGGTTCACGCTCGTTGCAAACCACGTTGCGCAGAGGACCAAGGCCACGGCCAAGCCCCCCCGGCTCGTGCGGGGAAACCAGCGCTCCGAAATCACCGGCCGCAGGACGATCCGGCGGCCGTTCGGGGCCTGGACGTCTACAGTCGGAGGGGGGAGACTTTTCATGGCGGAATCATTGGCGGTTATTGAAAATCTCCTCCGCGTGTTGCCTGCAGACCGACCCCTTTGCTTCATAGATTAAGCGAATTGTGTATTTTTTTTCAGAGGTCCGCCGGGCATTAATATTGATTAGCCGTCTCCGAGGGCGGTTCCGAGATGCCTTTCAGAGAATCCAGAATGCCCAATCTCCGCATTTTGTTGTAAAGCGTGACCCGGCTGATCCCCAGTTCCACGGCCGTGTCGGAGCGACGGAAGTTGTTTCGCCCCAACGATTCGGTGATGATCTGGTATTCCGCTTCCTTGACGTGTCGCTCCAGCAAGGACGATTCTTGATCCGGCTTCAGGGCGAAGTGCGAAGGGACGGGACTCGCGCCCGCCTCGCGGATGTGGCTGGGCAACTCGCTCGGCTTCAGCGTGCCGTCGCGGCAATAGAGGCACGCACGGCGCATGACGTTCTCCATCTCCCGGATGTTGCCCGGCCAACCGTACCGCTGCATCACTTCCATAAATTCCCGGGTGACGCGCCATATTTTCGTCCGGTAAGTCCGGCTATAGTCCAAAGCGAACTTCAACACGAAGTACTGAATGTCCAAGGTCCTCTCCCTTAACGGGGGGAGGACGAAACTCAAGGTGTTCAAACGGTAGAAGAAATCTTTGCGGAATTTTCCTGCCGCCATCAATTCCTCCAGATTCACGTTCGAGCCGACGATCAAGGCGGCGCGGGACACCTGCGTGACGTTGCTCCCCACGGCTTCGTACTCGCCCGTCTCGATCACCCGCAGCAACTTGGCCTGCTGATCGGGCGTCAGGACGTCGATCTCGTCCAGGATCAGGGTGCCGTTCTCGGCCGCGGCAAATTTACCCAACCGGTTCTGATCGGCGCCGGTGAATGCGCCCTTCACGTGGCCAAACAACTCGCTTTCGATCAGGTTCGGCGGCAGCGCGCCGCAGGCCACGGTCAGACACCGTTCGTTGCAACGCGACGACAACTCGTGAATCAGCCGCGCCAGATGGGTTTTCCCGACGCCCGTCTCTCCGGTCAGTAAAATCGGCACCGCGTAGTTCCCGGCTACTTTAATCTCCTGGAGCATCGGAAAGATCGACTCGGTGAAGGTCGTCAGGTGCCGGGTTTTCCCGTGCAACACCTGGTGCGGCCTCCGCTGGCAGAAATCCTCCAACTCGGCCTCCAGCTTCGTATACTCGTCGACCAACTGGATCAGCCGGGCGGGATCGAACGGCAGATCGATGCTTTCCGGCGTCACCGTGGCCGCTGCCTTCCGCAACGACTCCGGACAATCGGGATCGATCAGCCCAATCATGAATGCCTGATCCGACATCTGGGCCATCTCCGCCAGATATCCGTTTCGGGAAAGCCCTTCCTGGCTGAGCGTACTCCAATGCACCAGAACCACCGGAAACGACAAGGACCTCATCTGGCCACAGGCCGTTTTGAAATCCTCCACGATTTTTACGTGGAATCCAGGCTGAAATTTTTTACGTATTTGACCCACCAACTGCGCGTTGCGCGTGACGGCAAGTATCAAGCGAGACATCGAATTGCCCTTCCTTGTTGATTTTCTCTAGATTAACTTGCTCAACGAGAAGAGATAGCCGGCCTTTTCACGAATTAAAACATGAGATTTTTTTAATATACAAAACAACCTAAATTAACTTGTCGCATGTATAAAGTGCATTAATAACAAAACGCGCAAACTATCTTTCTCGTCTATGTACACCAAAATGTACGCATTATAGAGTTTACTCAATCTGTGTCAAGTAGTCATTCCAACTACTTCCAAGATGTAAAACGACCATGTGTGTATTTGGGCAATATGCGTACAATGGGTGACATCATTGCGCTCCGCTAGTCGTTCTCTCATCCACTCATCTTTCAGCCAGTATCTTTCTAGGCATTACTCGATAATTCACTGTTACCCTAACAAGGACACCAGCTATGACAACCACTTGCGATACCGGTAGTTACAGAATGGTGCCGCATCGGAAAGTAAAAATAGGAAATTTCGTAAAAAACTACGCAAATTGACATATAACCGTCGATGATCATCATAGTCCGTCTACTATGTACCTCCCGGGAGGCGGAACCAGAGGAAGATACTCTTAGCTTCCACAAGGAGGAGTTGGATGTCTACGACGAAACGGAGTTTAATGGTTTCGGCATGGTTCATGGCGATGTTCCTCGCGGTTGCAAGCCAAACACCGATGGCTTCCGCCCAAGAGCCGTCCGTCACACCGATGTCGTGTTGCAGGTATATACCCCCTCGTGATCCGCAGGTGGAGCCGTGCTTCGTTGGCCAATACCTGGGCTGGGTCAACGATTGGTTCAAACCAATGCCCCAGACCTGCTACTCACCGACTTTTGGTTGCTATCCCGGCAACGGGCGCGATATCCAACGCTATCCGGCATTTCACGGAAATTACTACCGCCGGGCCTACAATTATCGCCATTTGAGCCAGTGGCCCTGGGAGGCGGAACTCCATGAACCGGTCGGTTATTGCCCGACGGCCTGCCGAGGCCCCCTGGCGCTGCCGATGGTGCCGCAGTCCTTGCCGCCCATCGCAGAACCAATACCCAAGGGGGAACCCATTGCGATTCCTTGAGTGTTCAATCTACTTTACATTGTGTTTGCGCGCTGAATGAAGCGTGTTAATCGAGTTTGACACGGGCCTCGGTATTCAGGATGCCGAGGCCCTTTTCTTTTTCTCCGTCTTGAGTGCCTTAATTGCTAAGTACCGCAACATTCGCCCCTTACTAAGGCTCCTCTCATTTTTTTTAGCGCGATGCATTGTGGAGACACCCATTGGCACGATAAGTGCATCAAATGGGGCGGTGCTATAGAGGTGCGCTCTGCCCGTACTGTCCGAGCAGGGGGGCACTCCATTCAGGCGACATAACATTTTAAGGAGAAAGTTATGAGCGGCAGCCTATCTCATCGCGGCCTCTTCCTACTCTTCGGGAGCATTTTGGGATTGATTATCAGCGTCGGTCCGGCAAACGCTCTGATTATCGACGATTTTACCGGTGTGGATTACCCGCCCACCATGAACGCCTCGCCTGCTCCAACTCTGTGGACCGGTTCGTCGACGCACTGGGCGATTCAATGGGCGCCGACCGATCCCGGCGCCGCACCGATTAATGTTCACGGCAACATTGCTGAGGGCCACCCATCCAGCGTGGTCAGTGGTGGCAGCCGGGAAACTTTTGTTGCGGCCTCCAACGTCTCTTATGGCCACAATTTCAGTGTTTATCTCAATGCCGTGTCCGGTCTTCTGACTTCCAATCAGGATACGGGCGTGATCGGGGGCGTATCGGGTGAACAAGGTTACGAAGAAACTCTGTCGCTAAAATACACCGGCTTTTCTTCCCCCTTGGATTTGTCGGGATATGAATTCCTGAATCTGGCGTTTACTTCGGTCGATCACGACACCGATGTTCACATCACGTTGGATGACGGGCCGACCGACCAAACGATCGACTACCCCCTTGAAGAAAACGAGTCCCCGCAAGTGCTCAAGATCCCCCTGAGTGATTTTAACCTCGTCGATCTGGCAAATCTGATGGCGGTGATGGTCAGCATCGACGGCGGGACCGTAAATCTTGATTTCGAGCTTGATAGCATTTACGTAACGGACGGGCGTGCTCCCGAGCCCTTCGCTCTGGGCATTTGGATCTTGGGGAGCCTCGGCGCGTTGGGAATGGTCCGCGTTTGCCGCAATCGCCGGGAAACCGCTACGGTTTAACCGATAATCCTCCGGGGAAATGCTCCCCGTTATCCTCCTTTCCACAGATTGATTGCTGCGATTGAGGAAGACTGCCATGAGTTGCAACGGTGCGAAAGCAAGGCGCAGGAAGGCGCGCCGCGGCGTGTTGACCTTTGAGTGGATTCTGATGGTGACGTTGCTGGTGATCGGCCTGATCGGCGGGCTGGCCGCCCTGCGCAACGTGCTGCTCGACCAGTTGTACGATCTGGAAAACGCCGTGGAAGCGATGAACTTTTCCGGTTCCGGCGATGCGCCCGACCAGGCCGCCGACGGTTCCACTGCCGCCAACGACTCGCAGACGTGGTGGGGTTCGGCGCAGCGTTAAAGGGTAATGGGGATTGACTCGCGGCCAAGGCTGGCCCTTTAAGGTGGTCACCTTCGAGGCCGTCTGGCAGTTGGTCACGGCCGGCAACGGCAAGGTGACGACGGCCGGACGGCTTCCTTCGTTTTAAAGCGGTTATCGAGAACAAATTCGTTTTTTACCAATGACCATACGAATACCCCCCCGATCCCTGGCCTTTTTTGCGACGGCCGGTTTGACGGCTGTTTTGTTCACTGCCGCTGCCGCCGCGCCGCATCCCCAAGCCCGGGCGGTCCGGGCCCGGAAGGCCGGGGCCGACAAGAGATTTAAAGTCGAGAAACCCAAGTATGAATTGGAAGTCGTCCTGAAACGGAGCAAGGTGCTGCGATCCCGGGCCGACATCCGCCGCGTGGCCGTCTCTGACGCCCGCGTCACCGATGCGATCCTGGCCCCCCCGCACGACGTGATGATCCTGGGGAAGGCCGTGGGTAAAAGCACCGTCACGATTTGGGTGGGAAATAAAACGCCCAAACCGGTCGTGATGCTGGTCCACGTGATTCATCCGGACGACCGGGTTGCGGTCCGCAAGACCGAGAAACAATAAATTTCGCACTGAAGGGGGGACGGCCCCTTTTTTGCCGACCATGCTGATCCTATTTCGCATGGTGCCTGACGGCGCCTGACGTGAAAGGGTGCCCGGACAATTGGGACTGCCCCCGCGTTTTTGGCCGGTCCCAAGAAGAAATGAACGAGAATCGCTGCGACAAGTCACCGAAGGAAGCGCGTCCGATGCGCCGGGGGAGGGCTATTGCCCTCGGCGGCGTGTTGGTTTCTGCGCCGTTGATCGCGTTGTACGTTCCCACCTTTGTTGCGCTGGACCATATTTGGCGGATCGATCCTAACTATTCCCACGGTTGGTTGGTGGTCGCCGCCAGTCTGTTTTTCGCCTATCGGGCCTGGCGCCGCGCCGGCCCTCCCTGGCAAACCGAGGTGCGTCCCGGGGAACTCGTCCTGGGCGAGGGATTGCTGGCGCTCGGACTGGTGCTGCATTTTCTGGCCTCGTTCCTGGGGATGCTTTTGCTAGACGTGGTGGCGCTGATCCTGATTCTCCGGGCGGGGCTGCTCCTGCTGGGAGGGAGGCAGGCGGTTCGGAACCACGGCTTTGCCTGTCTGTTTTTGATCTTCATGGCGCCTTTGCCGATCGTCTGGTACCAACCGTTGGCCAACCTCATGCAGCGTCTGGTAACCTCCCTGTCCGCCTCGGTAATCGGCGCCTTGGGCGTACCGGTGTTTGCGGAAGGCTACCTGCTCAGCGTGCCGGGGCATTCGATGGAGATGGCGGAGGCGTGCAGCGGACTCCGCCAACTGACGGCGTTTCTGGCCGTGGCGGTGGCCGTCGGGCACCTCACCGGCCGGGGATTCTGGTTCAAGGCGGCGCTGGCGGCGTTTTCGGGAGTGGTCGCCGTAGCGGCAAACTGCGTCCGCGTGGTGGCGACCGTGCTGATTTTGGTCTCGGCCGGGCCGGGCTGGGCCGAGGGCGTCTTCCACTCCGTCGAGGGTCTGATGGTGGTGGGTTTGGGATTGTTGATGCTGGTGGCATTGGCCTGGGGCCTGAGTTGCCTGGAAAACCGCCTGAAGCTGCGGGCGTCCGCGGTTCGGCAAAACTGTATTGTGGGGAAATGAAGATGCGGATTCGCACGCGGGTTGCCATCCTGACGGGAACCTTGGGCGTCGCCCTGGCGGCGAAATGCGCCTTGTTCGGTTACTTGCAGGCGGCCGGCCCCCTTCCGGCGGTGCCGCTGCTTCGTCCGCTTCAGGAATTTCCAACGGCCTTGGGACGTTGGACCTCCCGGGATGAGCCGGTCACCGATCCGCAGCTCCTCGACAACGACGACCGCCTCAGCCGCGTCTTTTTTTGCCGCAATCACCGGCAGGTTTTCCGCGTCTGGATGAGCTATTCCGGATCGGGAAAGGACCGGGGGCACAATCCCGAGGTCTGTATGCGTGCGGGGGGGATGTCCGAGAATCCCCGCGGCCGCGCCGCCTTCTCCGTCGCCGGACATCCCGAGCCGATCCAGCAGTATTTATTCGGGCGTCAGGGGGAGGTCGGGGGGGTTCTGGTTTTTTATTGGTACTACACGTTGACGCCTCCGCAGGATGCGTCCAGCAGTCCTCTGCAGCGGGCTTACCAGCGCTGCCAGCGTCGCGCCTCGAGCCTGACCGTCGAGGTCTTTTCGCCGATGGCGGCGGAGCAGGACGTGGCCAGCGCCCGGGAGTTCGTCTGCCTGCTGGACCAGTCCCTGCAGGCCTTGCTCCCCCGCGGCGTCGTCCGCGGCAGCAAGCGGATGCCGGTGTTCCTGATCAATGAAGGCGGCCCCCGGCCGCCCTAGTTCCTTTACGAGGGAGAAAACGTCCATGTCTGCCTGGAGTTCAAGACTTCGCTGGCTCCTCCGTGCGGTGCTCGTCCTGATGGTCGTCGCCGCCGTGACGCTGATCTACCTGATGCACCGGAGAAAGACGCCGGGATACCTGGCCGCCCGGGTGGAGGAGGCCGTGGCGGCCGGCGATGATGCAACGGCCGAGATCTACTTGCGGAACCTGATCCGCGCCGCTCCGGAGGATGCCGACGCCAAGCTGGCGCTGGCGGACCTTTTCGTCCGTCGGGCCGTGCGGGCCGGCTACATCCCCAGCTACGGAGTCGATGGCCGGGCATTGCAACTCCTGGCCGAGGCCGCCGCCCTCAAGCCGGGCTACACGGACCTGCAAATCAAGCTGATGATGGCGTACCTCGAAAGCGGCCGGGCTCCGGCCGCGGAAGCCATCGCCAAGAAACTGGTGAAGGGGGGATCGGAGAACGAGCTGGTACTCTACGTCGTCGCTCGCGTCGCCATGGAAAAGCATAATTTTAAGGAGGCCAAAGACCCGTTGGACCGCCTGGCGGCTGTGCAATCCGATCCGTCGCTGGAAGTCCTGCTCTTACAGGCGCAACTCAACAGCCAATTCGGCGAGAAGGCCCGGCTGATGGAGATCGCCGAAAAGGCCGAGAAAACGGCGGAAAAGCATCCCGAACGCTTGACGCCCGCGAACCGGAAGATGCTCGGCGCCATTCTGGCGTTGAGAATCCTGAAAGCCGAAGGTCCGGAAGAGGCGGACCGTTACACCCTTCGGGCTTTGGCCCTCTTCGAGAAAATGATCCGCTCCGCCGACGCCCCGGACAAGGCGGCGTGGGTCCGCGGGGCCGCCGAGATTGTGGCGCTGGCGGCCCAGGCCCATCCGCTCCAGGCACCGGCGCCTGCCAACGTGTTGAAAGGCCGCCAGGAGATCGCCCTTCAGTTTGCACGGCTGGCGCGCCCCTTGCTCACCCAGGGAGAACTCGGCCCGCGGACTTATTACATTCTGGCCGAGGCGGAGTTTGTGGAAGGGCGCCAGTCTGCGGGAATGAAATTGCTGGAGCAGGGTCTGGAAAAGGGCCAAAAGTTGCCCTCCGCCCGGATCCTGGAACTGGTGCCTCTGCATCTGGCGGCGGCGCAGCGTCTGATCTCGCAGCGGCGGTTTGCCGAGGCGGAGCCGCATTGCCAATGGCTCCTCGAAAACAAGGCCTCGGCGGCCTGGGGACATCGCCTGGCGGGCCAGTGCGCCTGGAATGAAGGCCGGCTGGAAGAAGCCGTCGGCCATTGGGCGGCCGCCCTGCCGCAGTTCGACGAAAGCATCGAACTCCACGCCGCCCAGGCGGCAGCCTGTCTGTTCCTGGAACGCTGGGAGGCCGCGGCCCGGGAACTCCAGATCCTCCTGGCCCGGTCCGAGAAAATGAAGGGCGTCGACCGCGCCGCCGTCCGGGAGTTCCTGGGGCCCGTGGAGAAGCTGCCGTTGCTCCTGGGAAAGGCCCGGTTGATGCTGAAGCACGATGCGGACGTGCCACCGCTAATCAAGAAGCTTGCCGAAGCCCATCAGGAGGCCGCCGCGCTGCAACTTCAAGTCGAGTACCACGTGCGGCGCGGCGAGTTCGAGCAGGCCGACCGGTATCTGCAAGAGGGGCGGACCAAGTACCCGGGCAATTTCAGCCTGGTGCTGACCGAGATCCAAACGATCAAGCGGAAATCGGGAGAAAACGAAGCCATTGCCCGATTGCAGCGGTTCGTCGAGGACAATCCGAAACATCTCGGCGCCCGGGCCATGTTGGCCGAGTGGCGGGTCGCCCGGGGTGAAGACGACGCGGCGGTGGCTCTGGCGGACACGGCGGCCCGGCGTTTCCCCGACGATTCCGGCGTGAAGCTGCTCGGGGCGGACGTTCGGCTGGCCGCGGGCAAGCTCGATGAGGCGTTGCCGATCCTCGAAGAACTTCGCGCCAGCGACGCGCCGAAGAAGGCGGTGGCCCTGTTGCAGGCGCGGGCGGCGCTGATGGGCCGTCGGATCGACGCGGCGGCCGCCGCACTGGAGCAAACGGGCACGGGTTTTCAACAGAGCGGACTGGGCAAGCTCTGGATGGGTCAATTGTACAGCGCGCAGGGAAATCTCGAACAAGCCGTCACTGACTTCTCCGATTCGTTCCGGGTCAGTGCCGTGCGTCCGATGGCCCGGCAGGCCCTGTTCCAGGCGTTCCTCGGATTGTTGGAACAGAATCAGGACCTCCCCGCCGTGGAAGCCAAGGTCAAACAACTTCTGGCCGAATATCCCCAGGAGACGTTCCTGTTGGTGATCGCCGCCGAACTGGCGGCCCGCCAGGGACGTTTCCCGCAGGCCCTGAACTTGTTGGATCGGGCAAACCACTTGCAGCCGGACTTGCCGTTCCTCCTCCAGGCCAAGGCCCGCATCCTGCTGCGGATGGACCAGCCGGCACGCGCGCTGACGGAGGTCGAGCGGGCCTTGCGGATCGTTCCCCGCGACGTGCCCGCCCTGCTCCTGGCGGTCCAGGCGCACCTGGCCCACAATGATCCGGAGGCGGCGCTAAAGTCGGTGGAGCAGGCGCTGGCCGAGCAGCCGGAACTCGTCGAGTCGCACCTTGCCCGGGCGGAAATTCTCCGCCGCCTGGACCGGTCCGACGAAGCCGTCTTGGAACTTCAGGACCTCCTCCGTCGCCGGCCCCAGGTTCCCCCCGCCTACCTCCTTTTGGCGGAAATCCACGAGCAGGAACACCGTGAGGCGCAGGCCCTGGAGGTCCTCCGCGCGGGCTTACAGCAATTCCCCGCTCAACTGCCGCTTTGCCAGAAGGAAATCACCGTGCTCTGCCGGCTGGGGCGAACCGCGGAGGCCGAGGAAGCCGCCGGTCAAATGGCGGGGGAAAAGCCGGACGCCGATCTCTGCCTGGCCTTGGGGGCGGGCTTTCTGAGCGGGGACGAGTTAGCCGGGGCGCGCCGCTGGGCGGAGCAAGGGCTGAACTTGGCCGACAAGCCGCGGCAGACCTCGGCGCGGCTGCTGATGGCGAACATCAGCCTCGCGCAGGGCCGCCGCACCAAGGATAAGACCTTGATGGCCGAGTCCCGCGACTTTTACCGCCAGGTGTTTGCCAACCAGCCGGAAAATCTGCTGGCAGCGAACAATCTCGCCTGGTTGCTGGCCGAGGAATTCGACCAGCCCGACCAGGCCCGACAGGTCGTCGACGAGGCGCTCCGCAAGACCTCGCTGAAACGTCTGCCGGCCAGCGTGGCCGACACGTTCGCCATGGTCTACCGGAAAACCGGGCGTCTGGACGGGGCCCAACAAATCATCGACGAGGCTCTGCGGCAAAGCCCCGATTTGGCGGTATTGAACTTCCAGGCCGGGTTGATCTACGGCCAAAAGCATCGCCTGGAGACCGCCCGCTCCGCGTTGCAGAAAGCCTTAGACCTGGGACTCTCAGAAGACCAGGCCGTCCAGGCGGAAGCGGAATTGCAACGTTTGGAGGCCCTCAAAACCACAAAAAAGTAGCCGTCGCCCGACCGGGCGACGGCGACGGAACGTTCCGGGTGTTTCGATACTTGAACACGGTGTTAGGCGGGAAGTGAGAACTGTTAGGAGATTGAAACATCGAAACGGTTAACGGCCGGGCATTCCCTTATGACCGGTGGGCATAACGCCAGCCTATAGCACAAGTAAACGGCCTTGATGGAAATTAATCCCCCTGAGGAAAGCGCCTTGGTACGGAACTTGCGAAGAGATGGGCTTCTTAAGGGAAGCTCTGTTCAGGCCCAAGGCTTGCGACACAGAGTTGCACGGTCGATGTAGGCCGTGCGCAGAAACCTTTTCCTAACTGTTAGGAGGATAGTGTTATGTTAAAGCGCATGTGGCGCGAAGACGAAGGCGTTTTGACCTTCGAATGGATCGTGCTGATAACGCTGCTTGTGGTCGGCGTTGTTGGCGGAATGGCGGCTGTCCGTGACGCGATCAACATCGAGTTGGAAGGCGTCGCCGGCGCGATCATCGCCGTGGACCAGTCGTACAAGGTTTGTTCGCCTATTATTACCTCGATAGGCAACGATCCTGGTGCCGAGTGCTGCGCCAGCGGTTCCGTTGGCTGGACCTACACGCGGGGCACGCCGTTGCTCTCCAAGATGCGCGGCGACGCCACCGAGCCGGTGACGCCCGGAGCTTGCGAACAAGGACCCCAATAGACTTCGGCGCTCCTGGCCTGTTTTCAGACCAGAGGTGCTTGTCTGCAGCCGGGGCCGCCGCGGTACGGTTTATCCGTACCGCGGCGCGCCCTCCGTCCGCATCCAGGGTAAAACCCTGGTGTGGCGCATTATGGTATCGACCTTGAAAGGGTGAAGAAATGAACCTCATTGTTCCACGTTTATGGCGGGAGGACACGGGAGTCCTTTCATTTGAATGGGTAATTATCATTACTCTTCTGGTGATCGGCATTGTGGGGGGGTTCTCCAGCGTCCGCGACGCGCTGAACATTGAACTCGGCGGCGTTGCAGGCGCCGCCGCCGCCCTGGATAAGTCGTATACCGTCGACGTGAGCAGCAAGCACCACCTCGGCTCCGCCTTCTCCTACCGTGATCCGAAGTCCGAAGTTCGGTTCGTACGGCAGGACGGTGCCGCCCCGCAACCGCCGGTCGAGAAGAATGTTCACGCGAAGTGAGGGGCGGCCGCCTGGCGGCTGCCCAGTTGTCCCCAGAGCTGCAGAGGAAAAAAACAATGATTCTGGTTCTCTCGCTGGCGGTAGGTGTCTACGTCGCCACGGCGGCGCTGACCGATTGCCGCATGCATCGGATTCCCAACTACGTCACCGTCCCGGCGGCCGTTCTCGGATTGATCTATCACACCGTATTGCCGGAGGGCATGGGACCCTGGATGTCGCTGGCCGGACTGGGCATCGGATTCGGCCTGCTGTTTCTTCCGTGGCTCCTCGGCGGCTCCGGCATGGGAGACGTCAAGCTCCTGGCCGCCCTGGGGGCCTGGCTGGGGCCGAAGTGGCTATTGGTGACGTTCGCCCTGAGCATGATGATCGCCTGCGTAATGGCGATGGTCGTGCTGCTTCAAGGTTTTGCCCGGTGGGGCATGGGACAGGCAAAAACCAGGTTTTCGCAGACGCCCCGAGGAACCGCCGGAAAAAAAGAGGCCGCCAAACCGCGGCGGAGGATCGTCCCGTTCGCCCTGCCCGTGGCGTTGGGGACGGGAATTGTTTTGGTCTGGCTAGTCTACAAGGGGACCTTGTGACCGCCCCCAGAAAAACGCAGGAACTTTCCCGTCGCGACGTTCCTGCCGATACGCGGAAAGAAGGAAACCGTGAAATTACCGCCGGAAACACGAAAAAAAAGATCGGGCTCTTTGAGCCTTGAACTGGTGATCGTCCTGCCGATCCTGCTCGTGGTACTGTTGGCCGTCGTGCAGATCAGCAGCTATTTGCTGGCCACGCAGGCCATTCAAGCCGCGGCGTTGGCGGGCGTCCGCGAGGCCACCCTGCCGGGCGCGGCCCAGGAGCGGGTCCGCACGGCCGTCCGGGGGGCGCTGTCCGGATGGTCTTTTGCCGCCGCAATGCACGACGACGACATTCAGATCACCGACCTGTCCGGCGACCGCGTCAGCGTCATCGTGAGCGTGGACGCCGACAAGGCCGCGCTGAACACCTTGCTGCATTTGCCGGGCTTCGATCTCTCGGGCAAAAAGATCCGGGGGCACTATATTATGCGCAAAGAGTAGAAAGGACATTTATGCATTCCATTCGACCTCAGACCGTGACGTTGGCAGCCGTGGCGGTCATTATCGGACTCGTCACCGCCTACGGCGCCAAACGCATGTTAGAACCCAAGCCGACGGTGGAAGTCCCGCAACCTCCCCTCAAGACGACGTCGATCGTGGTCGCCATGACGAATCTGACGCCCTACGCGCGGATCGGCGGCCGGGACGTGGGAATGGCGGAAATTCCCGCGGACGACGCCCCGTCGGCGGCCCTGCACGTGAAGGGCCGGGTCCTGGGACGATTGGTCAAGACGACCATTCTGGCGGGAACTCCGATCCGGGAGGAGGACTTGTACGCGCCGGGCACCGTGCCCCAAATGGCCGACCAATTGCCGCCCGGCTTCCGGGCCGTGACCATCCGCGTCCCGGATGCGATCGCCTCCAACGGCGCGATCCTGCCCGGATCGCACGTGGACGTTTCACTGACCTTCGACAGCGATCATCCCGAGGTCAGCGGCATGGCGACCATCAACCTGATGCGGAATCTCCAGGTCCTGGCTCCCAGCCCCACCGCCAAGAACCCGGTCCTGACGGACGAGATGCGGGACAAGAACTACCTGACCGTGGCGGCGACGCCGGAACAGGCCAATCGCCTGATCCTCGCCCAGAGATACGGCACGATCAACGTGACGCTCTGCAGCAACAACGAAAAAGCCTCCGACGCCCTGGCCTACGGCAGCCGCAACCTGATCAACAAGTACGAACTGCTGGGACTGCCGCCGCTGCCGCCGCCGCCGTTGGAGCCGACGCCCGAGCCGCCGGTGTACAAGGTCGTCGAGGTCTATCGCGGCAAGGACGTGCAGCATGTGGTCTTCAACGAGGCCGGCGAACTGGTGTCGCCGGAAGGAGTCGCCTCGGCGCTGTTGGCCTCGAATCCCGGCGCGACGGGCCAGAAAAAGAAAACGTGCCCCACCTGCAACAAGAAAAAAGTGCGTTATTCCGCTCCTTCCCCCCGCGCGCCCTCGAGTTCCGGCAACACGCTGACCACCACGGGCGGAGCGTCGGGGGCCGGCGGAACCGGTCAGCCCACTCTGGCTCGGAGACCGACCGAACTCCAGCCCACGCCCGCGGCGCCGAGCGCGGACAATCCCTAGACGCATGAGGAAGCTGCGGTCATGTCGTTTCCACCGTTGACTGACAAACACGGAGCACGCAGCACGCCGCGACGGCGGAGTCGCCGTCGGGGCGCGGTGGCGTTCTTGTCGCTCTTCCTCGTGTTTTTGTTCGTCATTGTCACCGCGGTGGTGGTGAACTGGAACTTTCTCACCCTGGTCAACCGCGACATGCAGCACAAATGCGACGCCATGGCCCTGGCCGCCGTTCCGGAACTGCTCGACGAGCGCTGGCTCCAGGACGCCGAGGGCGACCTTGCCGAACGCCAGTCCGCGGCGTCACGAGCGGCGGCGGAGATTTGCCTGCAGAACAACGAGGCGGGAGGCGACGCCCTGCGCACCGAATGGACCGACGTGACAATCCGCACCGGCTACGTGGCGGACGTGGCCCGTCGGCCCTGCCAATTGGATCCGTCCGTCTCCCGGCACAATACCGCCTTTGTGTTTTGCGGCCGTTTGGCCACGGGGGACCATCCGGTTTCCTACCTGGCCAACGCGGCCGGCGGCACGAAGTCGGTCGACATCCGCGGCGGGGCCTACGCAACGCTGGACAACCTCGTCGTCGGTTTTCGCCCGACCGCCGACACTCCCGCTCCGCTGATGCCACTGGCCATCCAGCGGAAAGCCTGGGCGTCGGAGCGCGATCGGGACGACAACGGGAACGGAATCCGAGAAATCGTGCTACGGCTCGAAGCGGCCCAGCCGCCGGAAGACCCGCAGTTCCCGCCGCAGCCCAACGCGGCCGTACTGTTCTACGGAGGCTCCGCCGATTCGGACCTGTTGGCGAGACAGGTCGCCGTGGGCGTTTTTCCCGGCGACTTGCCTTCTTCGGGCGGAGTTCTGGGGCCGGCCACGCCCGCCCAGCCGTTCGGAGTTTCGGGCACCCAAAGGGCCGACGCCGCCGACCTGATGACGCGAACGTTGGCCGGGGCCATCCAGGCGATCGCAGGAGAAAAACGGGCCTTTCCGCTGTACCGCGAAATCGCCAAATGCGATCCCCACGCCGCCGCGACCGTGCGGATCGACGGTTTTGCGGCCTGCCGCGTGATGGGAGCCGGCGTGGTGGATCGCCGGCTCGTGGTTCAGGTGGAGCCGTGCTTTCTCATCCATCATACGTTGTGGACGCGGTCGCCCGATCCGAATGATCCCGCAAACCCGGAGCGGAACTTGTATCTTCACAAATTGAGACTGTCGCGTTGAACCCATGAATCGAGGTAATTAATATGCGGATTGTAATGGCCGATGCCCGAGGGAACCCTTGCGATGATTTGCGCCGGATCCTCTTGGGGGAGGGACTGACCTGCGAGTTGGAGGACGTCGTCGAATACGGGAGTCTCCCCGGTCGTCTGGCGGCGGTTCACCCGGACCTCGTCCTGGTCTGCTGCAACGGCACTCAGGAGGAGGCCCTGGCGGCGATTCGCACGGCCCACCAGATCACGGACGCGCCGATCCTGGCGGCCGGAGAGCCGCGGATCTCCCTGGTTTGCGAGGCGATGCGTTCTGGGGCGAAAGAATTTCTCGATCTCGGCAGCCCGCGTGAGGAACTCTCCGCCGCGCTGCGGCACCTGGAAAGCCGCGGCGAGATGCCCAGCCAACGCGGAAAGATCATCTCCTTGTTCTCGCCGATCTGCGGCGTTGGGGTTTCCACCGTGGCGGTGAACCTGGCGGCGTCTTTGGCCGCGGACGAAAAGACCGTTTCCGGGAAAGTCGTGCTGCTGGACCTGAATCCGCCCCCCACCGACATCTCCTCGCTGCTGGACCTGGAGCCGAAGTACACAGTGGCCGACGTGTGCAGCCAGTGGGAACGCCTGGACGCCAAGATGCTGGCCGCGGCGATCATCGAGCACTCCTCGGGAATCCATCTCCTGGCTCAGGCCGGCTGCCCGCGGAACGGCTCCCACCCCCGCTGCGACGCTAACCCCGCCGCGCTCCGGCAGCTTTTCATCCTCTTGCGGCGGATGTATCCCCTGGTCGTGGTCGACTTGGGGCACGCGCTGACGGAGAACCAGGTCGAGGCCCTGCGGCAGTCGAACTTCGTGGGCCTGGTGGGCCGGGCCGACGTGCCCGGTTTGCGGCGGGTCCACTGGGCGCTGGAAGCCTTGATCGAAAGGGGATTAAACCGCGAGCGTTTCAAACTGATCCTAAACCATCATGGAGGGGGAGGGCAGATCAAACATGCCAAGGTCGAAGAGGCCCTGAACATGAAGATTTTCTGTACCCTGCCCGAGAACACTGCCCTGGTCACTCGAGCCCGCAATCAGGGCGTCCCGCTGCGGCAGCTCTCATCGATGGCACGCATCAACGCCAGTTTTTCCGGCTTGGCGCGCGACGTCCGGGCACAACTGGAGGAAGTAATCGTATGAGCAGTTCCCAGCCCCCATCTCCCCACTTCCCGGCCAAGGAATCGCGACGAGAACGGCTCGTCGAGGGCGGCGGGTCCCGGGCGCCGGATCCCTTCGAAAGCGGCTTTCAGAAGCTCAAGACGACGCTGCACCGCGAACTGATCGACTCGCTCGACCTCTCCCGGCTCGGCAGCCTGGACGAAGCCCATCTCCGCAATCATATCTGGAATCTGGCCGAGAAACTCTTCCACTCGCGGCGGCACATGCTTTCCAGCGTGGACGAGGAGCGGCTGATCGACGAATTGATGGCCGAGTCGTTCGGGCTGGGACCGCTCGAGCCGTACATGCAGGATCCCGACGTCTCGGACATCATGGTCAACGGGCCGAACGAGGTCTACGTGGAGCGTCTCGGCCGCCTTCAGGAAACCAACACGGTTTTCGCGGACGACGAGCACTTGATGCAGATCATCCAGCGGGTGGTGGGGCGGGTGGGACGCCGCATCGACGCCCAGTCGCCGATGGTCGACGCCCGGCTGCCCGACGGCTCGCGCGTCAACGCCGTCATCCCCCCCCTGGCGCTGAACGGTCCGACGCTCTCGATCCGCCGCTTCGGCAAAGTCCCCCTCGACATCAACAAGCTCCTGGGCTTCGGATCGATCTGCCCCGAAATGGTCTCCTTCCTGAAAGCGGCCATCGAAGGCCGCATCAACGTCCTGATCAGCGGCGGGACGGGTTCCGGAAAGACGACGCTGTTGAACAACCTCTCCGCCTTCATTCCCAACGACGAGCGCCTGGTGACGATCGAGGATTCCGCGGAGTTGCAGTTGCAGCGGAAACACGTCGTCCGCATGGAAACGCGGCTGCCCACCCCCGAAGGCCACGGTGAAGTCGTCCCCCGCGACCTAGTTCGCAACGCCCTGCGGATGCGGCCCGACCGGATCATCCTCGGCGAGGTCCGCGGCGGCGAGGCCCTCGATATGCTCCAGGCGATGAATACGGGCCACGAAGGCTCGCTGACGACGATCCACGCCAACGACACCCGCGACGCCCTCTCCCGGCTGGAGGTCATGGTCAGCATGGCCGGTTTCGATTTGCCGGTGACGATCGTCCGCCGCTACATTGCCTCGGCGATCACGCTGCTGGTGCATTTGGCCCGGCTCAAGGGCGGCGTGCGGCGGGTGATGCGGATCTCCGAGATCGTGGGCCTGGAAGATGGCGAATACCAGATCCAGGAGATCTTCCGGTTCCAGCAGACGGGAGTGGACGACCAGGGGAGGGCCGCGGGCCGCTTCTTCGCCTCCGGAAACGTCTCCGTCTTTCTCGACCGGCTATACCAATTGGGAATCCCTATCTCCCCGCAACTCTTTGAACCAGGCCCACTCGGGAGCAACGAGAACGACTCCTTCTCGTCCGTGGAGGTGATCCCATGAATCCCCAGTTTCTGCTTGTGATCGTGGGCGTTTTCGCCACCAGCGGCGGCCTGATGCTGGCGGTGGGGCTGGCGCTCCGCGACGCGCAGCGCAAGGAAGCGAAGTTCCAGCGCCGGTTGGGCAACGGGATTCACCAGCCGGAGCCGACGCCGGAAATCCTGGCCCGGGAGGCCACCAACTGGCTGGATCGCCGGTTTTATCTCCTCTTGGAGCGGTCCGGCAGCCGCCTTTCCGTGATCAGCGCCCTGACCGTCTTGATTGCTGCGGCCGCCATCGGCTGCACGCTGGGTCTGGTGGTGCTGGAAGACTTTCTCGCCGGCGTGGTTGGCCTGTTCCTGGGCGCCTTGCTGCCGCTGGGATGGTGGGGATCGCAAAAGGTGCGGCGGCTGAAGAAAATGCAACGCGAGCTGCCCGGAGCACTGGATATGTTGGCCGATGCGCTGCACGCAGGCCAAACCCTGGAACGGGCGGCGGAACTGGTCGCCGCGCAGATCCCGGCGCCGCTGAAGGACGAGTTCTCGCATTGCGTCGCCATGTTGAGGCTGGGACATTCGCCGGTGGCCGTGATGGAGCGCATGGCTCGGCGCATCCCCCTGCCCGAGTTCCAGGTCTTCGCCACGGCGGTGCTGGTCCACCGCCAGACCGGCGGGAACCTCGCCCAGCTTACCACCCGGCTGGCGGGCGCCGCCCGCGATCGGCAGGAGTTCTTCAGTCACCTCGGCGCCCAAACCGTGGCGGCGCGTTATTCGGCCATCGGACTGGTCACGGCCGCCACGCTGGGATTGGCCGTCCTGGTGATGGCCCGGCCCGAGTACCTCGCGTTCTTCCTCCAGAGCGAACTGGGCCCCGGTCTGCTGATCGCGGCCGGCGCCCTGCTGCTGTTCGGAACCTTGTGGATGTGGCGCGTCGCAAACGTCAAGTATTGATTATATTCACCTCCTTCGTCCCGAGAGGACTACTCCGATGGCAGACGTCACCTTCCTGAGCAGCGTTCCGTGGTGGTCGTCGATGATGTCCGGGTGGGAAGGCATTCTGATTCTCTGTCTCGGTTCGGGATTGACGTTCTTTCTGATCGCCCACAAACTGCTGCGCAAACCGACCCGCGAGGAACTCCGCTTGGAGCGGATCCGCCCCGAAGCGACGGCCGATCAAGGGCCGAGCCGCGGGATGTTCGGACCCTGGACCCAGGCCCTGGCCGCCCAGATCCCGGAATCGGAGAAGGAACGCCAGGAGTTCGAGTTGTTGCTCCGCCAGGCGGGACTGTACGGGCCGCACGTCTCGGAATCGATTTTCGCCTTGCGTTTTCTCCTCTTGCTGGGACCCGTGGTGGCGGCGGGTATTTGCGCGATCTTCGCCGAGGAGAGTCGGACCGTTCCGATTCTGCTGATCGGGGGACTCCTGGCCGGCGTGCTGGCCGTCCTGCCGCGGATCTACGTCTTTCTCCGCCGCCGACGCCGGATGCGGCGGATCCGCGAAGCGCTTCCCGACACCCTGGACATGTTGAGCATGTGCGTCAGCGGCGGACTCGAACTCGGCGAAAGCCTGGATCACGTCGCCCGGCGCTTGACCGGTTATCCGGAATGCGCCCAGGAACTCATGCTACTGAAACGGCACGCGGAGTTGGGAAGCCTCCGGCAGGCGTTGCTTGATTTCTCGAAGCGCGTGGACCTGCCCGAAACGAATCAGTTGGCGGGCCTGCTCCTCCGCGGCAGCTACCTGGGCACGGAACTGGTCGGTTCGCTGGCCCAGCAGGCGGAGCATTTGCGCGTCGTGCGGAAACAGTCGGCCGCGATCCAAGCCAACAAGACGCCGATCAAGCTGATCATTCCCATCATCTTCTGTTTCGCGCCGGCCGCCCTGATCCTCCTGACCGCTCCCGCCGTGGTGCAACTCCGCGACTTCCTTACGGGACGGACGTTTGCGGATCGGCTCAATCCGAACCGGTCCGCCGCCCATACCGCGGCGCCCGCGGAGGCGGGCTTCGGAACCCAAACGATCATGGAGGCGCTCAGCGCCTTGGACGAACAGCGGGCGTCTACCGCGGAAAAGCGCTACGAATAGAGACGAGCGGGGAGAATGGCTACGGGGTTTCAGGCGAAGCGCCTCGCGATTTCTTCTCGCGAGTCGGCACCAAGTCGATGTGCGGCGGCTTCTTGTTCGTTTTCTGGGGGCTTGGCCCGACGGAGTAGGTCGGTTGCGGCGTTCGTCGATTGGCCTGGAGAATGATGCGTCTGGAGTTCGATCCCAGAACGGGGCTTAACTGCTTGTCGGCGCCGCGCAACGAATGATCCATTTGGGCCTTGGTCTGCTGATCATCCGTATCCACCGTCTCGAGGAGCCGGATCAGCGAGCCGATGAGTTGGGTTTTCGGCTCGTTGGAGCGGGCGGCAACATTTGCGCCCCGCACCCCACCCATGGGGACCACCTCCGGAACGACGTCCTTTTCAGCAGCCTCGCCGGCTCGGGGGGCAACAGGTTGATTATCCAACGCATAGAAACCCAACAACATCAAGACAATCGCCAGCACGATCAAAGTAGCCCGAACCATGGCTGCACCCCATCCTGCGTATGACACCCTCGTTATCTAAACCTGCTTGTTTAATGCTAGCCAATCGGCCCGGGGTGTTAAGAGGATAAATGCTTATTTCCTGCTGTTTTTCGGCAGCTCCCGACCGGCAGTCGTCATCCGTCGGGCCGCCCGTTTCATGGCGTCGGCGAAAGATCGGGCGGAGCGTGACAGCGTGGGTTTGTTCAAAGAACTGCTGACGCTCTCGACGTCGACGGCCGACCCTTGCAAGGGCGGATAGAAGCAGGGACGACAGGGGGACGTTATCGTTTGTTGACTATAGATGCCGGGCCAGAGGTACGTGGATTGCGGCGGCACGGGATACTTGTAGCTGCCATTGCACCAGCAGTTGAAGTACCGGTCCGAGCGACAACAGTTCCAAAAGGTGTTTCGGCACCAACAGTTTGGGCACCTCGGCATCCCCCAATTGCCGCATCCTCCGCACGAACAGAGGTCGGAGTCGGCAAGAGCGACCCCCGGGGCCGACGCGCCGACTTGGTTCCCGGCGGTCAAGGGAGGAAAAGGCTCGAAGCTGAACGCCGCGGCTGGGACGCCGGCGACGAAAACCAAGGCTCCCAGGAGCATGAGTACCGTAGATATCCGTTGCATCGTGATGTCTCCAAGTCCGAAAATCGGTCGGTCTCCGCGAGCAGTTCCCTCGTGCGGGACGACGACTGCCCGTGTTGAATGAAGGATCAGAAAAGCAGAGTCAGATTCAATAGCCGGCGGCTACCTGACACTCATTTTCTGAGGCGGTTCCGGCGGCAGGGTCTTCACGGCTCATCAGCGAGGCATGGCCGATTCGCTCAACGCCGTGCGGGCCTGTGCTTGGTTGACCAGATCCTTGGTGGCAGAACGCTGGATCGTGGCGGTGTGCGCGGGTCGCACCGGCTTATTCGATGATATCGAGGGATTGACGACGGCCTTGTGGGCGTCATTTTCAACGTAGGGCACCCAGGAAACCTCGCCGTCGCACAGGGGGTCCGGGCTCCAGGAATCCTTGGACTGGTTCTCGGCATTCTCGAACGAAGCCAACGCCTTGTGCGCCCGTTCATGGGTGGGATCTGCAGCCAGCGCACGGCGGAAGCAGTCCTTGGCCCCGGCAAAATCGTTTTGGGAAGCTTTCACAAAGGCGAGGTTGTAGAAGGCGTTTCCTTCTCCGCCTGCCCGGCGGTACTGGGCCAACGCCTCTTCATACCGTTGCTGCCCGCCGTACACCAATCCCAAGTTGTTGCGGTATCGCGGCTCGGCCGGCTGCATGGCAACCGCTTTCAACAGGGCGCTCTCCGCCTTTTCCAGCTCCCCCTGGAGATAAAAGCAATAGCCGAGATCGTTGAACAGTTCCGGATTGCGGCCGTTCCGCCGGATGGCCTGGGTGTACAGCGACTGGGCTTCCTCGAACCGCCGCTGGCGGTCCGCCACCACGGCCAGGCGATGATACGCCTCGTAACGTTCCGGCTGTTGACAGAGCAGGCGTTCGTAGACCTCCCGGGCCTTCGCCAGATCGCCGTGCTGCTCCGCTTCCCTGCCCGTGGTGAGATCCTGGTTGTAACGCAACAGCGCCTTCGCGGTCTTCTTTTCCAGCTTCTTGCCCGAGGCTTTTTTCGCCTTGGGAGCAGGTGTCCGTTCCCGGCCCGATTCGGCGGCGTTTGAGCGGAAAACCGCGCCGCCGGGTTCGGTTTGCAGCCCCTGGGAAGAGATCTCCGGCCCGCCGGCGCATCCGGCCAGCACGCCGCAGAAGGAAGCGGCCACCAGGAGGCCGAGCGCCGACCGCCATTCGAGAAACGTCCCCGATCCCGCCTTGCGCTTCGGAGTCGAAGCCCGGCGGACGCTGCGCACGCTCTGCTGATCCATGAACCGTCTTCTCCGTAAATTCTTGGTGCGGGCCGGAAGGCCGGGAAACGACGGCTCCTCGGCGCCCGAGGCAGGTCGTCCAATCACCTCCGCACGCCGCCGAAACCGCCGAAGCCGCGCCCGGCGAGGTATCCCGTGCCGGTCAACATATTACTCCCGCCGATGATCTGGTAGTATTCAGCCTCGCCTTCGATGGCCGTAATTCCCTCGGCGATCGCCGGCGCCACCACCACGCGCTGATCGGCCACGCACAAGCCCAATTGCGTCAATTGATTCACGATGGCCCGCCGTCGTTCCGCGTCGACCGCCGGCTTCTTATTGTCCACGCTCTCCTCGATCACCACGGGGAAGGGAACGTGTTCCAGACGCCACGCGACCTGATACAGGTGTTTTTCGCCCAAAGGAGTCAGTTGGGAAGTGTCGCCGACGAACTCGTGGTCGTAGAAGACGAAATCCGACGCCTCGGCGTTGGTTTGCTGGGTGTCCCAATGCGCGTCGGTCACCTGGCCCAAGGGAAACGGCCGATCGTAAGCCGGCCCCTGGACGCACCCGTGCCGGAACGGATTGCACTGGCATCCCATAAGGAACAGGCAACAAACGCCAGCAAGCACGCAATAACTGATGCAGGTCTCGTTTTTCATGGTCCTGAATCCTTCCTAACGCAATGGCCTTGGCGTCCTTCTCCGCGGCGGATCGTTCCGCCTCTCGGGCCGTTGCCGACGGTCAGTTGGCGTGTCCAAACGGGCCGGAAATCATGGCGGACCCCCCCGAATTATAGCGGCGCCGCAGGATCGGCCAGATCGTGCTCCGATAGTTCTCCGTGGGACGGCCTTCGATCTCGCCTTTCAGGAAAAACTGGGTGTTGTTCGGCTCCGTCACGTCGAAGCCGGGCAGCGGCGGCACTTCCTCGGGATCCATCGGATGCACCAGTTCCGGCGTGACCAGGATGATCAGTTCCGACTCCTCGCGCGTTACGGAACGCGTGCCGAAAATCTGCTCCACCAGGGGCAGGTCCCCCGCCGTGTCGCTCTTCATCGAATCGTCGAGCAAGCCCGCGATGGCCAGCGTCTGCCCTTCGCGCATTTCCACCGTGGTCGTCACGGCACGGGTGTTCAGTCCCGGCGTGCCTCCCACGGCCAATGCCTGGTTGACCTTGCTGAACTCCGGCGAGACTTCCAGCCGGATGAGATCCTTGTCCAACACGATCGGTAAAAAGGTGATGATGGCGCCGAATGCGCGGAAGTCGGTGGTGATCGCGGAGGCCCCTTCCACGCCGACGACGGTCGGCACGGCGAACTCGCCGCCGGCCACAAAGGAGGCCGGCCGGCCGCTGAGGGTTACCAGCGTCGGCTCGCTCAGCATCCGCACCACGCCGTGCTCCTCGAGATAATGAATGCCGAAATTCAGTTTTTCATTGTCGAACGTGCCGAGAATCGATTTCCCCTTGCCCGCATTGAGCAACGACTCCAGGAACATGGAGCCGCCGCTGAAGACGAACTCCATGTCCAGGTCCACGCCGAACTCCCGGGCCGCGGAGCGGTTTAACTCGGCGATCTTCACCCGCAGCAACACCTGATGGTCGCCGGGGATCATCAACATATTAATCACTTGGCTGGCCGCGAACGTGCCGCCCGTCTCCTCGGGAGTCCACAGGCCCCGGCTTGTGCCCTGCACCAGATGCCCGCCCCACCAACGCCCCTGCTGGTCGGTCGCCTCGCCGCGGATCAACGCCAGGATCTGGGCCGCCTCTGCGGCGTCCCGGGCCTGGCCGGTAACCAGGAGTTTGTTCCCCTCGGGAATCAATTTCACCTTGCTGTTGGGGAACAGCTTGGCAATCACCTCCTCCAGTTTGGAAAACGACGCCTCGCGTCGCTCCCGGACCTCGGGGTCCGGCGTGACATAGACTAAAAAAGTGCAGGGCGGCGCGTCTGGATCCTGGAACCAAAAGGTGACGTCGGTGGCACCCTGCGACTTGCCGATGATCGAGACTTCGCGGGGAGAAAACTGCACGATGTCGCAAATCGCCGGATCGACCACGGCCGACCGCGAAATGTCCTTGTCCGCCCGCAGCAGGATGCTGCGACGGAGAATCACCGTGAGTTTCTCGGCGTGACTCGATACCTCAAACGGCCCGATCGAACGGATGGCGCCCTCGGGCGGCACCGGTACTGCCGGCTCAATGATCTCCGGCTGGGGCTCAAGTCCCTCTTTCACCTCCGCCGTTTTTGGCGCTTCCGGCGTTGTTGGCGCCTCCGGTGTTGTTGGCACCTCCGGTGTTGTTGGCGCCTCCGGTACCAGGGGTATTTCCGCCGGCTTGGGCGTCTGCGCTAGTTTGAGTGTTTCCAATTTTTTTGGCGTCTCCGGCGTCTTAGCCATCTCCGCCAGCTTGGGTGTTTCCGCCGTCTTGAGCGTCTCGGGCGGCTTGGGTGTCTTCGGTGCCTTAGGTTTCTCTGTCGCCTTGGGCGTTTCCGTCTTTGCCTGCCTTTCCAGCACTTCTAATGCATCGATCGATTCCACCACCTTTGGCGTCACCCCCGGCGCCGCCGGCGCCGACGGGGGTTCTACATCGTCGGTAACCTGTTGGTAGTCCATCCGTTTGATAGGCACCGCACGGGGAGAAGAAAACGCGGCGCCGACACTCTCCAATTGCCGGTCTTCCCAATCGGCGGCGCGCGGGGAAGCGGTTGCGGAACTCGTTTTCTCCGACGTTGCTTCAGGCGCAGTTTCACTTCGAGCAACTGCGGGCAGGATTGCGCCGAGAATGCAAGCGATGATTACAGACTGGCGCGCAATCGCTGGACAAATCATAGTATCCCCCTGTCAGTTCAATATTGCCCTGAACAGTGCGTCATGAATAGCATGGGTAGCACACGGTTTTTTTACTTGCCAAATCGCAGGGGGGGAGATTGCGATGGCGTGGGAGGTCCCGCTCTTCATTGCCCAGCCCAGTTCCACTCCGGTGTGGTTATCCAGTAGTAGCGCCAAGGACCGCATTGTTGAGCGTACCTGGGAAACAATATCGGATGAGTCAAAGTTTTTCCTTTAGAAGGATTATGACGGATTTATCGGCAATACCGATTTTGCGGATTATCCACAATCCTGCCTTCCTTCTTGTTGCTATTTAATTATCCTAGCTTGCCCAGAAAAACAGATGATTTCCAAGAGGTAGAGATTAATTACATCCGATCTTGAATGCCTATCACAAAGATGATGTTTTTTGGGAATACACACGGCCTCGACCGAAATCCTTTTTCAGATCGCGTCTTGAAATGAAAAAAACCGTCCCCTCTACCGTTAGGAGTGGGGACGGTTTTCAAGACAGACTCTCCAAGCGGACCACCGGATCCGCATTCTGTGATGCGCCCGTCAGATTGTGATCACGCTAGGCTCGCTATTGTCGGTCTGGAAGGGGCCGAGTTTCAGATCGACGTAGATGCGGAATTCGCCTTTCAATTCGGGGGGTACTTGCCACAAGTACCGGCAGGCGAAACCTCAGCCATACTCGAACTTGCCGCGATGCACTTCCTTGCCGTCGGCATCCTTGATCACGAACTGGGGCGCCGGCGGCCGGGCGCCGTTGACGGAAACGCTCGTGCACTGTTCCCCGGCGGCACCGAGGATGGAAAGCGACAGGCTCACCTTATTGTCCTTGGGTTTACTCGCCGCAACCTGGGCTTTGTAGGGAGTGCCAAAGGGGAGTCCCACGGTCTTTCCCTTGTCGACGGTGATTTCGACGCTTTGGTCGTTAAAGGCGGCCGAAATCGCGGTTTGGCCGGGCCGGGGCGAGGCCGAGGCGTCCAACGAATAGTTCGCCACCTTCCAGATGCCCTCAGGCAAGGGGATTTTCTGGTCCTTCATCCCCCCGATCATCATCGCGCCGTAATCGTTGCTGTAGATCATGGCGCGATACGCCGGCCCGGGACCGGTGACGTATCCGAGGGCCAACTCGGCGGGCGTCATTTTCAGATTCTCGCCCGAAGGGGAAACTTCCAGACGATAGAAGGCTTTCCCCAGGCAGAGCGTCCGGTTGAGGAAGATGCGGTCGCGTCCGAAAGCGGTTTCCAAGGAAAGCAGATTCCTGGGATTCGGATTAATCAACAGCAGATCACCCAGTGTAGGATAAACCCGGTTCCCAGCCAAGTGAATGGAGATCAGGTCGTCGAATCGGCCGTTGCTGTTCTGGTCCAACAGCACCAGGTGGATTTTTCTCTTCCCCTGCGTGAGATATCCTTCCCGCACGGCCGCCGAGGAGAGCGAAACCGTGGCAAACTGGAGGGGGCCGCCGGTCTGACAGAAAACGCTCAGGAGGAAGCTGTAGTCCCTGGATTGCGCCCCTTTTCCAAGTTTCAGATCCACGCGCGGAAACTGCGACTGGGAAATGCCGGTTTTCGGCGAGGCATCGACGTCCTTCGTGGTCACCGCCCCGTCATCGGTCAGGTCGCCGTTGCGATTCAGATCGAAATACAGTTTATTATAGCCCTTCGCCTTGGCGTCGATAACGTCCAGGACGAAAGCGTACTGCTGGCCGCCGAGTCGGGCCACGGCGCGGAAAGGAGCGGGAGCTACGTATGTCGGTTCCTTCGTGACGGTCTTGTGGAAGGCCTCCTGGCCGGGCGACTCGCCGCCGAGCTTCATGTAGAACCGTTGCGGCTGGGTCAGCAAAAAGTAGTATTCCGCGGGTTGCAGGGATCTTTTCCCGCTGTTGCGGCTCCGCATCTTGGGTGGGGTAAGCCGCACCAGTTCCATCTCCAGATTCTGGGTTCCAAGCCCCTCGAACATTTTATCATCCTGCGGCGTCTCCGCCGTCTCCTCCCCCGTGCCCGGCTCTTCCTTCAGTTGCTCCTTCACCCAGCGTTGATCGCTCGGGCTGAGCCTGGCCAGTTGGATGTGAAGCTCTTTTCCATCGGACTTGGAGAGCCGGACTTTGCCGTCGGCGGAACCGAGATACTCCGCCACGATCGTGAACTTGCCCGACTTGTCCTTCCAGGTCCGGTACTTTTCGCCTGGCTGGCCCTTCGCTTCTTCGACATTTCCTGGGTACTGCCGCTTAACGAAGGCCTGATCGTTCGCGCCCAGCGAGGCCAAGGGGACGGAAAGCACCTTGCCGTCGGTCTTCTTCAATTGGACCTTGCCGTCTTTGAAATCGATCAACTCCGCCTCAATGCTGAAGCGTCCGCTGCAGCTCTTCCAGGTCCGCGAGGCCGCCGGCAGGAGACTCGCTGTCAATCCGCAGATCACTCCTGCGATGAAGACGTATCTCATGCTTCGATGGTCCCCCCTCTATTATTAAAAAGGAAAACACCGTCACCCAGAATTGCGCCTTCAGACTACCACGAATAGGGGGAGGTGTCAAGAGAAGACGATCCGGCCTGAATACCCGATGCTGGAGGGACCAGCGCCGGTTTTCTTTCCAGCCAGGCTTGTCCGCCGACGATCCTTTTCAGGCCGCCCCGAGCCAGTTGGTCCATCGCCCGGGGATCGTGCTTGAGGTAGGCCTCCCAAAAGAGCAGCGATCCGATACGAATCAGCCGTTGGTAATGCGCGTCGCGGGCGATCTCGCGCCGGCCCCAGCGGTGCCCGGCATAGACCATGTGATCGCCGCCGTAAAGGATCATCAAGTACTGATCGGCGCCCTCGCTGAAATCGAAAGGTAGACGGCGCTCGGCGGCCTTCGTTTCTCCAATCCGGCCGTTGTCTTCGGTGCCAGCGATGAAAAAGCAGGGAACGTGAATTGCCGCATAAACTGCTTCCAGCGGCAGCAGACCGGACTCCACCGTCGGACTGAGGGCCAACACGGCCCGGATCCGCGGATCTTCAACCATCCATCCGTCCGGCAGCACCTCGCCCGCTAGGGCCAGGGCCGCCTCCGCGCCCCAATCGTTGCCGGCCGCTCCGATGGAAGACAAATCGGCCTGTCCGGCCCAGCCATCGCCTTGTTGCTGAAGCTCCGTCAATCGATCGAGTGCGAAGCGGAGATCCAAGGACCGCTGGTAGAGATTGTTCTTGTTGTCGTACGCCTCTTTGAGATGTTTTTTTGGCCGCAGCGTACCCCGCCAAACCGATTCGTCGCTGCCGGGGTGCTGCATGATAATCGTCAAGAATCCCCGTGAAGCCCAGGCGTTGCCCAAGTAGGCGTAGTCTTCGCACGAGCGGCCCAGTCCGTGGGAGAAGACGATCACGGGAAACCGCCCTTCCGCGGCGAGGGGCAGGTAAATCTTCACCGGCAACGGCCGCCCCCGCGCCCCGTCCTGCCATACCTGCCGAATCGTCTCCACTGGAAAAATACGAAATGCCGATCCACTTTCACTGGACTCCACCGGCGCGATGATTTCATCGAAGGACCTTGCCACAAGGACCGGCGTCAATCCTCCGACAAGTACGGCACCCGTGGTGAGCAGGATTCGCAGGAAAAACATCGGCACGTTCAAGGCTCTCCAGCCCGAAGAAACAGGGCCTCCTTTGTTGATTTCGGCGAAAACCAGGAGACGCACTACTTCGTGCAAAAGGTGCTGGAGTATCTTGACTGGCCGATTGCACAATCCTTGTCGGTTTGATGCAATCCCCGGAACACGCCGACAATGCGGTCTGCGTCGTGCTTCGGGACTCATCAAAAAAATCCCCCTCTCCCGCCGGTTCGCAACCGGGAAGAGGGAGATGCTTTTTTTCTGGATCGGGAGTTCCATAAGATCCCCAATCTTAAAATCGCATTTCATCCGGCACGCCGATCAATTCGGAGATGTGGCGGTCGATGATTTGGTCGCGGGCCTTGTCGCGCCGTTCGATCACTTCCTGCATGTGCTTCAGTTCTTCCTCCAGGCGTTTCAACTCCAAACGGCGCCGTTGCTGGCGCACCTCAAACTGCTGGAAGACCGTTTCCCGAAGCTCCCCTTTGATTTCTTCCTTTCGATCACCCTCCACCACCCGAAATTGATCGAGCAGTTGTCTCACTTTCATCTCCAGTTGATTTTCTTTCTGCCCCAACTCGAACATCTCGGGATCTCGCGGTTGTCCGGGAAAAGCACCGAAACCAGCAACGCCCGGTCCGCCGTATCCAGGCATTGCCCCCGGAATCCCGTGTTGCGGGCCGAACGGTGTAAGACGGCCAGGAACATGATTGTCCGGTCCACCTGGACCCATCATCGGTCCCCTTCCTCCCGGAGGAGCGCCGTAGCCACCTGGCCGTCCCTCGGGCCTGCGTTCCGGAGGCGGAACGACTCCTTCGCGCGGCGGTCCTTCTCTCCCGGGGCGAGGTTGCCGCCGTTTCACCATCGGCGGAGGATTCTCGTCGTTCGGTCTCGGGGGCGGGGCGTCCCAGTCGCCCTGGTCGTCAGGATTGACTCCCGAAGGAGGCGGCTGCTGGGCATTGCACGTGTTCGTATCGGCTAACGCCAAGAGGATTATGCCCAAGGCCAGTGGCAGGATCCACAAATTTTTCTTCCAAGTCATCGTTTGGCTCCTTGTAAAGACGTGTCGTGAAAAACATCAACCAAAAAAATTTACGCTCTGTTTAGCGGCGTTATGGAGTCTCATAAAAGAAATGTCTTCGTAACGCCCCGGGATGGCAATCCCGGGGGTGCGAGGCGACTCTGTCTACCCCCGCGATTGCCATCGCGGGGCGTTGGAGGCCCCAACATTTATTTTCTGAGACTCAACAAACGGCAATCATCCAAATTACAACGCGTTGTTTTCCAACTCCTGCTGCAGGGCATTTGCCCGGCTGCGGAGATTAAGGTAGTCCGCCGTCCAGACGTCACCGTCGCCCTGAACCAGCGCGAGCCGGGTAGAGAGAGCGGACAGTTTTTCATCCCAGTTGTCGTCCCAACGCAGATCGGTTTCCTCGGGGATGTTTTGCGGCGTATGCTGCTGTACGATCGGATGCCGCCCGAGGCCAGTCTCCGAAAGACTGTTTTCCGTATGATACAGCCCGAACACGGTCAAGCCGACCAGCAGCGAGGCGGCGATCAGCGCGGAGACCACGGAGGCCCCCCGGGGCGCGCGCGAAATGTTCGCGGGCAGGACACGTTGCACAGGCCGCCAATCGGCCGGCGGCTCGATGCTTTCCAGCAACTGCTCCAACGCCAGCCAGCCCTCGCGCCAGGCGGCGAGCTGCGGATCGTTCAGCGCCTCCTCCGGGCAAAGCGGCGCGGTGGCCTGCTCCAAGCGCCGTTCCAGGTTGGGTAGTTCGTCGTTCATGGCAGATGATCTACGAGTAATCGCCGCAGGGCCTCCAAACCGCGGCGGCAGTGGCTGAGCACCGTGCCCAGCGGCGATTCCGTCATCTTGGCAATTTCTGCAAAAGTCATTTGGCCGTAATATCGCAGCAGCAGCACGCGCCGCTGGGCCGGGGGCAGTTGTTTGAGGGCTTGAGTTAATTCCGCGGCGGTTTCCCGGGCGGAAATTCCCGATCCGGGCTCCCCGTCGGCGCTGACCGGCTCGCACCGCCGCCAGTCGGCGTCCTCCAAGGTCAAATCGCCGGCCCTCTGCCGGCGTTCATCGCAGAGCAGGCGGTCGGCGATCTTCAGCAGGTACGCCCGGCCGTGTCCCTCTTCCCGATAGCGCCCTCGCGCGGCCCAGGCCCGGGTAAAAACCTCCTGCGTCAGGTCGTCGGCCAAGTCGGCCCGGCGGACCATGCCCAGCAAATACCCCCGCACCGCGCGGCCGTGCTCGCGGATCCAGGCGGCAAACCATTCGGCATTG
The DNA here is from genome assembly GCA_016936015.1 of Pirellulales bacterium. Classification (GTDB taxonomy): domain Bacteria; phylum Planctomycetota; class Planctomycetia; order Pirellulales; family Thermoguttaceae; genus JAFGPV01. The sequence goes on from JAFGPV010000028.1 coordinate 88,356, forward strand.
CGTGTCTCAGGGGCGAAGGAGGACATGCTGGGGTCCTATTAGAGATAACGCAGGAAAAGCAATATTATTGCAGCTTTTTATAAGACGTCTCCTTTTCTGAGGAGGGGAGTCCTGCCGCCGATAGAATTGGAAACAGCCGCAATCGGCGGCGGGAGCCCCCTCCGCCGAAAAAAGGCAAGAACGCCCATTATCCCCGGAGCACGTTGCTGTCCATCCGGTCCAGAGCAAGACGCATGGCCGTGAGATCCTTCGCCTCCTTGGCGTTCACGTCGAAATGGTAGCGATTCAATTCGACGATTAGGCAGAACACCGCGATTAATAAAAAGACGACGGCGATGCCCAACATTACGGTGTAGGGGCTTGCCTCGGTAATATTTTTCGAGAAAGCGCTGGATTTCTTTTTATGTTCCTTATCGCCTTTTTCTTCCCCGGCGGAATCTTTCGTGGACGCCTTGATTTTTTTGACTTTCTCTTTCTTCTCTTTCTTTTTTTTCTTCTTCCCCTTTTTGCCTTTTTCTTCAACAGGCTCAGGCTCGACGGACTCCTCGGCCTCCTGGGCAGGAGAAACCGCATCCGGGGAAAGTGTCTCTTCCGGCGGCGCCGTATCGTCGGCCAAACCCGCGCCGCCGAGCGATTCCATATCCGGAAACGGCCCTAACAACGAGTCGTCGGGAAACTGGGACTCTTCAAAATCAGATCGTTCTTCTGGATCCGGCACTCTTTTCTCTCCTCCACGAAATCATAGCTTCGCGGCAGAAACAGATTCGTTTGGAAAAAACCTGGTTGCAGTAAAATCTTACTTCCCCGGAATAAACTCTATTATAATCCACATTTCCCCCAATGCTACTAAAAGCCTTCTTTCAGCGGGACGGCAAAGGGAAGTTCCTCGACAAAAAACCGGCGAATCTAACTCTTTGCCTGATAAGTTATTAGAGCGCATCACATCTCTGTGTAGCGTCATTTGGCTGCGAAAATGCGGAAAATACACCGCCACGTTCGTTACAGGGATGTGCAACTTGCGCGAAGTTGTTTGCCCCGGAAACATAAAACCCACGGATGGCAATCCGTGGGCTTTTTGATGTTGATCGTGGAACGGATCAGCAAGAGTATAATGCCGGAGACGGCAAGCTCCGGGGGAGGAAATCCCGAAATTCAACTTATCGGGGATGGGGCAATCGGCTGGGTAATTGACGTTCCGTGATGGTCGCCAACATCTCGTCGGCGCATCGCAACAACGGATTGACATAATCATCCACGGGCCGACGCAAGGCGGGATCGGTAGCAATCAACGCTCCGTGACAATGTTGGCATACGACCCGCCGTCCCAAGTATTCCACCCGGATGTGTAATCGACGCCCACAGGTCGGGCATTCTTGAACAAAATAGGTGGAGGGAGACATATCGGTACCTCCTGTTACCGCCAACTCATCCATCAACAAGCCATTATGCCTTACCCGTCGGGCTTGTCAATCACAGTTTGAAATATTCTATATTAATATAGATTAGATGAATAATATAAACAAAATGCGTCGAAATGTCAAATAGGAGTACGGCCATGAATCTCGCACGATCCCTTCTAATTGGAATACTCGTACTGATGATTGGCGGATGCTTCGCGGTCGCTCAGACTACGTCAGCGGAAAAGTCGAACGCCTCGTTGCAGGACGAGGTGGAACGCTACGTGGAGCATTATTTCGAGAATCAGCCGGACTTCTCCCCGGCATATTTGATCACGCGGGAACAAACCGAACCTTTGTTGGAGGCATTCCGGCGTCGGGGGTGGAGTTCCAAAATGATCGACTCCCTTGCCAAGCGTTTGGTCTCGAAAGAGGATTTTCTCGCCCGCGAGTTGGACTCGCCGGCAGGGCGAAAATTCATGAAGCAGATTGCACAATATCCGCATGCCTATGATCGTCTGGATCGGCTGAGCCGTTTGCCTCTCGGACGGCAAACGGTGCATGATTTGATCTACAAGGTCGGCGGCGGCGATATGATCGAGTATCTGACCACCAGTGCCGGCGGAAAGGAGATGGGCAAGATGCTTTCCCAAGATCCCCACGGACAAGATTTCAATAAGCCTACCGGCCGAATCTACACGCTCCCGATGCTCGTGGCCGCTTTTCGGGAAGAAATCAGCAAAGCGAGGAGGGATAAGAGATAGCCAAAGGGGAGGAAATCCACCCCTTATCTCTTATCCCTCTTCCTCATTTCTCCCGTCGGGTCGATTTGATAATCACGGGTACGTCCGGCGTATTGGTTAGACTGTTTTTATTACTGACCTTGCAGTTGGCGATCTGATTGACGACGTCCATGCCCTTCTCCACCATACCGAAGACGCAGTAGCCGAATCCTTCGGGCGTCTGATCATGGTGATCGAGTTCCGGATTATCTTCAAGATTGATGAAGAACTGGCTGGTGGCGCTATGGGGATCATCGATATGGCGGACCATGGCGACCGTTCCCCGAAGGTTTTTCCGGCCGTCGGCGGCTTCATTGCGGATCGGCGTTCGGGTTGCGGGTTTTTCCCGATAATCGGGGGTATATCCTCCGGCCAGAAGGCCTTGCCCCGGGATGACCTGGTGGACGAGGGTTTGGTCGTAGAAGCCGCTGTCAACGTAACCGAGAAAGTTTTCGACCGTCTGCGGCGCGTTCTTGCTGTCGAGTTGGAGAATGATGGCGCCCTGGCTGGTTTCCAAGACGACCCGGGGCGGCGGCTCCTCGGAGGTGGAGGGAGTGGATTTACTGCACGCGGCAGCCCCGAGTATCACGCCCCAGGCGAGAAGTCTAAGGCCGATTTGCCGCGTTTTTTTCATGCTCGATACCCTCCATACCGTCCTTTCAGGAAAAGATCTATCATCCGGGGAAAGACGGTCGGATGCAATGGCGATTGTCTGAATTTCCGATAAAATGGAGTTTTTTTCGCAAGGAGGAGAGGTGATTCTAATTTTCTTTGCCAACGAGGAGTAAGTTCAAGATGGGGCCAGGCAATCCAACCTGCCCCCCCGTCGCAGGGGAGAACTGGATCCATTGAAGCCCGGGCGAGTTATCTCCAGATATCCATGCAGGCGGGGAAGAGTCTTGGTAGAATGGGAGGTGGAAGGACCTTCTTGATGTACGGCCGATTTTTCAACATGACGGTAGGTCTGCTGTGGGTGTCCTCGATGATTTGGTTGGTCACCCAGAAGATGCTTCCCACGCTCCGGATCGGCGAACCCCCCAGTTACCAAACGATCCTCGAAGCGCAAAAAGAAGACCCCTTAGTCGGATGGAAATTGTATTTGAACAATCGGGAGATCGGTTGGGCGCTGAGCCGAACGGAGCGGCATTCCAGCGGCATCGTCGAGATTGACAGTTACGTGCACTTCGAGCGGCTGCCGATCAACGAATTGATTCCCCGGCCGTTCCGCGGATTGTTTCACGACCTGCGAAATACCGCCGAGAAAGTGAGCATGCAAACCCGGAGTTGCCTGACCATCGATCCCTTAGGGCGGCTGTTGCGGTTCGATTCAGCGGTGGACGTGAATTCGATCCCGGACGTCATTCGGCTGTCCGGCGTGGTCGAAGGATCGCAGATGGAACTCCAGGTCCGATCGGGCGGATTGTCCTTTCCCAAGCCCAAGATCTTCCCGTTGCCGCCGAAAGCGCTCCTGGGCGACGCCCTCTCGCCGCAGTCCCATCTGCCGAACTTGCGGACGGGACAGTCCTGGACCGTGCCGGTTTTCAATCCCTTGCGGCCGGACGGCGACTCGGTGGAATTTCTCCAGGCCACCGTGGAAGAGCCGGAATTGATCGAATGGAGGGGCCACATCATCAAGACCTCGGTGGTCGTTTATCGGTTTGATTCGGGTTACGGCATCTCTCAGAAAAGTGCGCCCCAAAGCATCCTTTGGGTCCGGGAGGACGGCCTGGTGTTGAAACAACAAGTGGCCCTGTTCGAATCGATCAAAATGGTGTTCGTCCGGATGCGTCAGTACGAATCGCAATCTCTGGCGGAACAAGTGTTAGACGCGGAGCTATGATCGAATTTCAATGCGTAACCCGATCGTACGGCCGAAAGGTCGCCGTGGAGAATTTGACGTTGACCGTCCCCTCCCGCGAAGTGTTCGCGCTCCTGGGACCCAACGGGGCGGGAAAAACGACTACGATCAAGATGCTCGTGGGATTGTTGCGGCCGGACGCCGGATCGGTCCGCGTCTGCGGATTCGACCTCGTCGGCGCGGTCCGCCAGGCCACCCGCTGCCTGGGCTACGTCCCCGACGTCCCCTTTTTATACGACAAGCTATCGGGCCGGGAGTTTCTGGAGTTTTCCGCCCAAATGCGGGGCTTGGACAAGCACGCCGTGGCCGCGGCCATCACCCGGGAAAACGAACATTTCGAGTTCGAAAAGTTCCTCGATCAATTGATTGAAACCTACTCCCACGGGATGAAGCAACGATTGGTCTTCGCCGCGGCCTTGTTGCATCAGCCCCCCGTTTTGGTCGTCGACGAACCGATGGTCGGCATGGACCCCCGCACCGTCCGTCGGGTCAAGGATCTGCTCCGCCTCCAGGCGACCGGCGGGACGACGGTCTTCATGTCCACCCATACCCTCTCCGTGGCGGAAGAAATTGCCGACCGCATCGGCATCCTCGACCACGGCCAGCTCCAATTCCTGGGCACGGTGCCGGAGCTGCGCAACGCCCTCGCCTCCCATCACGCCTCGTTGGAATCCCTGTTCCTGCAATTGACTTCCGGCAACGGCGAAGAGACCAACGCCCCCAACGCCGCCCCACAAATCCCGAACCCTGAACCCCGAATCCTCCCTACGCTCCCGTGAGTTCCCTCGCACTGCCTCCCATATCGCCGGGCGAATTCCTGTCGGTCGAAGACGAATCGCGGACCTTTTGGCGGCTCCGCTGGCGGATCGGAAAAACCCTCCTCCAGCAGACGTTCGTTCAGGCCCGGTTCCGGGCGGGCCTGGTGCTGGGGCTAAGTCTGCTGTTGTGGATCGGCTTGTTTGTCTTGTTTGCCGAGGGTTTCCAGTTTTTATACTCGGCCATTCCCCATCCCGATACCCTGGAAAAGATGATCCATGCGGTATTCGCCGCTTTTTTTGTGGCGTTGCTGGTGATGTTGACCTTGTCCTCAGCCATCATCTCCTACAGCACGCTGTTCTGTTCGCCGGAAACCGCTTTTTTACTCACCACGCCCACCCGCACGGAACGCGTCTTCCTCTATAAATTCCAGGAAGCGGTGTTGCTGAGCAGTTGGGGATTCCTCCTGCTGGGCAGTCCGATGCTGCTGGCCTACGGTCTGGTCGGCCAGTCGCCGTGGTATTACTACGTGCTCCTCATGCCCTATCTCTTCTGTTTCGTCTACATTCCGGCGGGAATCGGAACCATTCTCTGCGTGTTGGTGATTTATTTTTTTCCCAACAATCGGCGGCTGGCCCTGACGCTGATCGTCCTCGCGCTGGCGGCGGCGGGGTGTTGGTGCGGTTGGTCGCTGTTCAGTTGGCGGGAAAGCAACCTGCTGACTCCCAACTGGTTTCAGGAACTGCTCGGCCGGTTGCAGTACACCGAAGGGCGGTTGCTGCCCAGTTGGTGGCTCAGCGCCGGGCTGTTGGAGGCGGCGCGCGACGACTGGCAGGAGAGCGTGATGTTTATGGTCCTGTTGTTTTCCAACGCCATGCTCTGCCGGCAGGCGGCCATCGGATTGGCGCGGCGATGGTATCGGCCCGCCTACAGCGCCTTCCACGGCATCAACGCCCGGCGGAGACGCGCCCGGGCGTCGTACCTCGATCGGGCCATGCTCCGTGTAACCCGTTGTTTCTCGCCGCCGATGCGGCTGCTGATGCTCAAGGATCTGCGGCTTTTCCGTCGCGACCCCCTGCAATGGTCGCAGTTCCTGATCCTCTTCGGTCTGTTGCTGCTGTATTTCGTCAACATCCGCCGCTTCAATTACGATCTGTATTACATCGGCTGGGTCAACATGGTCAGCTTCCTCAACCTCGCCGTGGTGGGCTTGTTGATGTCCACCTTCACCACGCGGTTCATCTTCCCCCTGATCAGCCTCGAAGGACAACGTTTCTGGCTGATCAGCCTGCTGCCCATACGCCGGGAGACGATTCTCTGGAGCAAATTCTGGTTCGCGGCTTGCGGGACGATCGTCCCCTGCTCGGTCCTGATCCTGCTGAGCGATTTGATGCTTGACGTGACCACCTACGTCTTGCTCAGCCATCAACTGACCTGTTTCCTCCTCTGTTTCGGCCTAGCGGGGATCGCCGTCGGCTTGGGGGCCCGGCTGCCCAACTTCCGCGAGCAATCGCCCTCCCGCATCGCCGCCGGCTTTGGCGGCACGCTCTGCCTGGTGCTCAGTACGATCTATATTCTCGTGGTGGTGCTGCTGACCGCCGTCCCCACCCATTTCTACATCGCCCAACAAGTCGCCAGCATCAACTACCTCCTCCCGGAGGAATCCGCAGTCCGCCTGTGGCTGAAGATCTGGCTGTGGGCGGGCACCGCCGGCAGCGTCCTCCTGGGGATCCTCGCCACCACCGTTCCCCTACACCTCGGATTCCGCGCCTTTCGGAAAGTGGAACTCTGAAGGACCTCGCCGGTGGTAGTGTCGGCGGCGGGGCCGGGTTATAATCTGTCTTCTATGGCCCCTCGGGAAATTCAAAAATTGCGCGCGTTGGTCACCGGCGCCTCCAGCGGCATCGGCCGGGCGGTGGTGCTGGAACTTGCCCGGGAGGGAGCGACGGTCTTGTTCATGCTTGAAGGTAGATTGAACTGGTTTTGATGAAACTCTTTTTATAAGGGGATTTGTAAATGTTTTTAAAACTAGTGAGAATGGATTATCAACCTTTGGAAATAATAATTGCTTTTCTTATAACCCTAACGGTTGGAATTCATTATGAAAGCCGTCTTTGTTTGGTCTATGGGGAAGAACCATCTTCAGGAGCAGCACAGAAAGACGTAAAAAATCTTTTACGTCAACTTACTTCATTCGAGTATCAGGATTATCAGTCAGCGTGGGAGGAGTTACTCAAGATCGGTCCATCCGCTTTTCCCTTGTTAAAAGAATTGCCGAAAAGAACGAACGCGGAGGTCCAACGCCGCGTTGATCGGCTGTGTGTGGTATATAAAAACCGAGAATCAGCCGTTCAAATATCATCCTTTCTTAGCGGTACTGAAGGCAAGCATGTCCATGATTTCTCCGCATGGAACTATTATCGCCGTGTCGTAGGGGAACATGAAGCAGCAAGGTCGGTTTTTGTTGCGATTCTGAAAGCAGAACCAGAATTGTGCGCCGCCATCGGAAATGATCCAGATGCCCTCAACGAGCAATTGAAGCAACGGATTATGGTTTTAATGAACGAGACTTTTGGCGGCAGGAAGTGGATTCATAAAGGAAATCTCCGGATAAAACCGGCAAATGCCGCTGGAATCCTCTTGGCGGCCTCTGATCCAAATCTGAAACCGGAAGGCTTCGGAATTACTTGTATTTCGCACATATTGGAAGATGCCAATTATGATCAAGAATTAAAAAAAATAGATGCACAACGCGATGTGTTCATGAAATTACTTGTCCTTTGGCTTGAGAAAGACGACGGAGCATCGGGGTCGGGGATACGACTTATGTACGCAATGCGTTATCATCTGAAGGATCTCCAGGTTAAGCTGGCAATTGAAATACTCAAACACGCTCAAATCAACCAATATCGCAATGTCATACCACCCTCCCGATTCCATCCAAACAATAATATTGATGCGCTGAGTGAAATCGAGTTTTCCATTGCACAAATGGGCATTCTCGGCAAGAAGGAAAATATTCCTTTGATCGCTCCTTATCTCAATGATCCTCGAACTCGTGACTTGGCGTTGGGTACTATCATCGAACTCAACGGTCAAAATCCCAAAGAATATGATCTCGAAGTATTTGAGTCCATTTGCCAGATGAGAGGACATCCGAACATTCGATCCTTCCGCTTTGACACCTTGGCTCAGCGAAATCAGGGATTCTTACGTTGTATAAAAAACTACAAAGCTTTGGGGCTGGAAGAACCACCCTACTATAAACAAGAAAAACCGCCCAAATTCGTTTTCTTGCAGCCAATGAAAAAAATAAAGTATGGTCTTCTCGGGAAAGTGCGTTTGGAACTTCATGATAATCAAGCTCAACTGATTGACATCCATAGCGGAAAGCCGATTGGAAAAAAACTTGATGCAGGGAAAATCCCTTTCACCTGCTGGTCTTTCAGCCCAGACGGTACGAAGTTGGTGACAGGTGCAGGTACAGAAGATGCTGAGAACAGCTTCGGGAAAATACAGGTTTGGGAAGCATACTCTGGCGAGTTAATAACAAGTTATCCAACCGGTTGCGTACATTCGGTTGTCTTTGGCAACGACGGTAAGACCATCATTTATGAAGCGTCAAGTTATCGAATCGATGGCCCTTGATGCATACTTCCTCTATAAAAGAGATTTTCTATTGTTTATGACAAAGCATATCATTACTGATAGTCGCGCGCTGGTCACCGGCGCCTCCAGCGGCATCGGCCGGGCGGTGGTGGTGGAACTTGCCCGGGAAGGTGTAATGGTCTTGGCCGTCGCTCGGCGGGAAGAGCGCTTGCAATCGCTCGTCCAAGAGACGGCCGCACTGCCGGGAAAAGTGCTCACCCTGGCCGGCGACGTGACCGACCCGGCGGTCCGGCAGCGGGCGATGGAACTCGTCCAGGCGGAATACGGCGGGCTGGACCTCCTGCTGAACAACGCCGGCGTCGGGGCCATGGGCCGGTTCGAGGACGCTGATCCGCAGCGGCTGCGCCGCATCATGGAAGTCAATTTCTTCGCCCTGGCCGAAATGATCCGCCTGGCCCTGCCGCTCTTGAAGCAGGGCCGCCGGCCAATGATCGTCAACGTCAGCTCGATCCTCGGCCGGCGCGGCGTCCCCTACAACAGCGAATACTGCGCCAGCAAGTTCGCCGTCACCGGCTTCAGCGAGTCGCTACGGACGGAACTGGTCCTTCACGGCATCGAAGTCCTGCTGGTCGATCCCGGCACCACGGAGACGGAATTCTTCGATCGGGTCCTGGAGCAGACCGAAAAACCAAAATGGCCTGAGCATCGCCCAGTCAGCGCCGAGGCCGTCGCCCGGGCGATCCTCCGGGGCATCCGCCGCGGCCGGCACGAGATCGTTCCCTACCGCTGGGGCAAAGTCCTCCTCTGGCTGAACCGCCTCGCGCCCCGCTGGGTCGATCGGCTGATGGAACGGTACGCGTGAGGAAGATCGGTCACTGCCGAGCGCAGCGAAGAATCTGATCTGCCTGAGAGTCAACCAAGATCCTTCGTCATTTCAACGGTCATGGGACATCGGCAAACCGGTTTGGCACGCCCGAGCCATCGTCTCGAAGGCCTCGCGGCAGGAGTCGCGAGGGACGAGGCACCCGGTGCTGAGGATGAAATTGGGCAAGCCGGCGGCTTCGCGAAGAGTGGTTTCACAGGCCCCGGCGAGTTGCTCCTCATTTTCCGGCAAAAACAAAATGGGGTTGATGTTTCCTTTCAGACACATTTGGGGACCAAGGATGCGGACGACGGACGGCCAATCGGCGGGGGCGTCGATGTCGGCCCCATCGACGCCGCTCAGGGCGATCTCCGCCAGCATGGGCGTGATATTGCCGCAGACGTGGAGGAGCGACAGCCCGCCCTGCCGGCGGATTTCCCGGGCTAAATCCTGTTCGTAGGGTAAAACAAATTGGCGGTACATGACCGGACTGATCAGGCTGCCGGAGGCCATGCCCTCGCCGATCCAAATGAACCGCGCCCCCGCCGCGATGAGTTCTCCAGCTTGCCGCAACGCGATTTCCTGCCGCCACGCGAGCGCCCGGCAGACCTCCAGGGGGCGGTCGATCATGGCCGTCATCAGGTTCTGCAAGCCGTAAAGAAATCCGAGCTGGCAGAAGGCGCCGGTCAGCCCCGCGCACACCGCCGTGTTCCGCTTCAACTCCGAGTCCATCGCTTGGAACGTTTCGAGCATTCCGGAATGGTAAAGCTCGGCCGTTCGGATCCGCCGGTCTTCGAGGGAGGTGATTTCGGTCCGGGCAATGGCGGCCACGTCGTTTTCGGCAAAGCGGATATCGAGGCATTCGTCCAACGTCAGCGCGTAGCGTCCGTCATGGACGACCGCTCCCGCCGCTTGAGACCGGCTGAAGCAGATGTTGACGTAAACGCCGTCGATCGGGAGTTCCCGGAGGCAGCGGTCCAGCGCCCGGGCATGGAGGGCCGGATCCAGTTGGACGGCGGCCATCGACTGCTTATCGAAGGCCGCGGCATACACCAAGTCCACCAGGGGAAAGCAGGCGATTCGATCTCCCCGTTGACCGCAGAGGGCCTTCTCGACCAATTGGCGTCGAAGATCGTTCGGGGAGTATTTCCGGGAAATGCTCATGGGACGGGAATGGCCGGTTCATCGCCGAGCATTTCTTGAGGGATCTCTTGAATTTGACTTCTGTGACTCGTCGGGATTGACCATGGTTTCATCGGTAAAGAGCCAAGCTTTCGCGCCCGCGGCGGGTTGTCCCTCGGGAATCCGGCCCAAATTACGGGCGCGAACTCCGACGAAGCGGGCCCGAACATTCAGCTTTTCGACGGTCAGCGTTCGGTGCAAAGGCCCCGGTTCCTGGGGAAGCGTATCGGAGCGGACCGTCGCGAGGGGGCGGAAATTCTTGCCGTCGTCGGAGACGCTGAACTCGACTTGTGACGGGAGGTAAATTCCCATCACGGTGAATTGCATGAAGCCTGCGGAGAGTTTGTTGATCGGGATCGTCGCCCCCAAATCGACGATCGCATCCAAATCCACGCCTTCGAATCCCATCCAGAAGGCCGTATCGTATCGCTCGGCCCCCAACAAGCCGTCCACCAAACCGCCCGGGCCGCAGCCGGGATATCGGGGATCGATCGGCGTGGACAGCGTCACCGTCTTGTCGACGGCCGCATGACGCATACCGGCGGGCGGCGTCGCTTTGAGCAATTCGTCGGGCAACATCTCCTGGCGGATTTGCTCGAAATTCTTGCTGATTTCCGCCTGCTTCACCACGTCCCACAAGGAGGTTTTCATTTGCCGCAGCGCCAGCGTGCCGGCGATCCACGGTTGCGTCCAGCCGGTCTCGGTACACCAAGGCCCCCACTCCCAGTCGGAGTTGCTGGCCCAATAGTCCCAGTTGCGGAAGTTAAACCCGCGATACCAGGCGCCGTCCAGTTCGGGATGATTTTCAGAGCGAATCTGGATGCGGCAGAGGAATTTTGCCAACTTGTCCTCGGCGTCGGAATAGAACCGATCGCCGGTGGCCGCGGCGGCCTCGTGCAAACCGATCAGAGCGAAGTTGCACGTGTAGAGCATGTCGGCCACCTGATCGCCGTTGGCCTGTATCAAACTCGTTTCGGCCGTGCCGTAAGCGGCGTTAGAGGGCGTCCCGGGACCGCCGTCGCCGATCGTCTCGCGGATCGCGCCCGAGGAATCTTGCACAGCGATCAGGTCTTCGGCAACTTTTCGCAGCCACCCGCGATGTTCGGGCGTGTCCTTGACCCGCACCAGCCAGGCCAACGGCATCAAGGCCCGCGCGCGCTCGGTCGTGCCGCTGCGGTTGACCCAAAACCAATACGGATAGTGTTTCATAAGCATCTGCGCGGCCGTCTCGGTGCGCGTAAGAAACGGTTCGAAACGAGTCTTTTCGTAAGCCCAGAGAAAATACGGCCAAAGCCAGGCCTCCATGTGTGGCGAAAGTTTCACGTGGTCGCCCTGCCAATAGGATTTCCATCCGTCCCTATTCAGATGGTAGTCCTGAAGACATTCAACACGGAAGCCGTAAACGCCCGTGGTGCGGAGATTGCCCAAAAGATTTCGGGCAATCGCGTCGTTCCAGCGTGTTTCTTTTGTCAAAGCCGAGATGGTCAGGACGCCCAGGGCCGATCGGGCATTGTCGTCGCCCCAGTAGCCGAACGTCGTATCCAACGCCCAGCCCACCAAACCGTAGGCCGGATCCACGGGATTCAGGCGGTAACCGGTGGCCAGTCCCGATTGACCGAAGATGTAATCGAGCAGATTCTCGGAGATTTGTGAGAGCGATTTTTCTTCGGTCTGCGGCCGATTCGTAACCGCCGCGTCGAGGACCAATTGCATAGCGACCTCGCCCATGCAGTCGTTGCGCACCGCATAACGCATGGGTTGGCTGCCGTCGGCGCGGATGGTGGAACTGAACCCTTCCAAAATTCCCAGCGAGCCGTCGCCTTCGGGACAATCGGGACCCGGCATGTTTCGCAAATTATTGTAATGGAGAGACCAATCCAGCATTTCCTTAGGCCATCCGGCATGTCGGAGCATCCTGTTTTTGGTCAGCCAATCGGTCGATCGCCGCAAGGCTTGCAGTTCCAGGTCCGCCGGCAAAGGCTCATCGCGGCCGTAGCTGGGTCGCACCGTCGGCGTCCATGCCAACGTCACGGCGGCCGCCTCCGGCTGCAACCACCGGAAGATGGTCCGCCAGATGGTTTTCCAGGCCGGCTGGGGCATGTGCCGGCCGGTGACGAAATTACTCAACTTGCTGGTCGCCACCAACAAGTTGCCTTGCGGATGTTCAAACAACAGCGGCTCTGCCGCCGTGTCCTTCAGACCGAAGACGGCCGTATCGACTCCGGCAACGCGGGCCAAAACCAGATAAGGTTTTTCGGCCTTCATCGGCAGGTAGCGGCAACCGTTGATGCCTACGATCCGCATCGGCGGCAACGCATCGCCGAAGAAATCAGCCGTCACCACGCCGCGCAACAGGCGATCTTCCTCTGGCTTGCCGATCGGTACGCCGGGCAGCGCGGCGGGATACTCGACGTAGAGGCGAAGTTGCTTACTGGCCGCCTCGTCGAATACGGCTGGCTCAATCGCCGTGGGCTTCTCGGGATATCCATCGGCCAGGATCAGGACACCCGAGCCGGTCGGAGCCGCGTGGACAGCCGTCGCCGGATCGTCGAAACGGGGAGATTTCGCGCCGCTGGCGACCATCGCCTGATAAAGGTCGTTGTCGGCCCGGCACGAAAAGGAAAACGGGGAGGCGACCCCCGCTGTGATCCCATCGGCGGGCAGATGCTCTGTAATAAAAAGGGCGATTGTGAGTATGAACCACCGACGGGTATTGATCATGTTGGATTACTTCTTTCCCATGCGTCCAACCGCCCCTTGGTGGAAAACAACGAACAAATTCGGTCAGAAGGATACCTTCAGTTTAGCCTAAATCTTCTTTAAAAGCCAAGCCTTCTCTGTTCCGGCCCCGCTCATTGAAACTGCACATTTGTAAAAAAAACAAACTCCCGCGGCGGACTTGAACTTGTCAAGTCCGCCGTCGGGAATCACATCCGAAGTTACGGTTGTCGGCGATATCGCCGATAAAGCAGCAGTCCCAATCCCGCCGCAACAAGCAGGATCATCGTGGACGATTCGGGAACCGGGGCGGCTTGGGCCACGGGAACCCCGATAGTCAAGGTGCCGGTCGTGATGCTGCCGGCGATCAATTCTCCTCCCAGAACGGAGACGTTCGGCGAGTTGACGATCGCATCGGCTTCCAAGACGCCCTCGAAAACGACGGTGACGCCCGTGTAGCTTTTCACCCCGTCGAGGATCCATTTGCCGGGATCCATCTTCGTCAGGCTGGTGGGGATGACGGTTTCACCCGAGAGGCCGTCGACGATGTCGCCCGAGAAGGTGTTGTCGCCGGTATTGTAGCCTCTCAAGATCACGTTGCCGCCGCCCTGCGTATCGGCGGTGAAGGTGATCGTGGCGTCGGGCGTCGTGCCCGAAGCGTCAATGATGTTGTCCGGAGGGCCTAATGTTGGATGGACGTAAGCATTAATCCACAGTACGCGATCGGTCACGCTGGCGGTGTCGCCGATGTAGCGCAACGTCTGTCCGGTGTTGCCATAGTAATTGTAAAACGCGATGTAATTGATGTCGGAATAGGAAGGCTGGCCGAGCGAGCTCGGTTCGCCCAGATTGGCCAGTTTGGTTACTTCCAACACGCCGGCTTCAATGAGCGTGGGGGCGTCGAAGGTGTTGTCGGTCCGGCTCAAAGTCAGGGTGTTGTTCCCCTGTTTGAAGGGGCCGGTATATCCGCTGATCTGGCCGCTTATTTTAATGTCGCCGACGCTTGCCTTGCTGCCGATATAACACAACGTCGTGCCGAGTTCGACGTTTCCGGTGATTTCAGCCGGCGCGGCCGAATAGTTATTGATGGTTCCTTCGCATTCCCCGGTCGTGAAGTCCAAGAGGCCGGCGCCGTCCAGGGTGAAGTTATTGGAGATCGTACAACCGTTCAGATCAATGGTGCCGCCTCCGCCGGCATTGTACATGTTCCAACGAACGTACACGTGGCCGGTGCTGAGGCTGGCGCTGCCGGTGACCTTCAGGATTCCGTCGTAAACGCAAGTGTCGAGCGTATAATCGTTTGTCGCGGGCACTTCTAAAGTGTTTAACCCGACTTTATTCAGCCCGATGTTTCCGGTAATCGGTTGGTCATACACGTACAGGCCGTCCACGGCGTTGGTGGTGTCGATGCCGACGCCCCACTCCGCCGAGTAGCTGGAGACGTTGGAAAACAAGGAAACAAGGTCTGTAGACGTCCATTCACCAACGCCACCCGCGTTGACAAACAACATGCCGTCGTAGATGACAACTTCGCCCGGAGTGTCATAGCCGGGCAACGCACCGGGTTTTACCGCCTGTAAAATGCCGTCGTAAACCATGGAGCCGCCCTGGTAAGTATTGGTCCCGGCAAGAATCAGCCAGCCGCCGTAGACCGTCGTGGTGCCCTGGTAAGTATTGTCGCCGGCAAGAGTCAGCGTGCCCCAACCGTATTTTGCCAGTCCTGCCGCGTTGGCGCCTTGGATGGGATCTGTCCAGGTAATATTCTTCCAATTCGTATCGATGTTCGCCGTGGCGCCGTCCAGGATGGTGGTGTTAAGGAGTCCTGCCGGCGTCGTGAAACTCACGGACGGCTGAAACGTGCCCCCTCCAAAGTAAAAATCCAGATCGGCAAAAAGATAATTTATCCAGTTGCTCAGTGTTCCTCCGTTGAGGTAATAACTTGCCGTGCCGTCCTGGGTCACAATCCCTTGGTTAAGAGGCGAACTGCTGTAAACCACGCCCCCGTTTTGAACAATGGTTCCCGCGCTGCCCACCCCCCAGCCGACGTAAAGCCCATAGCCGTTATCAAGGTATCCATCATTTATGGTATACACGGCGGTGCAATTTCCGGTGTAGTTGCCGCCGACCATGAAATACTCATCCGTGACGGCCACAGTGCCGCCGTTTTGCTCCACATGCCCTTCCGTGGATGCCTCACTGCAAATGATGATGCGGTTCGTGGTGGTTACTCCGCCGGATAATGTTAGGGTTCCCGGTCCTTTGACCAACAGCGAACCTGTCAATTCGGAAGAGACCGTCGCATTCTGGTTCATGACGTACGCACCGGTGTTTTCGATATATCCGCCGTTGAGCGTGTACCCCGTCCCGTCGAATTGAACGGACGTTGCCGACACATAGCCGACGTAGACCTCCGAGGTTCCGTTGGCGGAAAAGACGGCGTCGTTGTAGTCAACCCAGTACTCTAAAGTCTGGCCCGTGCCGTCGGTATTCCAGACCTCCATGGAGTAGGGGTCCCAATAGCCGTTGCCTGCTTGATAGCCGGGATCGGTCGAGGTGTCCCAGACGTAAGCGCCTTGCAGCGGCAAAACAACCGCCAGGAGCAATCCCGGGAGCAATAGAATTCTCAACCATTGGATGTGTTTCATAAATCAACTCCTAAAAATAGTAGGTGAAAAGAAACTCAATTGCCAAAACGACCGGCGCCACACCCGGGTCTCCGGCCGACACACGGAATCCGCTCAGCAAATCGATTTTTTCCTTTCCGGCGGGCTTCCGGGATCGGCCAACCGAAAATTCAAAAATGTTTACCGGGATTTGATGGATTCTCACGCGGAGCGACTCCGCGCTTCGACACGTATGATCGCCCGACGCCAATGCCGGGTTTTACGCTCTTCTACTGCGTCCGGATTCCATCCCACGAGCCGGCAAGAGATTTTTCCCGTGCTTTCTCGGAGACTTCAAAAACCATTCTTCTCTGCGATTTCCTAACTCGATTCACGCACAATCAATCGAGGCTGGATCGAAAATGAGCGTTTCCCCACGGGCGGCGGACCTTCCGTGATCATCTTCTCCAGAAGGAGAACCATCTGCTGGGCTGCTTGAAGGTGCTGGAGATCAATAGTCGTCAGGGGGGGGACGGTCCAATCGGCAAGGTAATGGTTCAAATACCCCACGATCGCCACGTCCTCAGGGATGCGAATGCCGCGGGCAACCAATCGTTTAATGATGGCGGCGGCCCAAAAATCATCGTGGGTGACGATGGCGTCGACCCGGCCGCGCATGATCAACGCCTTGATTAAGTGATAGATGATCTGTTCGGGAAACTCCCATTTAAACTCCTCCTCGATGCATCGGGCGAATGCGTCTCCATAAGGTTCGGCATTGAATATCAACTGTTCCTCCAGGGGCAATCCCTGAACGCGAAGCTCCGCCTCATAGCCGCGGCGGCGTGCAATGTGCATCGGACGTGAGAGCGTCATCACTGCCAGGCCGATCCGCTTCCGCCCCCGCTCCGCCAAATGCCGCACCGCCAAACGTACCGCCGCCTCCCGATCAACAAACACGTAGGTGGCTTGGGGAATTCCCGGATCTTCGTAGAACACCGTGTGGGGGTGCTTGGTCAACAGGTAATTGCGGTCGCCCGGCCACCAGTGGTGCACCGCGCAAAAGACGCCGTCCACGCGACGCCTTGCAAACTCGTCCACGTAGGCCTCAAACTGATTCGGCCCCACTGTGGGTTTCCCAATCGTGTTGCCGATATAGGTGTGGCAATTTATTTTGACCGCTTCCGCATCCAGAAACTGCACCAGAAACGACCGTAACGGATCGCCAGCCGATGCCACCAACAATCCGTACGTATAGGAACGTCTGCCACGCAACAACCGGGCTGCATGATTGGGATGGTAGTTCATGTGGCGAGCCACTTCCCGAATCCGCAGGGCGGTTTTCTGCGAAACGCGAGAATTGCCCCGAGAGCCGTTTAGCACATGTCCCACTACGCAACTCGAGACACCTGCCTTGCGAGCAATGTCAATCAAGCGAGTTTCCGGGACTCGTCTATTTTTTGCCATTAATAATTGAAGAAATACAAATTATCATCCAGATTTAACGTTAAGTCATAAATATCATAATAGCAGAGACTTAACGATAAGTCAAGGTGCGAAATCTTTTTCCTAACCCAAGTTACGGAGTTGCGCTGACAGGCTCGTTGATAGCAAAGGACTTACGTTCATTTTTAGGCCAAAGTCTTCACTACAT